>JBGSTO010000114.1:0-1504 GCA_041736465.1 Anaerolineales bacterium | reverse complement strand
CTGCCGCCAGCAGCTCCTCGCCGGAGGATTCGAGCGGCAGCGCGCCCCAGGCGCGTGCGCCCAGGCCCGCCAGCCAGCGCAGCGACGAGCTGTCCTCGCCCACCAGCAAAAGCACGGCGGCGGAGCTGCCGGAGGAGAGCCAGTCTTCTAGCTCTTCCCGCCAGGCAGATTCCGCCGCCAGCACCAATACATCTACTTCTTCAAGCGAGTGCAGCCCACCCAGGGAAGCCGCTTCGGCTGCCACCTCGATGCCCGCGGCCGCGCCAAGCAAGGCACGCAGCCCTGCTCGCAGCGCCGGCGCAAGGGCTACCAACGCCAGCCGCATCAGGCAAGCGCTCCAGCCGGTTCGCCCAGCACTTCCTGCACAAAGCTCTCTACCAGGTGGCTGGGGATGGCCAGGCTGATATCGCCGCCCACGATCATCGTGTTGATGCCCACCACGCCGCCGGAGGCGTTGATCAGCGGGCCGCCGGAGTTGCCCGGCGCCAGGTGCACGTCCGAGCGGATCACCGGCACCGAACCGCGCTTGCCGCCCGTCTCGGCCTGGGACATACCGCTGACGATGCCACGGGTCAGGAAGGCGCGCTGCCCCCAGGGATGGCCGATCGCCATCACCATCTGGCCTACCCGCAGGCTGCGCGAATCGGCAATCGGGGCGGCAGGCAGCTCATTGGCCTCGATCTGCAGCAGCGCCAGGTCGATCTCGGCATCCTGCGCCAGGATGCGGGCCGGGAACTCGCGCCCGTCATCCAGCGTGACGCGCGGCTTGCCGTGTGCGATGACGTGATTGTTGGTCACGATCAGCCCGCTGGAGCGCCACACCACCCCTGCTCCGGCGCCGCGCCGCCCGTTGTGCACCACTGCCAGGCTGCGGCGGATGCGTCCCGCCACGCCGGACAGCGCGTCGCTGAGTTCATTGGAATTGAATGATCCAAACATTTGATGCTCCTACTTGCGTTCCCCTATTGTAACTGGGATTGTGGTGGGCTGCCCGCCGCGCAGCACCTGCACCGGGGTGGATTTGCCCACCACCTCGCCGGTCAGCAGCGCCAGCAGCTCGTCTGGGTCGCTCACCGGCTGGCTGTTGATCGCCACGATGATATCGCCCACCAGCAAACCGCCGGAATCGGCCGGGCTGCCGCGCTCAACGCCCACCAGTAGCAGGCCGGATTCCTGCTCGCGCCCCAGGGCGCCCTGCTGCACGGCGGAAACATCCACCGGCTGGCTGCGCACGCCTAGAAAACCGCGGCGGATACGCCCGTGCTGCTTAAGCGTCTCGGCTACCTTCCAGGCCAGCTCCGCCGGGATGGTGAGCGAGGCACCGCGCGCCAGACCGGAGGTGTTGATGCCCACCACGCGCCCTTCAGCGTCCACCAGCGGGCCGCCGGAGAAGCCAGGGTAAGGGATGGCGTCGGTGCGCAGGTACTGCTCGAGCAGCCCGCCGCGACCGGTGCGCACCGGGCCGCCCAGCGCGCTGACCACGCCCAGGCTGGCCTGGATGCCG
>JBGSTO010000031.1:0-2499 GCA_041736465.1 Anaerolineales bacterium | reverse complement strand
TACGCCCTGGCAAATAAACGAAAAAACCCGCCGGTGTTAGCGACAGGTTTCCAGCAGAGCCAGCCTCACTCGATCGAGTACGCCAACCCGCACGGGTTGGTTATACCCTTTGCCCTGGTAACGGTGGCATCTCCGGCGTGGGTTAGTAAGGCATTCGCATACCCGTTCGCCCTGCGGCTCTGAGGGCCATTCAGCGCTGGCTTCCGGGCAAGGCTCACACCATTTCCTTGCTCTCTGGGCCGCAGTTTCAGCGCCTACTTTTCCTCTTCACAGCCTTTTCTATTCAATTGCGACTCTTTATATCAAAATTAACCACCTCTGTCAAGAGGCGATCTCAGCGCCCACAAGGCTTGCACAATGATCTATAATACGTCTGTCTCGCCGGTCCTATTCCGCCGTTCTGCCCTATGATAAAAATCACCCGGTACGAGGACGTCACCCGCATCGACTCGGCTCGCACGATTGCCGGTCGCGGCTATTATTGGACCACCGCCTACCTGGTGGATGGGCTGCTGGTGGACAGCGGCTGCGCCCACACCGCCAAAGATCTTGCGGCACTGCTGCGCGGCGAGTCGCTCACCTGCCTGGTCAACACCCACACCCACGAAGACCACTTCGGCGCCAACGGCGACCTGCAGGCGCAGCGCACAGACCTGAAAATATTCGCCCACCCGCTGGCTCTGCCGGTTCTGGAAAATCCCAGAAAAGCTCAACCGCTCCAGCTCTACCGCCGCGTCTTCTGGGGCTGGCCCAAGCCCTCCACCGCCCAACCCGTCGCAGACGGAGATTTGATCGCAGCCGGTAAATACCGCTACCAGGTGATCTGCACCCCGGGCCACAGCCCGGACCATATCTGTCTCTACGAGCAGGAGCGCGGCTGGCTGTTCACCGGCGACTTATTCGTTGGCGGCAGAGATCGAGCGCTGCGCGCTGGTTATGACATCTGGCAGATCATCGCCTCCCTGAAACGCGTCGCAGCCCTGCCCCTGGCGCGATTGTTTCCCGGCAGCGCCCGTGTGCGCGACAATCCCCACCAGGCGCTGGCAGAGAAAATCGCCTACCTGGAAGAAACTGGTCGTCGCGTGCTGGATTTGAGCCAGCAGGGTTTGGACGTGGGCGCCATCGCCCGCCAGCTCTTTGGCGGTCCGATGTGGATCGAATTGATCACCGCCGGGCATTTCACCAGGAGCTGGCTGGTGAGATCCTATCTCTCTCACTAAGCAGACAGCCTCGCAAAGACTCGGGCGACACCAAATGACCCCTTCAACATCACCTTTCCCAAATTCAGAAGACTGGCCGGCAGCCAGCCTGGATGCCGTTGGCATTTCCGCAAACCAGCTTCAAAGCATGCAAGCAGCCATCCGGTCCGGCGATTTCCAGCACATCACCAGCGTCTTGATCGCACGTCATGGACGGTTGGCGTACGAGGCTTACTTCGATGACCAGGGCGAGGACGGGCTGCGAAACACCCGTTCGGCAACCAAAACCGTCACCGGCATGCTGGTTGGGATCGCCATCGACTCAGGCTTGCTGGCTGGGGTCAGCACGCCCATCCTCCCCCTCTTCCCAGACAAAGCGCCAGTGCAGGACCCCGACCCGCGCAAGGCGGACATCACGTTCGAGGACCTGCTGACCATGAGCTCGCTTCTGGAATGCGATGACTGGAATTCGTTCTCACGCGGCAACGAAGAGCGCATGTACCTGATCGAAGATTGGGTGCAGTTTGCCCTCAACCTGCCAATCAAGGGCTTTCCGGCCTGGGCGCCGAAGCCATCCGATTCGCCGTACGGGCGCAGTTTCAGCTACTGCACCGCAGGGATCGTGCTGCTTGGCGCAGCATTGGAGCGCCTCATTGAAAGGCCGCTAACCGGTTTTGCCGGTGAGGTTTTATTTCACCCGCTTGGTATTCGCAAGGTCGAATGGCAGTTCACTCCTCTCGGCCTGGCGATGACGGGTGGTGGGTTAGGGCTGCGCAGCCGGGATCTATTGAAGCTGGGCCAGCTGTATCTCAACGGTGGCGCCTGGAAAGGAAAGCGTGTAATCTCAGAAGAGTGGGTCAAAGCATCCACGCGCCCCCATGCTCAGGTGAATGAGGATAGCGCGTATGGGTACTTGTGGTGGCTAAAGGCATTCTCGACACCGGCCCGCAGCCATGACTCCTACTTCATGGCGGGCACCGGCGGGAACAAGGTGGTAATCTTTCCGGAGTTAGAGCTGGTGGCAGTCGTCACGAGCACAAACTATGCCGTACGCGCGGCCCATGCACTCACCGATCGGCTGCTGACCGAGTATATTTTGACCGCTGCTGAAGCATAAACTGCGCGTGCACCGGACATTCCATACGATCACCATGCGCGTTTGAACAGCAGCGCCTGCCGGTGAAAGTAATGCGGCGAATCGATACCCCGAGGGTAAAATAGGGGTTGCATGCCTTTTACCTTCTCGCATCCTGCAGCCTGTGTCCCCTTAGCCCGCCGCGGCCTGGTGCTTTCTGCACTG
>JBGSTO010000018.1:0-6821 GCA_041736465.1 Anaerolineales bacterium | reverse complement strand
TTTCCGGCGGGCAGCGCCAGCGCGTCGCCATCGCCCGCGCCCTGGTGGTAGAGCCGGATTTCGTGGTCGCCGATGAGCCCACCTCCATGCTGTACGTCTCCATCCGGGCGGAGATCATGAACCTGATGATGGAGCTGGCAGAGCGCACCGGCGTGAGCTATCTCTATATCACCCACGACCTGGCAGTGGCGCGCTACACCTGCCAGGAGATCGCCGTGATGTACATGGGCAAGATCGTAGAGCGCGGCGAGACCGAAGAGATGCTCGCCAACCCGCTGCACCCCTACACCCGCGCCCTGATCTCTGCCGTACCGGTGCCCGATCCCGATTTTGTGCGCAAAGTGCCTATGGTAAAAGGCAGCGTCAGCAAGCCCATCGATCCCAAGCCGCAGTGCCGCTTTCTGGAGCGCTGCCCGCTGGTCAACGGCAACGGCGCGCTGTGCAAATCCCAGGATCACCCGCCGCTGCGGGAAAAGGGCGCCGGGCACTGGGTAGCCTGCTACCAGGTGTGAGCCGGCCGGGATTAATAAATTCAGCCACCTGGATATGTCCAAAAATCCCCCTGCAGACCGTAACCTGCCGGGGGATTTTTTCGTATAGTAGATATGGGGGCATGAGCGGAATGGCAGGTGTGTGCGCCTGCCGCAGCAGACAGGAGGTCTGGAATGAGCTACCGGGTGCATCGTTTCGATATCCGCATGACCAGGGATCAGGGCAACCTGGAACGATTCTTGAACAGCCTGGAAGGCGAAGTGGTTGCCATCATCCCCAACGTCTCCATCCAGGCGATGTGGGTCCACCAGGTGGATTTTGTGCTGATCGTGGAGAAGCTGCCGCAGGGGCAGCCCGCGCCGGCAGGAGTGCCAGCTGGATGAACCCTCGCCCTCGTACCGTAGGGGTGGGTTTGTACCAGCAAGGCGTGTCGATGCAAAGACCCGTCCGTCAGGAATTTCAACCCGGCCATACGAGGCAAAAACCCACCCTGTCTTTATCCACAGATGGGTTGGCCTCCCGGGGGCGGGTTTTTGCTCCGAAGGATAAGATTGGAAAGCCTGAGAGGCGTGTTGATAGGCGCATGCGCCTTGCCTGAACAAACCCGCCCCCACAAGGAAACACCCTGAGCCAACAAGTTCGTTTAAAACGGAGAAACAACCATGAGTGGAACGAGCGTAGTCATCCTTGAACCCCGTGTATCGGGTTTCGATCGCGTCCTGCTGCGCGGGCAGCACGAGCACTGGCTGACCATCGTGCAGGGGGAGCGAGAAGCATTAAAAATCCAGGCGCCGCCGCAGCTGCGCGAGCGGCTGGAGGCATTCGTCGCCGGTGGGCAGCTCACCCTTGGGTTGCGCGGCGGGCTGACGCAGCGCATGTCAGACGCCGTCGCCACCAGCCTGACGCGCAAGCGCATCCAGTACCACCTGACCGTCACCGACCTGACCGCCCTGGAGATCTACGGCATCGCCTATGTGAGCTCCGGCAGGCTGCGCACACCGCGCCTGTGGCTGCGCTTCAACGGGTATGGCAGCGTCGAACTGCCCGAGCTGGACACCCAGAAGCTGCACGTGGAGCTGCTGGGCGGCGGGCGCATCGAAGCTGCCGGCTTCAGCCGCGAGCAGCAGGTGGTGGTCAACGGTATTGGGCAGTACGAAGCGCCCGGATTGTGCAGCTACATCTCTCGCCTGCGGTTGAACGGCGCAGGCTCTGCCACCGTTTGGGCGCAGCAGGAGCTGGATGTCACCCTGTTCGGGACGGGGACAGTCTCTTACTACGGCTCGCCGCGCCGCAAACGCCAGCGCCTGGCGCCGATGGCGCGCCTCGAGCACCTGGGCGAGCGAGGGCCGCTGCCGGATGAAGTGCCGCTGGGGGTGTGAACGCTTCGTCCCGGCTAAATGTAAAAAAAATACCCCCACCGTGCTGTTCTGCGGTGGGGGTATTGTGCTTATCTGCAGGTTGAACGCAAATAAAACTTTCCGGGCTTGTGGCGCAGCGCCACCGTCTGGGTTATTTGCTGTAGTGGTACGCATCCCCCAGCCAGCTCACCAGCTCGTCGTCAATTTCAGTTTTTGAATTCAACACGATGGTGTGGTCGAAACCGTAGCCGGCAACCCGCTGGATGCTGAGAATTCTCGGGCTGCTCATCCGGTGCTGCGTGCGCAGCACCAGCTTGAGCGAGCGATTTCGGATCAGCACCGAGGCAAACTGCCTGCGGTTTTCAAGGGAAATAGAAATCGCTTTCTGGCTTTCCTGGACAGGTCCAAATTTATTGAGTTCATCTACCAGAAGGCCGTATAAATCCCGGGCAGTCTGGCTTTTCCCGTCGAAACTATCGTGGACGGTAATATACGTATTTGTTGCTAACATTTCTTCCTCTATTGCCCCAATCGTAAGCTGGTCGCACAGTGTGCGCCCTGTAGAAGGTGTCGATGCCGGTCGTGCGAGATTCTTCGCTGCGCTCAGAATGACCCATCAAATAAAGGGGCATATTCAATATTGTTTAGGAACCAAAGGCATCTGGTCGTTAAATCAGAACCAGATGCATCCGGTGGTAAACGACCCTCAACTGCGCCAATTTTCGGCGCCCGGGTCAGCTTGTTCCATTGGTTTACGGGGTTTTGATTCCTAACTCCTGAATTATACCATATATTGTCAGAAATTCCCGGAGCAGTTCATGGCAATGAAAGGTTTGGGGGCTATAAAGCGTTTCTTTTGGCTGGATCTTCTTTTAAGATCCATTCCATTTCACGCCTGGCAATTTCTCGCGGGGTGCCGAAGGCTTGCTCCCATTCATCCAATAGGTGCGATTGGGCGTCCTTCAAGACCCGAATATCGCTGCTGCTCAGTCTCGTGCTGTGCGACCGGTAGTTTAGATCCCGGATCACCAGGCATAATTCTGTGGGGGAGGCTTTATACATGCGTTCCTCAAGTTGAGATCGACGCAGGAAAGGATTGTGGGACATTTTCTCGCCCTGGCTGCGCAGGATACTGATCAGCAGTTTAAAATCGGCGCGCGAGGCCGGCAGGTGCAGGCTGCTTTTATCGTTTTCGTCAACCGGAACCCACAGCGTTTGCTCGCGGCCCTCGATGACATAATACATGCACGATTGGCCCGGTAATCCCTTATCAGCAATGGCAGTAATCTTCCCGCTGCCATAACTCGAATGCACAACGCGATCTCCGACCTTATACGCAATCATTTCGTTCACCTATGATCGTCCTTTTTATCCATACGTCCATTTATAAGGACTTGTGTCCGTTTGGAGCAGGAATTGCAGGCGCTGTTTCTTTTCTACCGAGAATCGCCTCAATCTGTGCGCCATCGACCGTTTCGTGTTCGCAAAGCAGGTCCGCCAGGCTGTCCAGCTCCCTGCGGTGAGTTTTCAGGATGCCGCCGGCGGCATCCACGGCTTCTTCCAGGATGCGGCGCGTCTCGATATCCACCAGGCTGGCAGTTTCCGGGCTGACCCGAGCATCCAGGCCGAGCTGCTGGCTGAGGAAATTGGCCTGCATATCGGCTGCCAGGCGAACCGGCCCCAGAACGGTGCTCATGCCGAATTCGGTCACCATGCGGCGCGCCAGGTCTGTGGCGTGCCCAAGATCATCCGCTGCCCCGGTGGAGGCCTCCCCAAATACCAACGTTTCTGCTGCTCTTCCCCCCACCAGGATCGTCAGCCGGGTTTCCAGCTCGTGTTGGCTCAGCAAGAAGCGGTCATTGGTGGGGAGCTGCATGGTATATCCCAGGGCCCGCCCGCGCGGCACGATCGTCACTTTATGCACCTTATCCGCCTCCGGGGTCAGGCTGGCAATCAAGGCGTGCCCGGCTTCATGCACTGCAACCACGCGCTTCTCATTCGGTGTAATGGTGCGCGTGCGGCGTTCCGAGCCTGCAACCACGCGCTCGAAAGCCCCATCGAAATCGGCCATCTCGACGGCTTCTTTCCCATGTCTCGATGCCAGCAGCGCAGCTTCGTTCACCAGATTTGCCAGGTCGGCTCCAGAAAAACCAGGGGTCATCTGCGCCACCGCTTCCAGGTTCACATCCGTGCCCAGGGTAACCAACTGTATGTGGATGGTTAATATTTCCAGGCGACCCTGGCGATCCGGCAGATCGACCATCACCTGGCGATCAAAACGACCGGGTCGCAAGAGGGCAGGATCTAAAATCTCGGGCCGGTTGGTAGCAGCCATCACGATTACCCCGCGTGAGGTTTCGAAACCGTCCATTTCGGCCAGCAGCTGGTTGAGGGTTTGCTCGCGCTCCTCATGCACCCCGATCGCTCCTGCGCCAGCCCGCCGCCCCCCAATGGCGTCGATTTCATCAATAAAAATGATCGAAGGCGCGCTCTTCTTGGCCTGCTCGAACAGATCGCGCACCCGCGATGCACCGACCCCGACGAACATTTCCACAAATTCGGCTCCGCTCAGGTTGAAGAACTGCACGCCGGCCTCCCCGGCAGTTGCCCTGGCGAGCAGGGTCTTCCCGGTGCCAGGAGGCCCAATCAGCAAAACGCCTTTGGGCATCTTGCCGCCCAGGCGCTGGAAGTGATCCGGGTTCTTGAGGAATTCGGTCACCTCTTTGAGGTCCGTCACTGCCTCTCCGGCGCCGCCAACATCCTTAAATGTCACCCCGGTCTGCTCGCCCTGGATCACGCGCGCCTTGCTTTTGCCAAAGGAGAAGATATTGCCCATCGGACCGCCAGCCCCGCCTTTGTTGCGCCCCATGAGCAGGTACCACAGACCGACCATCACAGCCATCGGCAGCACCCAGGCTAAGATGAAGCCCAGGATGCCGCCGCTGCTTTCCACCTGCCCGCGGATCTCCACATTTTGAGCCTCCAGCAGCTGCGTCAGCTCTGGGTCTTCCACCCGCACGGTGGTGAAGGCAGCGCCATCGCGCAGATTACCGCTGATGCTGGCTGCGCCTATCAGTACGCTGGCGATTTGTCCTTCGGCAAGGTTTTTCTTGAACTCGCTGTATGCCAGCTCTTGTGCAGTCGGAAGCATTCCGCCGACCAGGCGAAATAACAGAAATGCGAGCATGATGAGAGAAAACACAAAACCGATCGAAAAATGGAACGGTCTCTTCCCGGGGGGGAGGCGCATGTTTTCTTCCTTCGGACGATCTTCGTCTGGTCTTTGAGTGTCCATGCATCTGCCTCAGGATTGATCCTTCGGCTTGGGTTCTTGCACAGGCTGCACCTTCGCTGGCTGCGGGGTGTTGGCGCCAATTTCCTTGCGCGCTGCCTGTTTCAACCGGCGCGTATAGGTGCGCTGCCCTTTGGATGGTCGCTTGGTTGTCCTCTTGCTGGTAGTGGTTGCCATGGTTTAAACTCCTGATTCTCTAGCTTCGACTGGGAAATAAAGCCTGGACCCAATTATTGAGCCTATTCGCCTGGGCGCTTCAGCTTCTTCCAATATTCATCCGCTTCTTTTTCCATCGCCGCCAGGCGGGTGTAGTAGTCCGGGAACTCCTTCAGATGCGCCCACGCGATTTTCCCGGTTGTCAGGGCGTCATCATTGGTTACGTCGGTCTGCGGATCCCTGGCGCCGTGCTCAAGCTCAACTTGCAGCCCCATGTGGAACTGTTCGACATCGAAGGCCTGCCAATCGATCCCTAAAGCCTCACCAATTTGCACCGCCTCAGCCAGGCTGAACCGTTTGACTGCACACATGGTTGGATCTCCCTTATTTGATCTGTCATCCTGAACGAAGTGAAGGATCTAGATCCTTCGCTCCGCTCAGGATGACATCCTTGTGCGTGGCCCACTACCTGCGACCAGCTTTTACGGGTGATTAATTGTGATAGATGCTGCTTCAATCGCATTTGCCGCGCATTAAAGCAGGTCTTGGGCGCAGCCGGCAGTTGATCATGCCTGCTGCGCCCAAAAGAGATCTAAGCCACTTCATGCCGGAAGGCTCAGTGCTTCTTCTTGCCTTTTGCAGCCGGCTTATCTTTATCAGCCACCATCTCCGGTTGGAAACCTGTCTTGCGCTCGGTCAAAGCAGCAATACTCCCAGAGCTGGGCGCAGCTTCTTTCTTGTCCTTCGATTTCTTACGCTTACTCACTCCCTTACGTCCCATAACTACCTCCTCGATAATAAGAATAGGTTTTAAGCAGTTGGTGGAAGGGTCACCTCCCCGATAAAAAGCTTAATCAATCAGCCAGACCGGTTATCGCCGGCCGCCTCGAAGCAGTCTGACGATTGCCAGCAGCGCAACGGCGCCTACCAGCGAGACCAGCAGGGCGGGTAAGCTGAAGTTGTTCTGGTTGATCGTGCCAATCCCAAACAGCGGGGTGAGGAACCATCCAGCCAGGGCAGCGCCAATGACTCCCACAACGATATCGAGGAGTAAACCTTGCTGCCCACTGGTGCCCATGATCCGGCTGGCAAGCCAGCCAATTACTGCCCCTGCGATAAGCCAAATGATCAGATTCATATGCTATTCTCCTGTTAATTCTGCTATCCGTCGGTTGAATTATTGTTCCGCGCGCTCGCGGGTGTAACCATACTGCTGCAGGAGCAAGCCAATAAGCTGCTCGGCTTTGCCGCCCGCTGCCTCAAGGTCGTCATTATTTATTCTATTATTTCAGGCTCGAACCAGCATCCGCCGGTCAGGGGATTTTTAGCTACACCACTTGGGGGAGAGAGGCAATCACAATGTCACAGCCGGGTGCATCTGCTCTTTACTGGATGATTGCGAAACGCTGCAGCGGGTCGCCAGCGGGTTCAGTCACCGGCACAAAAATTCCGTCGGCTTTCAACACATAATCGGCGCCGATACTGGGCGTATCCCATCCCGGATTGATACAGTAGGCCTTGAC
>JBGSTO010000001.1:0-22920 GCA_041736465.1 Anaerolineales bacterium | reverse complement strand
GCGGCGCAGGCTGCCAGCGCGGCAGACATGCCCAGCAGGGTGGCGAAGCGCAGGAATTCACGCCGGGTAATGCGCCCTTGCTGGTACTGGTTGTAAGCTTCTGGGATTGCGGGGTGGATATGCTCCATCTGTTTCTTCGAGACGGTTTCAGCTGGTTTCATTATCTTCTCCTACGTTTATTCTCAAGGTTGGTTGACCTGCCCTGCAGGCGATGAACGCAGCAGGTATCTGACAATTAAGTTGGTTATGAACGCGAACACCTCCTTGATAAAATGCCAACCGGCAGCCCAGCTGCTTACCTAGTTACCACCCTCGCACCGGGCTCTTCGACCGGCAGGTTCTGTGCTTTCCACTCCGGGTAACCCCAGGCAAGCCGTTGCACTGAGAAGCCCAGGTTGTGCAGCAGTTTGGCGGCATCATCTGCCAGGGTGCTGTAAGGTCCGCGGCAGTAAACCACGATCAACTGTTGGCGCAGCAGGGTGTGCGTTTGCGAGGCCAGCGAGTCCAGCGGCATAGAATGGGCGCCGGCGATGTGTCCGGCAAGATATTCACGCGCCGGACGCACGTCCAGAATGCACACTTCCTGTGCCTGCAGGAGCTGCTGCAGCTCTGCAAACTCAATCTCCTTAATCATCCGGCGCTCCGGCATGTGCTGAGATGCCAGTGTATCCAGCTCCACCAGATGGGATTTGCCCAGGCGGTATAAGGCTCGCAGTACATCGTACACGTTGGGGTGGGAGAGGCGATATAAGGCTTTGACGCCGCTGCGCTGCACACTTACCAGCCGGGCGGTGCGCAGGATTTGCAGGTGTTGAGAGGTGCTGGCTACTGAAATATCTAACTCACGCGCCATCTCTTCCACGCTGTACTCGCCCTGCGCTAACAGCTCCAACAGCTCCAGGCGGCGTTCGTTGCCGAAGCCTTTACACATGCCGGCGAGCTGTAGAAATACCTGTTGGGTGAATTTGCCCTGGGTTTCCAGATACATACAGTCGTATTATTCAATTGAATGATTGAATAATACCTATTCATTCTAGCAGAGAAAACGATTCTGTCAACGGGTTAATTGGGATTTTTAGAACAAAATGCTTCAGCCGTTACGATCTTATTTGAAAAAAACTTCCTGCATGGCATAAATCAAAATCCCCGCCGCTACCGCCAGGTTGAGCGAGCTGACTTTGCCGCGCATGGGCAGGCTCAAGATGCTTTCGCAGATTGCCTGCTGCTCCGCGCTCAGCCCTTCGCGCTCGCTGCCCAGCAGCAGGATGGCGGGTTTCTGGTAATCCACCCGGCGGCAATCCGCCTGGCCGCGCGCCGAGCTGCCATAGACGTGGTAGGCGTGACTCTTTGCCCAGGCCGCAAAATCTTCGAAGGATGCCAGCACCAGAGGCAGCCAGAAGATCGCCCCCATGCTGGCGCGCACTGCGCCGGGGTGGTAGGGGTCGGCGCTGTTTTCGAGCAAGATCAGCCCGCCTGCGCCGGCGGCGTCGATGCTGCGCAGGATGGCGCCGATGTTGCCGGGATCCTGCGGGGCGAGCAGCGCCACACCCCACGGGAAATTGGCGGGCGAAAGGTGGGAGAGATTTGCGCGGCGCTGCCGCACCACAGCGAGCAGACCCTGCGGGTTTTCCTTGTCGGCGATGGAGGCGAACACATCGCTGCTAACGGCGTGGCAGCTCAGGCCTTGCTGCTGCTGCTCTGCCACCAGCGAGCGAGCAAACTCGCTGCTGAGCAGCTCAGGTGCGTAGTAGATGGCTTCGATCTCGGCGCCGGCTGCAACCGCTTCGCCGACGTGGCGAATGCCTTCGACGATGAATGATCCGGTCGCGCTGCGCTCCTTACTCTGGCGCAGGCCGCGCACCTGCTTGATTTTGGGGTTGCTGCGGCTGGTGATCAAGCTCATTCTGAGCGGCGCGGCACCCATGCCATGACGGTGGTGCCTTCTTCAGGTGCGGAGGTGATTTCTACATCGCCGCCCACTTTGCGCGCCCGGATGTGCATATTGGAGAGGCCGTGTCCCAGGGTGACGCTCATTTTGTGTGGATCGAAGCCGCGCCCGTTGTCCACCACTTCCAGCAAGACGCGGTCTTTGGTGCTCCACACATTGACCGTGGTGCGGCGCGCCTGCGAATGCTTGGCGGCGTTTGCCAGCGCTTCCTGGCAGATGTGGAACAGCGCCGTAGCATGCGAGGTGGGCAGTCCGGTCAAGGTGTCGGGAGCATTCAAGATCACCTCAGAAAGTGTGTTCAGGCGGTATTCTTCCACCAGGCGCTTCATTCCTTCAACCAGGTTCTCGCCGATGAGGTGGCGCGGGCGCAAGTCCAGGATGTAGGTGCGAATATCGCGGATGGTTTTATTCAGGCTGTCGATGGCTTGTTCGATTTTCCTGCGCGACAGCTCTGGGTCTTCATCGATAGCGACCCGCGCATATTCCAATGCCAGTCCGACGGCGTAGATGGACTGAATGATGCCATCATGCAAGTCCATGCCGATGCGCTCGCGCTCTTCCAGTATTGCCAGGCGGGCAGCCTGGCGGTGCAGGTGCGCATTTTCGATCGTAATGCCCGCCCAGGCCCCGATCGAAGCCAGCAGGTCGAGCTCGCGCTGGTCGAAACTGAGTTCGTTGCGAGATGCCAGGCTCATGACGCCCAGCGTGCGCCCGCCGGCTTGCAGCGGAATGCAAGCCAGACTACGGAAACCCGCCTTGATTACTGCCGGACGGAGAAAGCGCTGGTCATTGCTCAGCTCGGTGCTGATCAGCGGCTTGCCGGCCTCGGCAGCCAGGCCGATCATGCCTTCGCCGATCAGAAAACGCTCGCGGGTGAGAAAGGCCTCGGAATATTCGCCGCGATGCAGTCCCAGGCGCAGTTCTTTGCCGCCCTCGTCCATCAGGAACATTTCGCCGGCTTCTACACCCAGGTAAGCCATCACCCGGTTGAGCGTGATATCCAGGATCTCGTTGATTTCCAGGGTGGTGGCGAGAGAAGCGGCGATATCGTTGATCAGCGCCAGGTCTTGATTGCGGTGAATTAACTGCTCATCCCGCTGCACCAGGTCTTCATACAGGCGCGCATTGTTGATCGCTACCGCCGCGTAGGCTGCCAGGGTCTCGATGACGCGCTCATCGGCTGCGGTAAATTCGGGATGGGTTTCTTTGTTGGTCAGGTAGAGCTGTCCCAGGATGCGCGCCCCCAGCATGATGGGCACGCCCAGGAATGAGGTCATCACCGGGTGTCCGCTGGGAAAGCCGGTGCTTTTGGCATCTTCCTGCAGGTTGGCGACCCGGATGGTGCGCTTCTCGAGGCGAATAGCGCCCAGCAAGCCGCGGCCAACGGGGGGGTGCCCGGCGCTGCTGATTTCTTCCTGCGACATGCCTACCGGGATGAATTTGACCAGCCGGCCCTGGTCATCCATGACGCCCAAAGCGGCGTACGCCGCATCGGACTGCTCGCGGGCCAGCTTGACGATGCGCTCCAAGACATTCTCCAGGGAGAGGTCGCGCACCAATTCCAGGCTGGCGCGATGAAGCGCTGCCAGCCGGTCTTCAAGCTGCTCTCTGGTTAGTAAAGCCATGGAAAAATCCTCACCGTATAGATATTTTACACCAAATCTATCCGGGTTGCGTGTCAAGCAGAGGTTGATAGTTTTTGCCAGCCCGCTAGGGATAAAAATAAGTGTAATTCTGGCAGCGCAGGATGGGTGTATGAAAAGTTCGCGTATCCCTGGATTTTATAACCGCTCTTTGGCAGAGCGGTTATCCTCGTTGGGCGATTGGCTCGCGCCGGATGACCTGGCAGCTTTGCAGGCGGGTCTGGCGCTCGAGCAGGCCGATCACATGATCGAGAACGTGGTCGGGCTGCACAGCCTGCCGTTGGGGATCGGCCTTAATTTTGTGGTGAATGGTCGCGAGGTGCTGGTGCCGATGGCAGTCGAGGAGCCTTCCGTGGTGGCGGGGGCTTCCTTCATGGCGCGGCTGGCGCGTGCTGGCGGCGGATTCACTGCCCACGCGATGGCGCCGGAAATGATCGGACAGATGCAGGTGCTGGATGTGCCGGACCTGGCCTCGGCTCGCCTGGCGCTGCTGGAGCAAAAAGGACAGCTCCTATCCCAGGCAGCGGGCATCGACCCTGTGCTCCAGCGGCTGGGGGGCGGCCCGCGCGATCTGGAAGTGCGCCTGATCGAGACGTCGCCCATCGGGCCTTTTCTGGTGGTGCACTTGATCTACGATGTGCGCGATGCGATGGGCGCCAATGCGGTCAATACGGCGGTGGAACGGCTGGCAGGCGAGGTGGAGGCGATCACCGGTGGGCGGGTGCACCTGCGCATCCTGTCGAACCTGGCGGACCGGCGCCTGGCACGCGCCCGCTGCACGATTCCATTGGCGGAGCTGGCCTTCGATGATTACAGTGCCGTCGAGGTGCGCGATGGCATCATCGCCGCCTGGGCTTTTGCGGCTGTGGACCCCTACCGGGCTGCCACGCATAACAAAGGTATCATGAACGGCGTGGATGCGGTGGTGATCGCCACCGGCAATGATTGGCGGGCGGTTGAAGCTGGGGCGCATGCCTATGCTGCGCGCCTCGGGCGCTACACCTCGCTGAGCACCTGGGGCAAAGACGGGCAGGGCAATCTGGTGGGGACGCTGGAAATGCCGGTGGCAGCAGGCATCGTTGGCGGCGCCACGCGCGTGCATCCCACCGCCCGCGCGGCGATCAAAATGATGGGTGTGAGCACGGCGGTTGAGCTGGCGGAGATCATCGTCTCGGTGGGGCTGGCGCAGAACCTGGCGGCGCTGCGCGCCCTGGCGACCGAAGGCATCCAGCGCGGCCACATGAACCTGCATGCCCGCCAGGTGGCGATTGCCGCCGGTGCGCAGGAGGAGCAGATCGAGCGCCTGGCCCGCCAGATGGTGAATGAAAAAATCGTGCGCAGCGATCGCGCCGAAGAGATTTTGAGAGGCTGGCATTCGCAGGCAGGAGCTGATGGTTAATCTGCAGCCTGGAAGTGCCGTCCACGAATGGGAAACACGAATACACGAATTTTTATCCAGGTCAATTGGTTTGACGGGCGAAATCAATCTCGCTGCTCAGCATTCGTGTATTCGTGAAAATAATTCGTGGACGGCGTCTCAGGGATTTCTCTCAAATCCACCCGGCCAATTGATACGTTCAAAAAGCAAACCGGTGTGTCGAGTATATCTATGCAATATCTTGACATTACCTTGACATCCTGGCGAAACCTGCTATAATCTATATGCAACACGAACCAGAATAAGGTGAAATCGATGGAAGCATCTCTCCCTGAAAATTCAAATCTCTTGCTCAAGCCGTCCCGTCCGGTCGGAATTGCCGGGTACGGTGCGTACGTGCCGCGCTACCGGCTGCCGGCCTCGGAAGTAGCCCGCGTGTGGACGGAAGGTCAGGGCGCTTTGCCCATCAAAGAAAAAGCAGTCCCAGGGCTGGATGAAGACGTGGCGACCATGTCGATCGAGGCGGCGCGCAATGCCTTGAAGCGGGCGGGGGTTGCGCCTGCGAGGATTCGCGCCGTGTGGGTAGGCTCCGAGTCGCACCCGTATGCGGTCAAGCCCACCTCTACGTTGGTGGCGGAGGCGATCGGCGCGGTGCCCAACGTGCAGGCTGCCGATTGGCAGTTCGCCTGCAAAGCCGGGACTGAAGCCATGGTGGCTGCCATCGGCTTTATTGGCTCGAGCATGGCAGACTACGCCCTGGCAATCGGCATGGACACTGCCCAGGGACGCCCGGGAGATGCCCTGGAATACACCGCCGGCGCGGGCGGGGCTGCCTTCCTGTTAGGCCCGGCGGAGGATTCTCTGGCGGTGATCGAGCATACCTACTCGTACGTGACCGATACACCGGATTTCTGGCGCCGGCAGTACGCGAAGTACCCGGAGCACGGGCAGCGTTTCACCGGCGAGCCGGCCTATTTTAAGCACATCACCGAGGCTGCCCAAACCTTGATGCAAGCCAACGGCACCACCGCCGCCGACTACAAATACGCCGTCTTCCACCAACCCAATACCAAGTTCCCGCAGCGTGTGGCAGGCAGCCTGGGCTTCAGCAAGGAGCAAATCGCGGCGGGACTGCTGGTGCCGGTGATCGGCAATACCTATGCCGGCGCGGCGATTATCGGTCTGACGGCAATTCTGGATATCGCCGAACCCGGCGACCGCATTTTGATGGTTTCCTTCGGTTCGGGCGCCGGTTCGGATGCATTCTCGATCCGGGTGACCGGCCTGATTGACGAGCGGCGCACGCGCGCTCCGCGCACGCAGGATTACATCGCTCGCCGCACCCAGATCGATTATGCCACCTATGCGCGTATGCGCGGCAAGCTGACGATGAAGTAGGAAACTTACCGCGAAGGCGCAAAGACGCGAAGAATGAAAAGCCGGAAACACAAAGGACACCAAGAAATGCACAAGAACCACCAAGATATGATGAATATAAAAACCTTTGAGCACTTGGAGGTTTCTTTGTGCACTTTGTGTCGATCCTTTGTTTGCGCCTTGGCGACTTTGCGGTAAAGTTTTTGGCTTTTCAAGGAATACATGGATTAGCATATGACAGACGTTGTAATTGCAGGTATCGGACAAACCCAGGTAGGCGAGCACTGGGAAATCTCCTTGCGTGAGCTGGCGTTTCACGCCATCGAAGCCGCCATCGCCGACGCAGGCGGCTTGCGCCCGCAGGCGCTGTTTGTGGGCAATATGGTAGCCCCGCTGCTCTCCAACCAGGCGCACCTGGGCGCGCTGATCGCCGATTTTGCCGGTCTGAACGGCATCGAGGCGCTGACCCTGGAAGCGGCAGGCGCCTCCGGCGGGGTGGCGCTGCGCGTCGGTTATATGGCAGTCGCTTCCGGACAGGCGGATGTAGCCCTGGTGGTGGGTGTGGAGAAGATCTCCGACCAGGTGGGCACGCCTGTGGAAGCTGCGCTGGCAACTTCCAGCGACAGCGATTATGAAGCCGTGCATGGCATGACGCCTACCGCCCAGGCGGCTCTTTTGATGCGCCGCTACCTGCACGAGTTCTCTGTGCCGCGTGAGGCTTTTGCCGGGTTCCCGCTGATTGCGCACGTTAACGGCGCGAATAACCCCAAAGCCATGTTCCGTAAAGCCATTAACGTCGATACATACAATAAAGCCGGCATGGTCAGCGATCCATTGAACATGTTCGACGTGGCGCCCACCGCCGATGGCTCAGCCGCTATTCTGCTCACCCGCCGCGATCTGCTGCCGCCTGGCTTCCCGCACCCCCTGGTGCACATTGCCGGCTCCAGCATGGTGACAGATACCCTGGCGCTGCACGACCGTCCCGATCCGCTCACCTTCGCTGCAGCCCGCCTTTCGGTTGAGAAGGCCTGCGAGCAGGCACGCATCAGCCCGGCGCAGGTGGACCTGTTCGAGCTGTACGATGCTTACTCGATCTACGCCGCCCTGTCTCTGGAAGCCGCCGGCTTTGGCGCCCGCGGTCAGGGTTGGAAGCTGGTGCAGGACGGGCAGCTTGCCCTGGGCGGCTCGATGCCTATCCTGACCATGGGCGGATTGAAGGCACGCGGCAACCCCGGCGGCGCCACTGGCGTGTACCAGGCGGTGGAGGCCACCCTGCAGCTGCGCGGCCAGGCAGGCAAAAACCAGGTTGCCGGAGCACGCCGCGCCCTGGTGCAAAGCCTGGGCGGTCCGGCCTCTTCGGCTGTGACCCACGTACTGGAAGTTAACCCTGCTTAAACCAGGTTTGATAGCTTCTGATAGCAAGGTATTTGTATACTGCTTCACAGATAACGGTTTCAAGGAGTGTATCGAATGGAAATTTCACGTCATTGGCGACTTCGAAAGCAGCGCTATGCCCTGGTTGGGGAGGTTTGCCCGCACTGCGAGGCTAAGCTCTTCCCGCCGCGTGATGTATGCCCGGAATGTGGTCAGGAAGCCAAGACGCTGTACAACTTCAGCGGCCGCGGTGAGGTGTATTCCTTCACCACGGTTTACGACGCGCCTGCCGGTTATGAGGAATATTCCCCATACACCGTAGCATTGATCAAGCTGGAAGAAGGTCCGCTGGTCACCGCTCAGCTCACCGACCTGGGCGAGCAGCCGGTGCAGATCGGCACGCCGGTCGAGATGGTCACCCGCAAGCTGCGCTCGGATGGGGACGAGAGAGGCATGCTGGTGTATGGGTATAAGTTCCGGCCTGTAATGGCTGGAACGCAGTAGTCACGTTTCAATAAAGTATATGAAAAGCGTTCTCTGGACCAGGAGAACGCTTTTTTGATTAATTCTTAGAAGAGTCTGCTAATCCAACGGGCTGCGCACCGTCTGCGGTCCGCGATTGAGAACATGGGTATAGACCATCGTTGTCTTGACATGCTTGTGCCCAAGCAGCTCCTGCACCGCGCGAATGTCTTACCCGCATTCCAATAAATGAGCGGTAAAACAATGCCGAAAGGTATGCAGGCGAACCGGCTTGTCAATTTTCGCCAACTTCACCGCCGCCCTGACCGCCCGTTGCAACCTGCTGGGGTCCGGGTGATCCCGCTTCGCGGGGCAGTTGAAAGACGATCAGAAGTATCAAGCTAAAAGGCAGCATCGTCGCGCGATCACTTTCGCCTTTCCCTTCCCGAATGATGATCTGAGATTGTTCGATTCCATCTTGACTGAATAGGACATATGTTCTAAAATACCTCCAATTTAACCGTATATAGGAGAATAGCATGGAAAAGGTTACGTCGAAAGACGGCACGACCATTGCGTTTGATCAGTCAGGTAAGGGTCCTGCGATTATCCTGGTGGTCGGCGCTTTCAACGATCGGACAACCGGGGTACCTCTGGCTCGGTTCCTTGAACGGCATTTCACTGTGTTAAACTATGACCGCCGAGGACGAGGCGAAAGTGGAGATACTGGACCGTATGCTATTGAGCGCGAGATTGAAGACCTGGACACCTTGATCGCCCACGCCGGTGGATCGGCGTTCGTATTTGGATACTCGTCTGGTGCGATCCTTGCCCTGAGAGCTGCGGCTCACGGACTCAATATTTCACGACTCGCACTATTCGACCCCCCACCAAGTGGGGCAAAGGCGGGACAGCTTGCTCCTCAACTCACCGAGCTCATCGCGGCGGGTCGCAGGGGAGATGCTGTCGAGCTTTTTCAAACCGAAGCAGTTGGCATACCTGCCGCCGTTGTTGCCCAGATGCGAAATGCACCTTTTCGGCCAGGTCTAGAAAAAATGGCGCATACCCTAGTCTACGAATCGACTGTCCTTCAGTCGTTGCCAACCGGACTGATCGCTTCCATCCGAATACCTACGCTCGTGATAGCTGGGGAGGAAAGTCATGAGTTGGTACGGCAAGCGGCGCAATCATTAGCAGATGCCCTACCTGATGGTCAACATCGTATTTTGAAAGGTCAGGGGCATGATATTGTCCCGGCTGTCTTAGCTCTCGTGTTAGAAGAGTTCTTTCTAACACAAAGGAAATAACTGACTTTCTTGCTCAAGCAGTCCAACACAGCGCATACCTGACTGGCGGGGAAACCGCACGCCGGGATGTGTGCGGGGGCTGTTGGGTAACTGGCAGTCCTACCGCGATGGCCGCCCGATCTACTGCAAATCGATGGGAAATGCAACGGTTTGCTGAATACATACAACTTATTACAGGAGGTATAGGATGCAGATCGATTGGAGAGCGAGCATTTGGAAGCAATTTGGGGCTGCCATCGATATGCTAGGTGATGCGATAAATTTATGCCCTGACCATCTGTGGACTGTTGTAGTTTATACGGATCCTGATGATGAACGGTATGGTCAGTTCTGGTTTATCGCCTACCACACACTGCGCTGGCTAGACCTATTTCTGAGTGGCACTTCGGAAGGGTTTACGCCACCATCCCCTTTTGTCCTTGGGGCCTTGCCGGAGCGACCCTACACAAAGAATCAGATCCTTGGGTATCTGGGCGCCTGCCGCGAGAAGTGCCAATCGACTATCGAAGCGCTAACAGGCGAGAGAGCGCAACAACGTTGCGTATTTGAGTGGATGGAACCCAGTTTCTTGGAGCTTCAACTGTACAGTATGCGACATGTTCAGGAACACGCTGCGCAGTTGAGTTTGGTGCTTGGACAACATGATGTTGAGGGCATGGATTGGATAGCCAGTGCGAGAAGCGAAAATGCATAGTAACGCGACAAAAATAGACAATTGCTTTTCCGACAGAGAGGTGTGATTAAGAGTTGCTGCTCGACACAGCATGCACCTGACGCCGGGGATTCTGCGCCTCGTGCGTGCGCACATCTCAGGCAGTTTTCTACGCCTCAGCCTTTATCCGCTCGTACGAGGTTCCCCCGGCCGCCCCACTGCCAGTATCCCGCTCAGCTGCGCATCGGGGACAACGTCGTAAGCCGTTAGACAATGATCTTAACCTCCCTAGTGCGGACCGAGTCGTTGTGCGGGTATAAGTTTCGACCGACAAATTTGATACCGCGATAGGTTTACAGATCGCCCACTCAAAAGCGGTTCTCAAAATCTTGACAAGCGCTTTTGAGGCCTTTCAAGCAGGCTAACAGGCACCTATTTCTTTGTCTTTATGTATGCCTTCAAACGTACAAGAGATTTTCGTATCATCACGTTCGTCTGTTTGACCAACATCGGTTCAGCGAGTTGAACGATTCCTGCTTCCTCTAATTCAATGCTCCAGGTGAGCCTGGTTGAATCATGATCGGACTCCAGCAAAAAAGTGACTTGAGTCGGAAAAGGCTTTTCAGATACCCACCCGAACTTTTTATTCTCTTCATAAATGTTGCATGTGTTCAACGTGACAAGTTTCCTCCCCAGGCGATCCGCATTCTGTTCCCACTTTGTGCCGAGCTTGGCGGGACCGTCACTCAGGCTGACCAGTTCAATCAGTTCGTCCACCCAATCCACGTGATGCGGGATGTCGGTAAGAACTGTGTAAATGATCTCAGGCGGGAAGTTGAACGTTTCGATCATTTCGACTTTCATTTGATAACTCCTGTGATAACTCCTGACCTCATTGTTGGTCCTTCCCGTGCTGGTTGATTCTCCACTGGGCTGAATGGATTTGAAGGGGAGCGTATTGATGGACGCTCCCCTTCACGTGACATCCTCTCGGAGGAGTACAGGATGAGATGTCCATTATCTGATGGGAGCGCCGGCTAAGAACGGCGCTCCCCGCACAAAGTGAGCAAAGCCACGATCTTTAATTTGACAGCAGGGCGGGCTCAAGGATGGAATCACCACATTCCGAGCAAATCGATTCCTGCTGAATTAACTCTTTCCAGCCCCGATAAGCATCCCAGGAAGGTAACAAGCCTGCATCATCAAGCTTCTTCAGAAAATTAGTGGATGGGCGTTTGCCGATCTGACTGCCCCACCAGATGTTGCAGTGCTCGCAAATCCAAATGGTGCCTGAACCTAACTGCGCAATTTGTGACATAACAAGACCTTTCTTCGGAAAAACTCAGATCGCACGCCGCTGATGGTCTGCAATGAAAACGCTATGGAACCAGCGGAAGTCGAGCTGACATTGGCAAAACTAAATAGCATTGCCAGAGGAACAAAAATGGACATCAATCATAATTTATTTATAATTTTCTCCTTATCCTTGATATGAAACCGATTCACACAGTCGTTCTCATAATCACCGGGTTGGTTATTCACTGTATAATGAGTTGAAGCGTGACGGTTCAACTCCAAATTAGATAATTACAATGATGTTAGTCTACATTATGAGCGTGACAGGAGCGTGACAGGAATCCAGGGGCGATCGGAGATATTGGATGTCAGACGGTTTGGAAATAAGACTTCTGGGTCCGCCTCAAGTGTTCCACGGCGGACAGCCTGTAAAATTCGCCACCCGCAAGGCGCTGGCTCTGTTTGTGTATCTGGTGGTCGAAACTGGCGCCCATCCCCGCGAAAAACTGCAAGCTATCTTCTGGCCCGAAAGCGAAACCCGCAAGGTACAGTCTGCCTTGCGCAGCACGCTTGCGCGCATCAAGGAAGCGTTACGGGCAGTGGAAGTAGACGAACCTCTGCGGATAGAAGGCGACCGGGTCGGATTCAATGCCTCAACCGCCTCTTTTCTGGACCTGAACCTGGTCGTACAAGCGACAGCGAATACTCAGCCGGCGCAGCTTGCGCCGTCTACGGTTGCCCTGCTGCAAAACGCGGTGAAAGCCGTGCGCGGTCCTTTCCTGGAAGCCTTCTCTCTGCCGGATACACCCGTCTTCAACGATTGGATCGTGATCCAGCGCAATGTTTTTGGGGGACGTCTGAACCTGATCCACGACCGATTATCGAATCACCAACTCGAAACGCATCTTATTCTCCCCGGTATTCAGACCGTTAATCACTGGCTGGCTTTGGACCACTTGAACGAAATCGCATATCAACGCCTGATGCGCTTGCAATTCCTGAACGGCGACCGCTCCGCCGCGTTGAAGGCATACGAAACCTGCCGCGATTTGTTGGATAAAGAATTGGGCGTCGAACCCTCCTCCGAAACGGAAGGAGTGCTGGTATATATCCGCTCCAGTAAAACTACTGCTCCAGTTTTGGAGAATCAGGCTGGGGCGCGGAAAGAGACGTTTCACATCCCGTTTGTAGGTCGTTCGACTGAATATCAAGGTTTGGTGGGAGCCTTTCATCTCGCCCAAAAAGGCAAGCCGCAGGTTGTGGTGCTGTCGGGCGAATCGGGCATGGGCAAGACGCGCCTGGGAGACGAATTCCTGAAATGGGCTGGCACACAGGGCGCGGATCTTCTACGCGGGCGCGCCTACGAGACCAGCGGAGGTCTGCCCTACCAACCCATCATTGACGCCCTGCGCGAGCGATTGGAACGCGAGAACGCTCCAGAAGATTTGCTCGACGACACCTGGCTGGTGGAACTCACCCGCATCCTGCCCGAACTGCGAGAGCGCTATCCTGATTTGCATGCAGTCTCAGGCGACGAAGCAACCGCCAGGTCAAGGTTGTTCGAAGCGATTGCCCGTCTCGGAGTATCCCTATCTGCTCGAAGTCCGCTGATCCTGCTGATGGATGATTTGCAGTGGGCGGATGCGGGCACATTGGATTTGCTCCACTATCTCGCCCGTAGTTGGCGCGCCAACCGCAACCCGATCTTGCTTCTGATTTTAATACGAGAGGAATCGCTCTCGCATAAAACTGGATTACGTGACTGGGTGAGCGGCTTGACGCGCGACATCCCTGTGACCCGCCTCTCCCTGCTGCCCGTGCAGGCCTCCGCCGTTCAAGAGTTGGTTCAATTCCTGGCAGGTGAAAACGTGGAGGGTGTTGCCGATCTCTCCGCCTGGTTAACTGCTGAGACGAACGGTCAGCCTTTTTTTGTGGTCGAGACCCTGTCTGCGCTTGACGATTATGGCGCGTTGGTATGGGTGGGTGAAGAATCCTCCACTCCCGTTCTCGACCCGCTGGGGACATTGGATAATTTGAAATCCATTGGCCCCCGCTCACTGGCGCCCACAATCCACGATGTGATCTTGTCGCGTCTCGAATGGTTAAGCCAGCCAGCCTCGGCGGTATTGTCCGCCGCTGCAGTGATCGGGCGCAATTGCAGTTTTGGTCTTTTGGGCAGAGTGTCGGGGATCGACGAACAAAACAGCCTGGATGCCCTGGACGAGCTGCTGTCCGCACGCCTGATTTCGGAAGTCCGCAACGAAACGCGTCCCTACAATATCTCCCATGACCGTATCCGTGAAGTCGCCTACGCGCGGATCAGCGAAGCGCGCCGCGAAGTTTTTCATCGACGGGCTTTAACTGCACTGACAGAAGCGAAAGCTCCATCCGCAGAATTGGCACACCATGCTTTGTCTGCGAAGGAATGGCAGTTTGCTTTTCAGCACAGTTTGAACGCAGGCGATGAAGCGATGCGACTTTATGACGTGACCACCGCGGCAGGTCATTACGAATCCGCCCGCTCGCTCTTGATCGAGTCAAAAGCCGACGTGGATTCGGCGACCTACCAGCATCTCTATTTACAACTTGGCAAAGCATACGAACTGGAATTTCATCCCCGCCAGGCGTTGACCATTTACAAGGAAATGCAGGCACAGGCTGCTATACGCGAGAGCCGCGAAATGGAACTGGCGTCGCTGATTGCATGCTGTGTCTTGCTCCCCGTGCATTACGACACACAAAATATAGACCTGGCGCGCGAATTGGCAGGACAGGCTTTGCCCCTGGCACAGGAACTTGGTGATGCAGCGGCGCAATATCAAATTGAATTAAGTCTGGCTCGGACGTATAAATTCGGTGACAGGCAGATCGAGCCAGCCATCGCTCACCTTCGTGCCGCCGAAGAACTGGCCTTCAAATCTGACTTGCGCGAGCAGTTGGCTTTGGTCAGGTTGGAACTGGGCGTGGCATTTACATTCATCGGGAGACTCGAACAAGCCGAGTGGATCCTGACCGAAGCGATGGAGACATTCCGCGAGCTCGACCAGCATCCGAGAGTGTTGAGTTGCTTGCATAATCTGGCGATCATCCAGATGGAGAGCGGGAATTTTGACGCCGCCCTGTCTTTGCTGGATGAAGCCTATCGGGCGAACAAAGCGCTGGGCAGCCCTACCTCGGTCTATGCCCTGGCTACCACTCACAATGTGATCCACATCCTGCGCGGCGAATATTATCGGGCGTTCGAAGTATTACTGCCCGCCTTGGGGTTGGATAGAACTCACATCCTGTCTGGTTTATGGATCGATATCTTTCAGCAATTGGCCTGGTGCTACCATGATCTGGGCGCCTACGAATTAGGGCTCGATTACTGCCAGAAGGCGATCAGCCATCATGATCAGACCAGTCAAACCGGGCGTGCCCCCGCTTTTGCCACGCTGGCTTTGTTGGAATTACGGCGGGGGAATCTGAGGGAGGCGGAAGCGGCTGTAAAAAAAGGCTGGGAGAATTTCGACCTTCAGTGGCAGACCTATGCAGGCTGGTCGGAAACTCATTCCATTTTGGAGGCAGATGCAGAATTAGCGCTGGCGCAGGGAGAATTGGACCGCGCGGCGAGTTGCGTCCGTCAACTGTTGGGGAAATATGAAGAGTTGAAGTTGCGCCATTTCAAGCCTGGCATTTTATTTTTGCGCGCAAGAGTCGAATTAGCGGCGGGGAATAGGGAAGATGCGCACCAAACTCTTTGTGAGGCGCTGGCTTTATCCGGTGAAATGGGCGCGCACCATGGAGTCTGGGAAATGTGTTGGGTACTCAACCTATTGGAAATGGAGCGGGGGAATGAGTCTGTTGCAGCCCAATTAAAAGAACGGGCGCGTCATGAAGCGCTGTGGATTGCCGAACATGCTGGAACGCCGGAACTGCGCGGGGTTTTCCTGTCCCTTCCGGAGGTGCAGATAATTTTAGGCGCAGTATAGGCTGTCAATTTCTGCATCATAACCGCAATCGGATCTGCCCAACGGGGTACATATCTATAACTTAATCCCGGTGATGAATGCTGTCGAGAATGCGGCTCTGCCCGAAGCCGTGAGTTGATTCAGGTACGTTTCCAACTCGGTGAGGTTCGCAGCTTCTTTCTGCGTGGCAGCCACATCGAAATGTGGCTGCCACCTAAAACCAGTATTGCTAGTCTTGAATTCTCGCATTCGTCCGAGAGAGGTTTTCAGCGCCGAAAACGACAGTTACGAGCACAGCCAGGGTTACGAAGATGACGGTCATCATCCAATCCTGGAAGTGATAGCCCTGATCTATGGAGAAGATCTGTGTCCACGTATTTGCCGAAGCATGGAAAATGTACGCCAGTAGGAGACTGCCTCGGGTGTTGTTGAACAACCACGTGAAGATAACAGCTATGGCGACAGTTCTGATCGCAAAGCTGATGAACGGCATCTCTCCCATGGGCGCGCCGGCTGTAAAGAAGTACGGCAGATGGAACAAAACCCACGGCAGGCTGAGGATCAAGCTGGATGTCAAGGCATTATACTTCGCCTGTAATCTCGGTAGCGCCACGCCGCGCCATGCAAGTTCCTCCCCGCTGATGAGTGCGGAAATGACCAGCAGGATCGCGGAGTTGAGGATGATCGCAATCGGATCAGCCGGCGCGTCTGCTGGGAGAATGGGGAGCGCATGCAGAGGTCCGAACTGGTTGGAGAGCAAGATGGCGGCGACACAGACCCCAGCTATGCCAAAGAGCCCAAAGGCATACCATCGAAGGCCGACACGGGCGATCAGCAGTTTTCGGAACAAGGCACGAATGCCTTCCCTGCCTTGCGTCATCCCAACGAAGATCACCGCTGCCAATGTTGGCATGTGTCCCTGCACGAGGAGCAGCGGGATTGTCAGGCGGAAAGGCAGGATGCCGTGTGAACCGAGCGCATCTACGACACCGAACGAACAGGTTAACACGAGCACGAGCGCGAAGAAGACCATCAACGGATAATTTTGTACAAGTGATTTCGATGCGGACTTGCTTGAAGTGAAAACGGAAGCGGTCATGGTGAATTCCTTTCAAATGTTATTCAACTGGCAGTAACGGGGTGCAACACTTCAAACCGGCTCGGAGCCCTTTGAAGCTTTTCCTTCATTTGCAGGCGTGCCCGTGCCAGCCTGCTTTTCACGGTGCCAATCGGGATGCGCAGTGTCTGAGCTGCCTCTGAATAATCGAACTGATAGACATCGACCAGCGTCAACACATTGCGATACACCTCGGGCAATTGCCCCATCAACCCGCGGATCTCTTCCGAGAGTTCCCTCCGCTCTACCGCATCCTGCACCGAAGCGGACGGGTCGGCAAGCCAGGGCGCGAAATCCAACTCTTCGCCGTCATCGTCCTCTGGAAACAATGGCTGCGAAAGGTGCCGTTTTGAACGCCGCAAAGCGTCGTAGGCAGAATTGGTCACAATCCGCAACAGCCAACTGCGGAAGGAACCGCCGCGAAAGCTGCGCACCGCCAGGAATGCCTTCAAAAAACTCTCCTGTGCAACATCCTCGGCAGACGCGGGGTCCCCCATCAAAGAATAAGCGTGGTGAAAAACAAGGTCCTGATGTTTCAGCACCATCTGATTAAAAGCCTCCAGGTCACCTTTTGACGCCGCCTGCACCAGGGCTTCCTCGTCCTTTTGCAAATAGTTATAGGTACTCATGCCGAACTCCTCAAATACTTCCCAAGAGGTTGGTCAAACTTACCTGCAAACTATATTCTTTTCAGGTGTATGGGGGGTGTAAATAATCAACACAAGAAATCGGACAAAAAGTAGTACAATCACGGCATCGCTCCCCCAACCATTCATCCAAACATGCACTTGTGGATAATTCATTCGGCAGCTGGGTTAGAATAAGACGCAAGTCCCTCGACCTGACACAACAGGAACTTGCAAAGCAGGTGGGGTGCTCCTCTTCGCTGGTGTTCAAGATCGAGTCCGACGAGCGCCGTCCATCGCGCCAGGTTGCCGAACTGTTGGCGGAAAAGCTGGACATCCCCGCCGACCAGCGTGCCCTCTTCCTCAAAATCGCCAGACAGGAAAAAAGCACATCCAATCTGAACGCGATTCCGCCTCTGTCCCGTATCGAACCGGTTTCTCCCTCAAAACCGAATCCTGGCAACCTGCCTGTTCCTCCTACCCCACTTGTGGGGCGCGAACATGAGATCAACGTCATCACCCGCCAACTACGCGAGCCTGCTTGCCGCCTGCTCACACTGACAGGTCCAGGCGGCGTCGGTAAAACCCGTCTCGCCATCGAAGCGGGACGCCAACTTGAGCACCAATACAGCGACGGGGTCTACTTCATCTCTCTGGCTGGCGTCGGCATGACCGAGTCCATCGTTCCCGCTATAGCAGATGCGCTCGGGGTATCCTTCTCCGGTCCCGCCGATCCCATTGTGCAGGTAACAACCTTCCTTTGCACAAAAGATGTTCTGCTTGTAATCGACAACATGGAGCATCTGGTCGAAGGCGCCAGCCTGCTGGGTGAGATTCTCCAGCAAACCCAACAGGTTAATATAGTGCTTACCTCGCGTGAACAAATACGTCTGCAATGGGAATGGCTCTTCGAGGTCCAGGGACTTCCTATTCCCGAAAATGCAGATACAAACATCCGGAACAACAGCGCCATTTCACTCTTCATCCAACGCGCCCGCCAGGCTTCGCAGAACTTCTCACTGGAAACTGAGGACACCGAGTCGCTTGTCCGCATCTGTAAACTGGTTGGTGGACTGCCTCTCGCCATCGAACTCGCCGCCTCCTGGGTGCGGATGCTTTCCTGCCGTGAGATCGCGCAAGAACTTGAGCGAAATATCGACTTCCTCGAAACCAAAATGCTGGATGTTCCGCAGCGTCACCGCTCGATTAGAGCCGTCTTCGACCACTCGTGGGCATTACTGACCGACGAGGAACGCACTCTGCTAATGAGGTTGTCCGTGTTTCAGGGCGGCTTCACGCGTGAATCCGCCATCTCGGCAATGGGGGCAACCCTCTCTCTGCTCTCGTCGCTGGTGGATAAATCCCTTTTGCGCTTCAACAGAAATCCAGATCGTTACGACCTGCATGAGTTGATCCACCAGTATGCTTTTGCCAAACTCCGGACTGATCCCGGCGAGGAGAGAGGAGCCTCCGAGAAACACGCCCTGTATTATGCAGAGTGGATCGCCTCCTTGGAAGCTTCCTTTAAGAGTGCGAAACAGCCGCAAACCTCACAACTGATCCGTTCAGAGACATCCAACTGGCTGGCGGGCTGGCATTGGGCGGTTGAACAGCAGCGGCTGGAAGTGCTGAGAAAGATGTCCCCCTGTTTGAATTGGTACTTCGAAGTACATGGTTATTATGATGAAGCGCTCTCAGCTTTCACTGCCGCTCTGAATAAGTTCCGTGCAAGCGGCGCACCTGACAGCCTTAAAAGCGCCAAGGAAAGATCCTCCTTTGCCAGCCTGGTGGATCAGGTAGGCTGGTTCGAGTTCCGCAAGGGAAATACAGAACGGGGGAGAGCTCTGCTCGCGGAAAGCCTGGAGATTGCCCGCGAGTACAACGACCCTGAGGTCTTATATTACATTTTTGGCAATTGGGGGTATCTTGCCTTGATGCAGGGTGAGGTTTCCGAAGCGGGTAGGCTGACCACTGAGAGCCTTAATTACGGAAAGCTGCTAAATTCGCCGTGGCATACCGCCATTCCCATCAGCGTGCTTGGCATCGTGGCATATCAACAGGGGAACTTGACTGAAGCATACTGGCAGTTGACCGAGAGCCTGAAAATCTGGCGATCCGTCGGCGATCCGCGCGGGCTGGTTTTTTGCATGTTGTATCTGGGCATGACGACACTTGCGCTCAAACAGATCGAAGAGACCCGTTCCATCTTGCGTGAAAGCAATGAGATCGCGGAAGCCAATATGGACCGTTGGGCAAAGGCTTTCGGGTCGGATATGCTTGGGTTGGTGGAACTGTCACAGGGTCGGAATGGAGAGGCGTTGGAGCTCTTTTCGCAGAGCAGAACACTCTACAAGAAAATCGGCGACCAGTTGAATGCCATGCAGCCCACTATCCATCTCGGGCAGACGTACGCTGCGCTCCGGTCGCATGAGGAAGCGAGGCGCCTGTTCCTGGAAGCCTACGCCGCCGCCCGTGAAAACAAATGGACGCTCATCATCCTGAGTGCACTGGTTTCTTTCATAGAAATGGAGAACCGGCTCCCGCTTGAGATAAAACTGGCGGTGGCCCTGTCTGTAATCTCGCATACCGCCGTAACGCCGCAACTGTGCACCCGGAGTGAAAAACTGCGGGACGAGATTGTACCGTGCCTAACGCTCGAGAAGGTCGAAGCGGCAGAAAGGTTGGCTGGGCAAAAGTCAATTGAAGAATGGGCGCAGGAAATCCTAGAGCAGCCCGGTCATTCTCCCTCGACATACAAATAAAAATCGATCGCATGGTGGCGAGCATCGACATCATCCGCCCGGGTTTCAATCCTTTTGATATGGAAAAATCCCCATGACTTCCCCGATGAGTCATGTTCATGCAGCAGAGGGATGAAGAAGTGGATGTGGAGGAGTGCGCCTGCGGCATTTGGCTGGAGGACATGCCCGGCGGACTCTTGAGCCGACCTCAAGACCCTATCGAGAAAATCCGTCGAGAGGTTTAGAGAGGCAAGTGCCTCCGCCAGCCAGGCATGGACAACCTCGCCTGTGCCAGCGCCGACCGGCAATTCAAGCTCGCCCAGGGTTTGCCAGGCGGGGATGGGAAGGGGGGTGTTGGTGTTCATCAGTATCAGCCAATGGGAGTGTATCGTTTTTTTTCGACCCCATTCATAACGATATTCGGCTGAATATTGTTCCCATTATAGAAATTCACATATTTATGATGCCTGCTCAGTAGCGCCTATCGCCTGCTGACCCAGCCGGCCACGCCGGAAGACGCTTTGCTGCGCCAGTCGTTAAGATCGCTTGCATGTTGGATTTAAATTGTCACAATAGGTAGTTCAGCTTGGCTCGAGTGGGGAGAGAAGCGCAGATATTCTACATGAAAGCCAGCACAAGCAAAGCCCCAGCCAGGAACAGGGACCCGATCATGGTAAAAACATGGATAGGCATAATCTTCTCAAGGTCCGTAATATGCTCCGCGGGTTTCTCGGGATTGTAATGTACCTGGATTGTTTCGCCTATCGCTTCAAGCAGCTTCTCCGCCTGCGGACGCAAACCTTTGCTGCCTAGAAATAGCTTCTTCTTGAATGGTCCGCCCGGCGCATCGTAGCTGTAGGTGACATCGGCGCGGTATGAATAACCGCTGGTGCTGCTGTTCTTGACCGATGAAATGTCCCTGGACAGGACATTCCCGGTAGCAGCCAGCCATCTTGCGCTGGCGGTCTTCCTTCGGTAAATCCCATAAATCTTCAGCCCAAAAAAACAACTGACAGCGATCAATAATCCTGCCAGCGCAATTAAGAGAAACTGAGTATTCATTGTGCCTCCATCTTGCCATGAACAATTTTTGATCGGATACTTAATGAACTACCAATTTTATTTTACACCTGGTATAGTAAATTGATAAATAACGTGAGCTCGGGATAACAAGGAAAATGGTTTATTGGGGGTTGTTTAGGGCGGCGAAGCCGCCCTAAACAACCCCCAAACCCATTATCCCGTACTCACGTTAGAAAGGTGGGGCGTTTCAATTAACACCCGATGGAAACCGGGGACAGGCATTCCTTGCAGGCTGCATGCTAGGTGTAGAAGACATCTAATCTGTATCTGAATGAAATTCTCCTTTTTAATCAAAGAGCGCATTATACAAAAGCATACTGGCTAAGAAGCACCGGCTTAACGATTGCTATTCCTGACCTGTGACGGCTATAATGGGTCAACCAGAAAGATTGAGGCTCAGGATGCTGGACGAATTTATCGCCAGGGTTTCTTCGGAACTGCAGCAAGAAGGCTATGTGGTAAATCTTCACCCGCGCATACCCGGAACGCAGGCTCTGCTCTATGCCTTCTCGCCGAAGCGCATCCGCTTAGGAGCAACAAAAGTCGAAGACCATTTCTTATTCGTAGATTGGGACAATGCGATGTTTGGTCGCCTGGATCAGCTTAAAGAGGTTTACCGGCGCTTCAGCAGCTACGCCAACCAGGGATTCAAAACACCGCATGCACTCCGGCTGCAGATCCCCAATCTGGCGCTCGTCTCAATCTCGCAGGACGAATTCCCTGAGGAGGCGCTTGCCTTTGCGCGCACAACCAGCCTGAATCCCTGGTATGGTGGGGAAGTGGGACAGATCATTTTGGTCGATCTCGAGACAAAGCAGGTCACTTCTCTGGCTTTTCTTGGCACCGGGCGCCACCCCAGACCAGGGGCAATCGCCCTGGGGCATGCATCGTCTCTAATATGGACGGTCTGCGAACGGGCATTAATGAAAGAATGAACAATGCTATGCCAGAAAATGACGGCTTTTGGGATTTTTATTGGGACCAGCGCCTGCTGTCCATGGAAAACCTGGGCAAGCGGGCTGCCATCCTGGCAGGTTCCCGGCTGCTTCGCCGCCTGGCAGACCAGGCCGATCACCCATTGCGATTGCTGGAACTGGGCTGCGGTGAGGGACAGGTCATCGGCACATTGTTAGATGCGCACTTCCAGGTATGCGCCATCCAAAAATCGGTGGGGGTGGATTACAATGCACAATCACTGGCGCAGTGCCGGCGTGATTACCCGGGTTTGCGCTGCATCCAAGGTGATTTTACAGACCCCAATTTATTAGCCGGGCTGGGCAAATTCGATCTTGTGCTGCTTGTCAATGCTCTGCACGAAGTCTTCTCAGATAGCTTTTCCCCTGAGCTGGGCGAGATCGACGTGCCGTCTGCCAAACAGCGGGTAGAACAGGCGCTTTCTGAGGCGGCAGGCTGTCTGGAGCCCGCGGGCTGGCTGGTTTTATTCGACGGGCTGGAGCCTCCCGGGGACCCGCGCCAGATACTGCACATCCGCTTCCGCGATTACCAGGTACGTCAGGAATTCGAAACCTTTGTGGAGCAGTACCACCCTTTGCGCATCGCATACCGCCAGGTCGAAGACCCGCTGTGTGTGGAGCTGTCGCAGCGCGATTTTACACGCTACATCACCAAGTCCATTTTTCTTGGGAAGCGGCTTTGGGAAACCGAGCGATTGCAGAGCTACCAGTATTACACACAAGAAGAGTATCGAGCCGCATTTACTCGCCAGGGATTGGACATATCCGAGCTTCGCACGCTGACCATGAATGATGAAAAGTGGCGCTACCGGGTGGAGATTGAGACGCCAGGGTACGAGTTCCCGGATGAACACATCTTGATCCTGGCGCAAAAATCGCGTTTCACCAGGAGCTGATTTGATCCGGATGAAAGGGGGGCCTTCCATCTTTGTCCGATTAACGATATAAAGGGTTTATACCCTCCCCGCTTGAGAAACCAGGCAGCCCAC
>JBGSTO010000722.1:0-2658 GCA_041736465.1 Anaerolineales bacterium | reverse complement strand
CTGGGAGTCGCCGGCGCTGGGGGCCTGGGGGTTGGGCTGGGAGGTGTGGCTGGATGGTCAGGAGATTACCCAGTTTACCTATTTCCAGCAGGCGGGCGGCTTCCAGCTCGACCCGGTCTCGGTGGAGATCACCTACGGCCTGGAGCGCATCGCCATTGCCTTGCAGCGGGTAAACAGCTTTCGCGAGATTCAGTGGAGCACAGACCGCACCGACGGCGATGTCAACCTGCAGGCGGAGCAGGAGCATTCGAAATATTATTTCGAAATCGCCGACGTGGAGCGCTTGCGCCGCATGTTCGAGTTGTTCGAGGCGGAGGCCAACGCCTGCCTGGAGCAGCGCCTGGTGCTGCCGGCGCACGACTACGTACTCAAGTGTTCGCACACCTTCAACGTGCTGGATACCCGCGGCGCGGTGGGTGTGACCGAGCGCCAGGCATTTTTTGGGCGTATGCGCGATCTCTCACGCCGCGTCGCTGAAGCGTACATTGAGCAGCGCCAGCGGCTGGAATACCCCTGGCTGCAGGCGGGTGAAACCGGCTCACCATCCCTGGCGAAAGCGACGGGAGAAAGAGCCGTTCTTTCTGCCGCCAGTACTCCCCAGCCGTTCTTGCTGGAAATCGGCACCGAGGAGCTGCCCGCCGGAGATCTGGATGCAGCCCTGGCGCAGCTTCGTTCGCGCCTGCCCTCCCTGCTGGATGATCTGCGCCTGGCACATGGCAGCCTGCAGGTGCTGGGTACGCCGCGCCGGCTGGTGGTTTCCATAGAAGATCTGGCAGCTCGCCAAACCGACCTGGAAGAGGTGGTGAAGGGACCGCCTGCCAGCCGCGCCTTCGGGCCAGACGGTGTGCCAACCCCGGCGGCGATTGGTTTTGCCCGCAGCAAAGGCCTGCAGGTTTCTGATTTGCAGATCAAAGACATCGAAGGCGGCACGTATGTGACTGCTGCCGTGCGCCAGGAAGGTAAAGCGGCGGTCGAGGTGCTGGCGCAGGCTTTACCGGCTTTGATCGCCGGACTGAAATTCGACAAATCCATGCGCTGGAACGCCAGCAACGCGGCTTTTTCTCGCCCGGTGCGCTGGCTGCTGGCGCTGCTTGGTGAGCGGGTGGTGCCGTTCGAGTACGCCGGGCTGCTCTCTGGCAATACCACACGCGGACTGCGGTTCTCGGAAGCGCAGGAATTGCAAGTGGATAGCGCAGCCGCTTACTTTAGCGCCATGCAAGCCCAGGGCGTGATCCTGGACCCGCAGGAGCGCAGCCGGCGCATCTGGGAGCACGTGCAGGCGCTGGCGGCTGAAGTGGGCGGGCAGTCGCCCGAAGACGCTGATCTGCTGGCTGAAGTGACTCATCTGGTGGAAGCGCCGGCAGCGCTGCGCGGTTCGTTCGAAGCGGCTCATCTGGAGCTGCCGCGTGAAGCGTTGATTTCTGTCATGAAGAAGCACCAGCGCTATTTCCCGGTGCAGGCAGATGGCAATCTGATGCCGTACTTCATTACGATTGCCAACCGGCCCTCCCGGTCTCCGGGGGTTTGTGAGGGCGCCGCTACGATCATCGAAGGCAATGAGCATGTGATCCGGGCGCGTTTCACCGACGCGGCCTATTTTGTGCGCGAGGACCTCAAGCGCCGCTTAGAGGAGTACCTGCCTCGCTTGAGCACGCTCACCTTTCAGTTTAAACTGGGTTCGATGCTGGATAAATCGCAGCGTGTTGAGGCGTTGGTGAAAGACCTGGCGCCTTTGTTGAGCCTGGATGAACACGGGTTGGCGACCGCCCGCCGCGCGGCGGTGCTGTGCAAAGCCGACCTTGCCACCCAGATGGTAGTGGAGATGACCTCACTGCAGGGTGTTATGGGCTATTACTATGCGCGCGCTTCTGGCGAAAAGCCTGAAGTGGCACGGGCCATCCTGGAGCACTACCTGCCGCGCTACACCGGCGATGCGCTGCCGGAGTCCCGGGCCGGCCTGGCGGTGGGGCTGGCCGATCGTCTGGATACTTTGGCCGGGTTGTTCGCCGCCGGTCTGGCTCCTACCGGCAATAAAGACCCATTTGCACAGCGCCGCGCTGCCCTGGGCCTGGTGCAGAATTTGATCGCCAGCGACCTGCACCTCGACCTGCGCCAGGCGATTGCACTGGCGGCAGCCCACCTGCCCATCCCGATATCGGACGAACACAGGGCCGCGGTGCTCACGTTTATCATCGAGCGCCTGCGCAATCTGCTGCTGGAGCAAGGCTACCGCTACGATGTGGTCGATGCGGTGCTGGCAGCGGCGACCGTTGCCGAACAGGCCATGAGCCCGGCCCGGGCAGCTCGCGCCGCGGCTGAGCTCACGAAATGGGTGGCTCGCCCCGATTGGAGCGCCATCCTGCCCGCCTATGCTCGCTGCGTGCGCATCACCCGCAGCCTGGGGGAACAATTCGACGTATTGCCCGAGAGCCTCATCGAGACGGCTGAAAAGGCGCTGTACAAAGCGCTGCTGGCAGCCGAGGCAGCCTCCCGCCGGCCCGGATCGGTGGATGGTTTCTTGAATGCTTTCCTGCCAATGATCCCGGCGATCAACACGTTCTTCGATGAGGTGCTGGTTATGGCGGAAGATGAACTGGTGCGCCGCAACCGCCTGGGTCTGGTGCAGCGCATCGCTGCTCTGGCGAACGGCGCCGCCGA
>JBGSTO010000720.1:0-34023 GCA_041736465.1 Anaerolineales bacterium | reverse complement strand
CTGCGCCGGTGCATAGGCGGTGCCGGCTTTATTCCCAACCAGGTGGTTGATCGTCTCGGCAAATTCCAGAATGGTGGTCTCTACCGGGTTGCCGATATTGACCGGCTCGTGCACGTCAGAATACAGCAAGCGCACGATGCCATCGACCAGGTCATCCACGTAGCAAAAGCTGCGCGTCTGCGAGCCATCCCCATACACGGTCAGCGGCTCTCCGTGCAGCGCCTGCTTGATGAAATTCGGCACGACGCGGCCGTCATCCACCTGCATGCGCGGTCCGTAGGTATTGAAGATGCGCACGACGCGAGTGTCGATCCCGTGGAAGCGATGGTAAGCCATGGTGAGCGCTTCGGCGAAGCGCTTGGCTTCGTCATAGACCGAGCGTGGGCCGATGGGGTTGACGTGCCCCCAATACGCTTCCGTCTGGGGATGCTCCAGGGGGTCGCCGTAAATCTCGCTGGTGGAAGCGAGCAAGAAACGGGCATTGTTGGCGCGCGCCACCCCCAGGGTGTTGTGCGTACCCAGAGCGCCGGCTTTCATGGTCTGGATCGGCAGGTTGACGTAGCCGTACGGCGAGTTTGGATTGGGGCTGGCGGGCGAGGCGAAATGCATCACCGCGTCCACCTTGCCGGGCACGAAGATAAAATTAGACACGTCATGACGGATGAATGCAAAGCGATCGTTCCCGGTCAGGTGCGCCAGGTTATTGGGGTTGCCGGTGATGAAGTTATCCATACCGATGACCGAATGGCCTTCGGAAAGCAGCCGCTCGCACAGGTGTGATCCCAGAAAGCCAGCGGCGCCGGTGATTAAAATACGCATACTGTGTGCCTCAATTTCCTGCCCCAGGGGCAAAAGGTTTCCAATCGATACGGCTGACGAGACCGTCGCCGGTGATTTGACGCTGTAAGAACTCGCCGCTGGCATCTACCAGCCACAGGTTGCCCTGGTAGAGCACGGCAAGCGCATATGCCTGGCTGTCCGGCATGACCGCCGGTGACCAGGCAGGCTGCTGCGGATCCAGCCCGGGTTGGTCGGGACGCGGGAACAATTCACGCCGGTTGGAGCCGTCGCGATCCATCACCACCAGGCGGTAGCGGCTGCTCTCGCTCTGATTGGGAAAGATCGCCTGCAGGTAGGCAACCTGGTAGGCCTGCTCGCCATCCGCTTGCGGCTGGACGGGCGACACAGACGGGTAAGCGAACATGCCGGTCTGCGACGCCAGGTTCACCGGCGATCCTGCTTCCAGTGGCACAGCCGCCAGGTCGAAGACCGGCGAGGCCTCGGGAGCGGGTGCATTGGCAGGCACCACGTGATCGACGCCAAACAGGAAGCTGCCATCCGGGCTCCAGGCGATGGATGGCACCCAGGCCCAGTCGCCGCCGGTTTGCAGCGGGACGATGGGCATCAGCGCTTCGAAGCTGCCGGTATCCATGTTGACCAGGCCGATCTCGTCGGCGCGGGCATAGGCTACCCGCTCGCCACCCGGCTCCCAGGCGAACTGCGTGCCCCACCAGCCATAAACACCGCCGGAGTTGGCATCCACGAACACCTTCCAGCGCGATGTCCAGCCGCTGCTGCTGAAGTTGAGGGTGTTCAAATCGTTGTTCGCCTGCCAGCCTGGGGCGGTCTGGCGCGGTTCGACGGTGGAAAATACAACCTGATCGTTGCGCCCGTCTGGCACCCAACCGGCAAAATGCACCACATTGGCAACACCCAGGTCGTACAGTTCGGGGGGATCCTGGCGCAGATCGGCAGCCCACAGGCTGTTGATCTGGTCTTCTTCCTTGGAGCGGCGGGTAAACAACAGCCAGCTTCCATCTCCGGAGAGCGAGAAGATGCGACCGTCCAAATCGCCGGTGGTCACGACAGGCGTTCGCCGGGTGGTGTCGCCCTGCATGATCCAGGCATTGCTTCCCAACAGGTAAGCCAGCCTGCCGGGAATCTGCACCGGCAGAAATGGCGCCTGCACGCCCACCATGACGATCTCAGGAATGGGCTGCTGCAGCACGCTGGTGCGCACCGGGCTGGAGGAAACCAGGGCGCCGTCTTCATACACGTGCCGGTATGTGGTTTCACGCAGACCATTGACCCCATTTTGCGCCAGCAGGCGCTCCTGGTCTGCCAGCGATTCGGTTTGCAGCACCTGGCGCTCGAAGGCGATCACTTCCTGCTCGACCGAAAACTCCTCGCTCACCCGTATCACGCGCACTGCGGAGCCATCGGTAAGCAGCGTATAATCCGGCGGCTCGACCCGGTCCAGCGGCCCCAGCGTCACGGCGAGCTGCGCCAGGGCTTGCTCGACCGTGCTGCCTGCCGGCAGACTCAAAGGGGTCAGATTGCCATCTACCGCCACCTGCACGCGCAAAACCGCCTGCGTTGCCGTAGGCGCCGAACAGGCAGACAGCCCAAAAAGCATGGCTGCCAGCACTGAAAACCAGATCTTGCGATGGTATAATCTCATGCCGCGCTAGATTGTATCATAGCATCCGTGAGTCCACTTTGACTGAAAATGCAATTCCCCTGCTTTCAAAATTGGAAGCTCTGCTGTTCGTGGCGCCGGGAACCGTTACCGCCGCCCAACTGGCAGAGACTTTAGAGTTGCCCGCCCGCGAAATCGAGCAGGCTCTCGACGAGTATGCCCAGCTGCTGGTGAGCCAGAGCCGTGGGCTGCGCTTGCAGCGCCACCACAGCCGCTACCAGCTCACCAGTGCGCCGGAACTATCTGAGCTGGTCGAACGCTTCCTGGGTCTGGAAGCGACCAGCCGCTTGAGCCGGGCGGCATTGGAAGCTCTGGCGATCATCGCCTACAAGGAGCCGGTCACGCGCCCGAAGATCGATGCCATTCGCGGGGTGAACAGCGACGGCGTGCTGAAGAGCCTGTTGAGCAAAGGGTTGATCCAGGAAGTCGGGCGAGCCGAGGCACCGGGCAGGCCAATTCTGTACAGCGTCACCCAGGATTTCCTGCAGCACTTTGGCCTGTCCTCCATCCAGGAGCTGCCTGCTTTGGAACCCATCGATGATGATGGCAATCCCCTGCCAGCAGATCCCACTTCATAGCCGGCCTGCAGGTCTGGCATCAAAGAAAGAAGAATAAAAATACAGCATGAACCAACCCGCATTTCCATCTAAATTTGTCTGGGGTGCAGCTACGGCTGCCTATCAAATCGAAGGCGCCTGGAACGAAGATGGCAAGGGCGAATCGATCTGGGACCGCTTCAGCCATACGCCCGGTATGATCAGCGACCGCAGCACCGGCGATACTGCCTGCGACCACTACCACCGCTGGCAGCAGGATATCGCCCTGATGCAGCATATCGGTCTGCAAGCCTACCGCTTCAGCACCGCCTGGACGCGCGTGCTCCCCTCTGGGCGCGGCAAAACCAACCCCGCCGGGCTGGATTTCTACGACCGCCTGGTGGACGGGCTGCTTGCCGCCGGCATCGAGCCATATTTGACGTTGTACCACTGGGATCTGCCTCAGGCATTACAGGATGCCGGCGGTTGGGCGAACCGCGATACGGCCTATCTCTTTGCCGATTACGCCGCTCTGATGGTCAAACGCCTGGGCGACCGCGTGCGCTGCTGGACGACTTTCAACGAGCCGGGTGTGGTGGTGAATGAAGGTCATCTGAGCGGAGAGCACGCCCCAGGCATAAAAGACCGGCGCACGGCGTATCAAGTCGCCCATCACTTGCTGCTGGCACACGGGCTGGCGGTGCAGGCGATGCGCGCCATCCAACCGGGCCTGCAAGCCGGCATCGTGCTCAGCCAGTGGATGGTGGACGCCGCCAGCGGTCGCCCACAAGACCAGGAAGCGGCGAATAATTTCTGGCAGCAGCACGAAACTCTGTACCTGGATGCCATCTTCAAGGCCCACTACCCGCCCCATCTGTATGAACTCCTGGGAGCCGATTTTCCTTCCGTCCAACCCGGCGACCTGGCGCTCATCAGCCAGCGGCTGGATTACCTGGGAATCAACTCTTATTCTCGCCACCTGATCAGCGCTGAGGGGCGCATGGAACAGGTGCCGGGCTCTGAGTACACCGCCATGGGTTGGGAAGTGTGCGCTCCGGCGCTGCGGCGCCTGCTCAACAAGCTGAACGCCGAGTACAGCCTGCCGCCGGTTTACATCACCGAGAATGGGGCTGCCTTCAAGGACGAGATCGGAGCGGATGGCAGCATCCATGACGAGCAGCGCCTGGATTACCTGCGCCAGCACATCACTCAGGTGGGTCTGGCGATACAGGACGGCGTGGATGTGCGCGGCTTCTTCGCGTGGTCGCTGCTGGATAACTTCGAATGGGCGCACGGCTACAGCAAGCGCTTCGGGATGGTGTACGTGGATTACGAAAGCCAGCAGCGCACCTTCAAAGACAGTGCAGCCTGGTATCGCCAGCTAATCGCTTCAGGGAAGTTGGCGTGAAAATTACCGTTATCGGCGGCGGTTCGACCTACACGCCAGAGCTGGTCAGCGGCTTCCTGCAGCGCAGCAGCCGCCTGCCGTTGGACGAGCTGTGCCTGATGGATATCGACGCCCAGCGTTTGGAAGTGGTGGGCGGTTTTGCCCAACGCATGCTGCAGGCTGGCGGCGCGCCGTTCCGGCTCAGCCTGTCTCAGGATCAACGCCAGGCGCTGAGCGGGGCAGCCTACGTCATCACCCAATTGCGCGTTGGCATGATGCCAGCCCGCCGGGGAGACGAATACCTGGGCAAACGCCACGGGCTGATCGGTCAGGAAACCACCGGCGTGGGCGGCATGGCAAAGGCCCTGCGCACCATCCCGGTCTTGCTGAGCATCGCCGAGGATATGCGCTCGGCAGCTCCCGGAGCGCTGCTGCTGAATTTCACCAACCCGGCCGGTCTCATCACCGAGGCTTTAAGCCGCTGGGCGACGGATATCCCTGCGGCAGGGGTGTGCAACGTCGGCATCACCACCAAGATGAAGCTGCTGGCGCAGGTGGAGCAGCTGCTCGGCGCGCCGGTCGATCCAGACCGCGCCGTGCTGCATACCCTGGGGCTGAATCACCTGACCTGGCACCGGGGATTCAGCCTGGACGGCGAGGATTTGTGGTCGCGCCTGTTTCCCGCCTACCTGGAGCGGCTCAGGCAGCAGCCGGAGCCCGAGTGGGATCTGCAGCGGCTCGAGAGCCTGGGGATGATCCCCAACTATTACCTGAATTACTTCTACGACACGGCTAAAAAACTGCAGGAACAGGAGAAATGGCCCCCGTCTCGCGCCGAGCAGGTCATGCAGATCGAGCAGGATCTGCTGCGCCAATACGCCGAGCCGACCCGGACGGAATTGCCGGAGGGGTTGATGAAGCGCGGCGGAGCATACTACTCTACACTGGCCACCCAACTGATCGAGGCGCACTGCCGCGACCTGGGGCAGGTGCACACCGTCAATGTGCCCAACCGGGGCGCCGTGCAGGCTTACCCGGATGACTGGGTCTTAGAGCTGCCTGCCCTGGTGGACAGGAGCGGCATCCACCCGCTGCCGGCCCAGCCGCTGCCGGAAGCGTGTTTCGAGCTGCTTTCGCGGGTCAAGGCTTTCGAGCTGCTGACCGTCGAAGCCGCCGTGCACGGCGATCGCCAGGCTGCACTGCAGGCGCTGCTGGCGCACCCGCTCGGCCCAACCGCAGAGAATGCCGGAGAGGTGCTCGAGGACCTGCTTGCCACCAACCGGCAGTGGCTACCCCAATTTTTCGCTTAATTTGAGAGCCAACCATGCGCTGCTTCCTGGGAGTCGATGTCGGCTCCTCCAAGACTCACGCCCTGGTCGCCGATGAAAGCGGGCGCTGCCTGGGCTTTGGCAAAGCCGGCGGCGGCAACCACCAGACCGGCGGCTACCCGCTGCTGGCACAGGCGCTGCAGCAGTCGGTGTTCCAGGCCGTTGAGAGAGCCGGCATCCCGATTGCGCAGCTTGCGGGTGCCGGATTTGGCGTCTCGGGTTACGACTGGCCCTCCGACCTGCCCGGGCACCTGGAGAGCATCGCCGCATTGGGGTTGAGCTGCCCGGTCGAGGTGGTCAACGACGCCATCAACGGCCTGCTGGCAGGCACGACTCAGGGATGGGGTGTAAACGTAACCGCAGGATCATCGGTCAACTGCCGCGGGCGCGACCGGCTCGGCCGCGAGGGGCGCATCGTCGGGAACGGGGCATATTTCGGCGAATTTGGCGGCGCGGTCGAGATCGTGATGAAAGCCCTGCAGCAGGCCAACTATGCCTGGATACGGCGCAGCCCACCCACCGCGCTGACCGGCATCTTCTTGAAGGCCAGCAGCGCCGCCGATGAGCTCGACCTGATGGAAGGGCTGTCGAACGATCGCTACCGGCTGCCTGCCCGCCTGGCAGTGGAAGTCTTCAATGCAGCCAACCAGGGCGATCCCGCCGCCGTCGAGGTGATCACCTGGGCCGGCGAAGAGCTGGGCTGGGTGGCTGTGGCTGTTATCCGCCAGCTTGACCTGCAAGAAAGCGAGGTCGAAGTGGTGCAGTCCGGAAGCCTGTTCGAAGGCGGCGCCATGCTCTCCGATGCGATGCGCCGCATCGTGCTGCAGCACGCTCCCAGGGCAAAGCTGATCCGGCTGGAGGCGCCGCCGGTCGTGGGTGCGGTGGTGCTGGGCATGCGCTGTGCCGGTTTGGAAGGCTTTAGCGTGCGCAACAGACTGAGCCGCTGCACGCAGCAAGTGTTCTTCCAGAACGCGTGACACAATAAACCTGTCTGATCGACCAGGGGGAAATTGGACTGTTGAACAGTACCCGCATCTCCAACTGCAGGTAAACTGCAATCAGCAGCCATCCTTCGTGTTGACCTGCTTACCGGCACGAGATGGATCACCCATAATCGGAGAGAATATCATTTTGCCTTGAAGGAGCAGCGCCGTGACACAGACCAATCCCATCGCAATTTTTCTCGATGCCCGGAGGGTAACGCGTGGCGGACCGGAGCTGATCGCCTCCCGCCAGCAGCAGCGCCTCAAAGAGCTGGTAGCATTTGCTCGCCAAAACTCGCCCTTCTATGCGGAGAAATACCGCAGCCTGCCGGATGAAATCAGCGATGTGCGCCGCCTGCCGCCTGTCACCAAGGTCGAGCTGATGGAGCGCTTCGATGAGGTGGTCACCGATCGGGCGGTTCGGAAGAGCGAGGTGAGCCGCTACATCGCAGACTTGGGAAACATCGGTAAACCGTATTTGGGCAAGTATATGCTGTGGACCACCTCGGGAACAACCGGCACGCCAGGGATCTTCGTCGAAGATAAAAACTGGGACGCCGTCATTGCAGCAGTGAACGTGCTACGCATGGGCGGTGAATGGTATTCACCGAAAGTCATATTCCAGATGATGAAGCAGGGAGGAATGAGCGCCTCAGTCTTCGCCGGAAACGGGCATTTTCTAGGTGTGACCATGCTTCAGCGCCAGCGCAGCTCCAATCGGTCGCGCGCCAGGCGGATCCATCTTGTCCCTGTTACCTTACCGGTGAGCGAGATCGTTCAGAAGCTCAACCAGCTGAAACCAGCCATGCTGTCCGGGTATGCCAGCGCGCTAGGCTTGCTGGCGCAGGAGCAGCTCGAAGGGCGGTTGGACATCCATCCGGCGATCGCTATCAGCTCAGCCGAGCCGCTCTCGCTGGAGGATAGAGCACGCATTACCCGGGCTTTTGGGGTGCCGCCGCGCAACAACTACGGCTGCTCCGAAGGCGGGGTGATGGGCTACGAATGCAACCAGGGGCGCATGCACATCAACGCCGACTGGGTGATATTTGAGCCGGTCGACGCCGGGTACAACCCGGTGAACCCAGGCACCCTCTCCGACCGGACGCTGATCACCAATCTGGCCAACCGGGTGATGCCCATCATCCGCTACGAATTGGGCGACCGTGTCACCCCCGTCCAGGAAGCCTGTTCTTGTGGCATCACTCTGCCCGTGGTTCGCGTCGAGGGGCGCACCGATGAAATTTTGCGCTTCAAATCCAAGAACCAACAGTCCATCCCGGTGCTGCCGCTGGCGTTGTGGTCTGTCCTCAAAGAAACCCCGGGCGTGCTGCGCTTTCAGGCGATCCAGACCGGTGATGAAGAGCTGAAAATCCGCCTGGAGCCGAAAGACAGCCAGGAAGCCGAACAAGTCTTGATGCGGGTTCTAAACAACACACGCAGCTACCTGGACCAGCAGGGTCTGGAGAACGTCCGGATTCTGCCTGCCGCCGAGCCGCCCATGCGCGACCCCAAAAGCGGCAAGTTTCGCAATATCTGGGCTACCAAAAATGGCAGCGCCTGATCCTGTCCACTTGACCAGTGCAGAACTCCCTCTGAGACGGGGGAGTTCTCTTGTTTCATCGGCTATCATCAAGATAGTTTCGCTTTTATGTTGATGAGGATAAAGCTGTGACTACTCAAAAATTTCAAAAAATCCTGTTCTATACTGCGTTTTGCACCGCCATGCTGCTGGCAGTGACCGCCTGCGCACCTGCTGCTGCACGCGACCCTCAGCCCGTGCAGGCGCAGGTGAGCCAACCCGCTACTCCAACGCCGGAAGTGTTCAACCCCATCAATCCCTCGCCCACGCCTTCTGGCAGCGCGCTGCCGCTGACCTGCCAGGTGACCGATTTGAACACCTACGTCAGTGAGGAGTTGGGCTACTGCCTTGCATTTCCGCTGAACTTTACCCTGGATGAGAGCCAGGCGCCCGGCGGAATCATTCGCCTGGATGGCCCGGCAGTCGAAAATTCCGGCGATCCCCTGCGCGCCAGCGTTGAGATCACCGCTCAACCGGTGCCGGAGGGGAGCGAGCTGACCCGGCTTGTGGATGCGTACCTGGCCTCTTTCGGGGCACCCCCGGCTTTCGGGGCCCCCCCGGCGCCAATCGAGCGCACAGCGCTTTCGCTGGCAGGCGAGCCGGCCGAGGTACTCGCACCCATTCCTGGTTTGTTAAGCTCTCAGGTGGTAATGGCGCTGCATGGCAATACACTCTTCAGCGCGCGTTTTCACCCTGTGGACGCAGCCGCGGCAAAGCCAGACCTGGAGGCAGCGTTTCAGACGGTGACCGGCTCCTTCGCCTTCTTGCCTGAGCCGGTTCAACCAGGATCTCAACTGCGTACGCTGAGCTGGCTCGAATTTGGGCAGAAGATTGAGCTGTCCTACGATCCTATCCTGGCGCCGTGGGTAGAGGCAACGACCATCCCGGCTGTCCCCACCAGCGACCAGATTTTGTATGCCGAGTCGCGTCCAGCCCACGTGCAGTTCCGCTTCCTGGGTTACCAGGGTGGGAGAGTGTACGATCTGCCGCTGCTGCCTGCCGACCACCGCACCGCACAGGTAATGGTTTTCCAAACCAGGGATTTTCCAGGCTACGGCGACGATCACCCGCAGGGGTTTACCCAACAGCAGCAGGCGCTGGCAGGTTTGCTGGAATCCGGGCTGGAGCCTGCACACTGTGCGCAGCCCCACGTGGGTTACGAGATGGCCCTGCCCTTCCTTCCCTGGCTTAATTCGCAGCAGGCGTTTTGCGCTCAACCGCAAATACTCGAATTTTCCCAGGGCAAAGGCGTTCGCTACCTGACCAGCTACCTGCAAGGTCCAGGCCCTGTGCTGGATCAATGGGTCTTCTACACCTTCCAGGGCATGACCAGCGATGGGCAGTTTTACATCTCAGCAGTCTTCCCGGTGCAAACCGGCATTTTCCCCACAGAGGCCCCGCCCTGCCCGAAGTGCGGTCAAGCGGACTACGACCCATTTGCCGAATGGACCGAGATGCTGACCGGGCAGTTGGCTCAGCTCGAGGCGCTCCCGGAAGATGGTTTTGCACCTTCCCTGGCGCTGCTCGATGCAGTCATCCGGTCGATACGCATCGAACCATAGCAAAACGGCGTGAATGCACATTCGAGCAGTGCATGGAATATAATTCGAAAGAGCAGCTCATGAACACTCTTACCAGGCTAAACAACAATCACAACGTGAAACCGAACAGCACTGTCATTCACCTGGCAATGCTTATCATTCCCCTGGCGATGCTCGCCGCCGGCGCTGGCGTCTTCTGGCAGGGATCCGGTGAGCCATATCCGTTCGATACCCTGCGCGGCGAGACGGTCATGATCCGTGGTCATGGGCTTTACCGCTACGACACGGTCAACTCTTCATCGCAGGAAATCGGTACCGATGTTATCACGCTGCTGATCGGGATCCCGCTGCTCTTGACCGGCATCGCCCTCAGCCGCAGAGGTACCCTGCGCGGGCAGCTCCTGCTCACCGGCGCGCTGGGATATTTCCTTTACACCTACGGCGCTATGTGCTTCCTGACTGCGTTCAACCCACTGTTTCTGGTTTACGTGACGCTGTTCTCGTTGAGCCTTTTTGGTTTTATCTTAAGTATGAGCAGCTTAGACGCCGCTGAAATCGTTCTCCACATTTCAGACCGGTTCCCGCGCCGCGCTGTCGCAGCATACTTCATCATCGTGGCAGCCTTTCTCACCCTGGCATGGCTCGGGTTGGTTGGCCCACATCTGCTGGCATGGACTCCGCCGCCAGGACTGGAATCCGCCATCACCATGGTCATCCAGGCTCTCGACCTGGGCGTTATCGTCCCTACCAGCTTCATCACCGCCGCTCTGCTTATGAAAAAACAGCCCTGGGGCTATGCCCTCTCTTCCGTGCTGCTGCTCAAAATTTTGACCATGGGCGCGGCGCTGATTGCCATGATTGCCGGTCAGATCCTGGCAGGTGTAGCCATCGATCCGGTCACGTCGGCGATCTTCGTGCTGATCAGCATCTCGGGAATCGTGCTCGGCATCGTCACGCTGAGGAATATCAAGGATTAAAGAAATTCTAAAGGAGATCATCATGGACAAGACCACCAAAACAATCTTGATCGTCATTGCTGCAGTAGTGCTGGTGTGCATTTGCCTGGGCGCGGCAGTGGTCGCCACAGGCTTAGTGTCGTTCAATATATTTGCAAACCAGGTGCAGGAAAATATCAGCGAAGATCCGGGTGAAGCCGTACGAGTTGGCGAGGAGATTGCCGACTTCGAAATCCCCAGCGGATTTGGCTCCCCATACAGCATCCATTTCGGGGAGGTCACTGTAATCAACTATTCGTCACAAAGCGGTAAGACACATGCCTTTCTGGCGCAGTTTCCCGAGGGCACGAGCATCAACATCGAGGAGATGCTCAGGATCATCCAGGAAGGATCCGGCAACCCGGACAGCATCTGGTACAACACCGACCTGTCTGTTACTGAACAAAAATCTATAGATATACGCGGGCAGGAGTCGATGCTCAACATCAGCGAAGGCATCTCAAAAGACGGTATCGCTTTCCGGTCAGCCACTGCGCAGTTCCAGGGCAGGGGCGGTCCGGGGCGCTGGTGATGGTTGCCGGCCCGGTCGAAGAGTGGGACCAGCAGTTGGTGGAGCAGTTCATCGCCTCGATACGCTGATCTGCTTAATAAACATTTCCGGAGGCAACCAATCATGAGCACCATACCGGTATTCACATCACCTGAGGGTAAATCGATCGTGATGCAGAGCTACCAGGCGATTCTCGACTGCTGGCCCGTACCCTACACCGAGCAGATGATTCAGACGAGCTTTGGCGAAACCTGCGTCATCGCCAGCGGACCAGCCGGCGCGCCGGCAGTCGTGCTGGTACACGCCTTGCTGGCAGCCTCGGCTTCCTGGTACCGCAACGTAGAGGCATTAAGCCAGAACTACCGCGTATTCGCGGTCGATGTTGTGGGGGAGGGCAATAAAAGCCATCCGGTGAAACCAGTCCGGTCGCTCGACGACTTCCTGCAGTGGTTCACCGAACTGATCAACGGTCTGGGGATCGACACTTTTGCTCTGGCAGGGAACTCATACGGCGGCTTTACCAGCGCGTACTACGCGATGAAGCTGCCAGAGAGGGTCAAGAAACTCATCTTGATCGGCCCGGCAGCCACCATCTACAACATGAGGCCGTTTTACGTCCACATGTTCATCCCGAAAGCCGTCTATGGTTTCTTCCCGAAGCTGCCAGGATTGGAACGCAGCATGCGCCGCAGCGTGAGCTGGATGCACGACGGTCTGCCCCGTGATCCCCATTGGGGACCGTTCTTTCTCAACGCGATGATCTACGGCGGCTTGATCAACCAGGTCTTTCCACGGGTCTATACCAAAGAAGAATTCGCCCAGATAAAATGCCCGGTGCTGCTCATCCTGGGGGAAAACGAACGCATCTATAATCAACTGGAAGCAGCCATTCAGGCAGCTAAAGAGCTGGTCCCCGGGATCCAGGTCGAGGTGATTCCAAACGCTCACCATGTCACAGCGGTGGCTCAGCCCGAGCTCGTGAACGAGCTTATCCTGCGATTTCTTGCCCAATAAATGCTCCATCAAAGAGGAAGCGCGATGAAACCGGCAGCTCTCTCTCGCACTGTTCTGTACATCCTATGGGGATTGGCATTCGTGTGGGGCGTGGTATTCGCCAACAATACGATCTACGCCGTGCTTTCCCAAGAACCGCTCAACACCTATGTGAACGATATCGTTTCTGATGCAGTTTTCCTGTTCATCGGCTTTATGCCGGTCATTTGGGCGCCGCGCTTCTTCGGCTACCAGATTAGCAGCATCACAAAGCACTGGAAGATGCTGCTGGGCATGGCAGTCTTTTTCACGGGCGCGCCGCTGCTGTACCGCTTGTTCCTGGGCGAAACGCCGTTCGGAGCCAACACCTGGTTCTTCGAAGGCGTGGTGGTCCCATTGGCGGAAGAGAGCTGTTTCCGGGGAGTGCTGCTCTCCATGCTGCTGTTCGGCTTTGGAAAGCTGTACCCTGCACGCAGCGCGGATTGGCTGACCATCATTCTCAGCACCGTGATCTTTGCCAGCGCCCACCTGAACAACCTCGGTCACTACCCCACCGGTTTCATCCTGTTCCAGGTAGGCTTCTCGACGATCGTCGGCCTGGCTTTCGGCTACACCCGAGTCAAGACCGGCAGTATCTATCCGGCGATCATTCTGCACGCTCTCTTCAACCTGGCGGGGACTCTCTAGGGGAAGGTGCTGTTCAGGGCACGGGCTGCGTTCTCCCATCATCTGCGGTGGCAGGTAGGGGTTATAATGATCTCCGGAGAATAATAAAATGGAAGAGCGCTTGCAAAAGATCCTTTCCCACGCCGGCTTTGGTTCGCGGCGCGCCTGTGAAGAGCTGATCCTGGCTGAGCGCGTGCGCCTGAACGGGCAAATCGCTCGCATCGGGCAGAAGGCCGACCCGCAGAACGATCGCATCGAGGTAGACGGGCGGGCGGTGCAGACCGCCGAACCCCCCATGTATATCATGCTGCACAAGCCGCGCGGCGTGGTTTCGACGGTAACTGACCCGTTCGGGCGGCAAACCGTGCGCGACCTGGTAGAGGCCCCCGGCAGGCTGTACCCAGTAGGCCGCCTGGACGAGGACAGCGAAGGCTTGATCTTGATGACCAACGACGGTGAGCTTGCCAACATGCTCACCCACCCGCGCTACGAGCACGAGAAAGAATACCGCGTGCTGGTGGCGCGCCGGCCCGACCTCGAACAGTTGGAAGCCTGGCGGCGCGGTGTGGTGTTGGAAGATGGCACCCGCACCCTGCCTGCCGATGTTCAATCCCAGGATACCAGCGGAAAAGGCCAGTGGCTGCGGGTAATCATGAAAGAGGGGCGCAAGCGCCAGATTCGCGAGGTCGGCACACTGCTGGGACTGCCCGTGGTGCGCATCCTGCGGGTGCGCATCGGCAGCCTGGAGTTAGGCTCGCTAAAATCGCGCCAGTGGCGCTACCTGAACGCCCGCGAAATTGCCAACCTGAGCAGCGGCGCGCCGCCTGCCGAGAAGCCCTACCGGGGACGCAGGACTGCCCAGGAGCGGCGATCGCCTTCACCAGGCAGCTCTCGCCGTCCACCTGCTCCCCGCCAGCCCGGCGGTCGCAAGCCTCCGCCCAACAGCCCAAGACCCCCAAAATCCGGACGATCCCAGTCGCCGGGCAGCAGGCGCCAGCCGGACGAGACGCCGCGCGGCGTTCGGAAGAAAAGCAGGCCCTGATCTTTCCAGGGGCGCTCGCCAGGCTGACCACCTTTTCCCCGGTCTACGCGTTTACCGCCGCGGCAGATTGGTTTACGATCTGACCTTCCGCCATCTCGATTTTGCGTATCTCCGCGGTAACAAGCTGGGTGGTATGTGTGACCAACAGAATCGTCAAACCAAGCCGGACGTGGAGGTCGTGGAGTAAATCCATGATCTCCAACTCGGTTTTTTCATCCAGGTTGCTGGTCGGCTCATCCGCCAGGATGATTTCGGGCCGGTTCATCAGGGCGCGGGCGACGACAACCCGCTGCTGCTGCCCGGCGGAAAGCTGGCGCGGATAAGCATCCAGCTTCTGAGAAAGCCCGACGCTGTCCAGCATGGCAAGCACCCGTTCGTGCACTTCGTTCGGGCGTTGTTCTGCCGTGAATGATGCAGGCATCAGCACATTTTCATACACGGTCAGCGCCGGTAGCAGGCTGGGAAACTGGAAGACGAAACCGATCTTCTTGTTTCGTAAAGCCGACTGCTGCTGGTCGTTCAGCGTCCACAGATCTACCCCATCCACGCACACCTGGCCCGAGGTGGGCCTGGTCAGCCCGGCGGCAAGATTGAGCAGCGTCGTCTTGCCAGAGCCGGAGCGCCCGACGAGCACCGCGAACTCATTCCGGCAGATCTCCAGGTTGATCTCGTGTACGGCGGTCAAAGAGCTGCCCTTGCCCAGATCGTATATTTTCGTGATATCTTTCAGCACGATCATGGCGCCTATTCCCTCATCGCGATCGCCGGATCCAGCCGGCTGATCTTAACCGCCGGGAACAGAACCGCCAGGAAAACTGTGAACAGAGAAACTGCAATACCCGCTGCAACCTGAAGCAGCAAGGATCCAGGCGATGGCAGCAGGAGAGGCAGGCCAAATGAAACCACAATCAGCCTTCGGAAGAGATACAGCGCCAGCACGGCCAGAAATATGCCAACCCCGCCTCCACAGGCTGCCAGCGCGCCTGCTTCTACCAACAGCGATTGGGTAATGTAGCGGCGGGTTGCCCCGATGGCGCGCAGCACGCCCAGCTCCCTACGCCGCTCGTTGGCAGCCATCGAGAAGACCAGACCGATCAACAGCACCGACAACCCCCAGGTCAATCCCAACATGATGGCGACCGCAGTGAGCAGGCTGGTGAGCTGCTTGCGCGAAGATTGGAAAAGGTTGGCGCTCTCGATCGGTGTAACCCCCTGAATGTTCTGGATGATTTTCACGGCAACTTCGCGCGAATCGGCGCCGGGCTCCAGCTTGATCAAAACTGCCGAGACCTGATCGACAGGGATCGCCAGCGGCTTTTCTGCCTCAGTCTCAGAAGTGCGGGCAATCTCTATCGCAGTGTCCATCGAGAAGAATATGGTTTGATCCAACCCCGTGCCGGTCGGCTCGAGGTTCGCCTTGAGGGTCGTCAGATAACCATACACCCGGATGTTATGATCCCCCTCGGTGGCAACGATATTCGCGCCGCCGATAACCTCACCCTGATGCAGCCCCGCGCTCAAATCCTGACTAAGCCAGGGGCGCACGGTAAAGTCGGTCTCCGGCTCGTAGGCAACCATGAACATATTCGGCACCGAGCAGCAAGATGCTCCAATCAGGGTGGTGAGATAGACCTGGCTGGATACAGACGCGACGCCCGGTATGTCTGCCAGCCTCGCAGCGTTCTCTGCCGGCATCCAGAACTGCGCCGGCACGCCCATCAGCAGGGCGCCTTCGATCATGGCTTCCGTCCCGGATGGGATCACCAGGATGTCGGCGCCCAGTCTATCCGCTGCCAGCTTGAGGCTGGTAGCTGCCCCCCTCAGCAGCAAGGTTCCGAACAGGGTGAAAGCAGCTACCAGCAGAGCGCAAATTAAGACGACACCGCTTCGAAAGGCATTGCCGGAGATATTTCTCCACGCCAGTTGAAGCAGGTTCATGATGCCGCGCTAACCGCCTGCGACCTGGAATCCTTGGCGTTCGCAAACAGCACGGCGCTGGCTGCAATAGCCAAAATGCCGGCGGCGATCATCGTAGGTCGCATAATCATATTGCAGATCATATCCGGATTACCGCACACACCGATCAAGACCGTCGGAAACAAAATGGCAAGCGCGCCAGATGCCAATCCAAAAACTGCCAAAAAGCGAGAGGTATCTTTGCGCTGCTTGCGCAGGTTGAAAAGGCCGGTCAGACCCAACGGAACGGCGACCCCGATCTCAGCCAGACCGGTCCAATGGCACTTCATCGGAATGCTCCTGCCATCGGCTGTGGTCAGCGACCGCCCCTGCGACTGGCAGTCGGTGAACGCCGGTACGATGCCAATCACCAAAGCCAACAGAATAATTAACCCACCCATGAGCCTGTTCATTTTGTCTCCTTTTTCCCTGCGAATGAATGGATAGAAACCGCCAGCTTGTGGCAGTCTTGACACCTCGGTCGATGAAATTCTGCCTAGACAACCTCACCTTTTTGTCTGAAACATACGCCGTGCAGCGACAATCTAAAAGATTGTAGCGATAAGTTGCATCACCTGTATAGTAATAAATGTCACAAAGTTCTTTGGACTTTATTCAGGTACTGTCCTAGAAATAGTACGGACTCTCGCAACCTGGTAACGAACCTGGCAGTCGCGACGTGCTACCCCCATGAGATCTCCAGGCTGTGAAATGTACGGGCTAAACCAGCGCCTGTCACGCTTCAGGTTATAATGCAAGCTACCTGCAAGCCGCACGCCTGCTAGGCCAGATCGCTGCCGGAAGGGTGTTACTGTTATCACCGCACCTGTCATATTCTCACCCCTGCTGCGTTTAAGCATGCAAAGGCATTCACCGGCGGCTGCGTTCCACGAATCGGACCCCCATTGGACAACCCCGCCAGCTCAACACACCCCTTGCGTGAGCCAGCAGCCTTCGACCGGCTGTTCGAAAGCCACCACCTGGCGGTCTTTCGCTATATCTACGGCATGCACGGCGGCCCTACGGAGGAGGTAGAAGATCTGACAGCCGAAACTTTCACCAGAGCATGGAAGGCACGCACCAGCTTTTCGGGCAGTCCGGAGGCCGGATTGAGCTGGCTGATCCGCATCGCCCGCAACCTGGTCATCGACACGCAGCGCAGGAGGAAAGGGCGCGCCGCTCTGGAGCCGCTGTGGAACAGCGAAGAGACGCTGTCTGCAGCGCCATCCAGCCTGCCAGGGCCAGAAGAACGCCTGCTCCGGCAGCAGCAGCTTGGCATTGTAGTCAGCCTGCTGCAGCAGCTTCCCGCCGCGCAGCAGGAGATGCTGGTGCTGCGCTACCTGCTGGAATGGCCCGTGAAGGAGATCGCCGCACATCTGGGAATGCTGGAAAACACCGTCTCGGTCAATATTCGCCGGGGGCTGCAAGCTATACGCAGCGCGTGGCCCGAGGAGAGATAAAAGCGATGCCCACCCCTCCCCTGCATCCCCTTGAGGAGCAGCAAATCGAAGATCTGCTGCTCAATTTCCAGCCCAGGCCCGGCAAGCGCTTCTACCAGCGCCTGCAGTCGGCGCCATGGCGGCAGCAGGCATTGGGTTGGGGACGCCGCCGCCTGGTAAGTGTTGGATTGGCGCTGCTGGTGGTGATCGCCATTGGCCTGTTCACCTCGCCAGGATTGTATGCCCTGGGAGAGCAGCTGTGGCGCTTCTTCCTGCCCGAACAGGGCGACCACCTGATCATTCCTTTGGACACCCCCGGTGTAATCGTCTCCGGCGATCTTTCCGGCGCCCAGGAATTTCCCCTGACGCAGGCTGAAGCTGAGGATGAAGCCGGTTATCCGGTCAGAATGGTGCCGGTCGGGGGTGGCGTGGAGCTGGCAGGGATGCGCTACGAAGCAGTCACGCTCACCGTGCGCTCTTTCTACCGGGCGGAAGCCTACAACCTGTACCTGACCCAGCGCCCGTTGAGAGGCATTCAAGAGCAGGCTGCCGTCGGCCCGGCGGCGGCGATCGAAGCCGTCACCGTAGGAGGGCTGCCCGGCGAGTACGTATCCGGCGGCTGGCGGCTGCCGGAAGGCACGACAATCTCGCCGGAACAGGCGGCTGAGGCCGGCGCGCAGCTCGACCTCACCTGGGATGCCTCGATGGCGCAGCGCACCCTGCGCTGGCAGGATGGTGAATACGCGTTTGAGCTGCGCGTCCTGGGCTCCGACGCGCCGGAAAAGCAGGGCTTGATTACCCTGGCAGAGCGGTTAAAATAGAATCTGTTGCACCGGTGCAATTCCGGTCAAACAGCAATCAACCTTTGAGGGATAACCATTATGCAGTTCGCCGACACTCAGCAAACCACCACCTGGCTGGAACGCCCTGTGCTTGCCAACCGGGCGATCACATGGGAGGTTGTGGCCTTCACCATCATCGCCATTCTGGCGGTTTTTTCGCGCTTCTACGATCTGGAATCGCGCGTCATGAGCCACGACGAAACCTCCCACGTGTATTTCTCCTGGTTGTATGAACAGGGCCGCGGCTATTCGCACGACCCGGTCACGCACGGTCCTTTGCAGTTTCACCTGGTGGCGCTTTCCTATTTCCTGCTGGGCGACAATGATTTCACTGCCCGTGTTCCGGCGGTGCTGTTCAGCATCGCCACGGTGCTGTTCCTGTGGCGCTACCGCAGGTTGTTGGGTAAAGCCGGCGCGCTGATCGCCGCCGTTTTGATGTTGATCTCTCCCTATATGCTGTATTACGGGCGCTATGTGCGCAACGAGGCCTTCGTGGGACTGTTCGGCGTGGTGATGCTGTGGGCTATCCTGCGCTATCTGGAGAGCGGCAAGCACATCTACATCACCTGGCTTGTGGTGGTCACCGCTCTGCACTTTACTACCAAGGAAACTTCGTTTATCTACCATGCCCAGGCGCTCATATTCCTGGCTGGATTGCTGGTCTACCGCATCTCTCAGGTCGAATGGCCGCGTCCCGACCTGCGCCTGCCGTTTTTCGCTTTACTGCTTGCCGGCTTGCTGCTGGGAGGCGGGGCTTTGCTGATCGGGCGCGGCGCGCAGGAAGCGCCCCAGCCGCTCGAGACGGTGCCGGCTGTGCCCACCCTGGAGCCTGCGCTGGCTGAAAGCGGCGGAGCAGCGTGGCTGCCCACCGTCCTGCTGGTGCTGGCGGCGGCGGCCCTGCTTGCGGCAGTATTTTTCGTGCTCAGCGGCTACACCTGGGAGCGGCTGCGCCAGGAGCGCTCCTTCGACCTGCTCATCGTTACCGGCACGCTGGTGCTGCCCATGCTGGCGCCCTTCCCGGTGAAGCTGCTGGGCACCAACCCGATCGATTACAGCAGCTCGCAAACCATCCTGGCGGATACGGTCTTCATCGTCTTACTTTCCGCCATTGCGATCCTGGTGGGGGTGTTGTGGAACTGGCGGCTGTGGCTGGTACAGGCAGGCATCTTCTACGGCATCTTCACCGTCTTTTACACCAGCCTGTTCACCAATGGCTTTGGTTTTGTCACCGGCATGGTCGGCTCGCTGGGCTACTGGCTGGAACAGCAAGGCGTCAACCGCGGCAGCCAGCCCTGGTACTATTACGGGTTGATCCAGGTGCCGATTTACGAGTTTCTGCCCATGCTGGGAACTATCCTGGCGATGATCTTTGCACCGCTGCTGCTGCGCCGCCGCCAGCCGGAGCCGGGAGGTTCCCTGGAAGAGGACGGCGAGACGACCTATCCAGCCTCTGTCCCTGAAATCGTCCGTGAGGACGAAGCGGAGCTGGAGAGCGACCAGCCTTTGCCTGGCGTCACCATCGCCCTGCTGATCTTTTGGAGCCTGTCCAGCCTGGCGGCGTATTCCATCGCCGGCGAGAAGATGCCCTGGCTGACCGTGCACATCACCCTGCCGATGATTCTGACGGCGGGTTGGTTCCTGGGTCGCCTGGTGGAGCAGGTGGACTGGCGCGGCTTCATGGCGCAGCGCGGCCCGCTCACCGTGGTGGTGCTGCCGGTGTTCTTCTTCAGCCTGATGGGCGTTTTCGGCTCGCTATTGGGCGCTAACCCGCCCTTCCAGGGCAAAGAGCTGGAGCAGTTGCGCGTCACCAGCACGTTTCTAACCTCGCTGATTACCGCCGGCTTGACCGGCTGGCTGCTGGCGCGGCTGGTGCGCCACTGGCGCGGCAGCGACTTTTCGCGGGTGATGACACTGGCTTTCTTCGTTCTTATGGCAGTGCTCACCGGGCGCGCCGCCTTCCGGGCAGCGTATATCAATTATGATGAAGCCACCGAATACCTGGTGTATGCCCATTCTGCCAGCGGTCCCAAGGTCGCCCTGGAGCAGATCGAGGAGATTTCCCGCCGCACCACCGACGGCATGATGATCCGCATCGCATACGATAACGAGACCACCTACCCCTACTGGTGGTACCTGCGCAACTTCAAGAACCAGGATTACTACAACACCACCCCCTCCCGCGCCCAGCGCGAAGCACCGATTATCCTGGTAGGCGAGGGCAACTACGGTAAGATCGAGCCGGTCGTGGGACAGGCATACCATCGCTTCGACTACGTGCGCCTGTGGTGGCCCAATCAAGATTACTTTGGGCTGACCTGGGAGCGCGTGCTGGACGCGGTGACCGATCCGCAGATGCGCGCCGCCATCTTCCAGGTGTGGCTGAACCGGGATTACAGCCTGTATGCATCTCTCACCAACAAGGATATGAGCCTGCCGAACTGGTACCCGGCGAACCGCATGCGCCTGTACGTGCGCAAAGACCTGATCGCCAGCCTGTGGAACTACGGCGTCAGCCCGGCAGCCGAAGAAATCGTCGCCGATCCCTATGAAGGCAAACAGGTGGCGGTGAACGCCGACCAGGTGGTTGGCGCCCCCGGAGCCGAGCCGGGTCAGTTCCAGACTCCGCGCAGCCTGGCAGTTGGCCCGGATGGCAGCCTGTATGTCGCCGACACCGGCAACCACCGCATCCAGCGTTTAAGCTCGCAGGGCGAGGTGCTGCAGGTGTGGGGCGTGTTTGCGGATGCCGCTTCCGGCAATGCCCCTGGTGGGACCTTCAACGAACCCTGGGGCATCGCCGCAGGCCCGGATGGATCGGTGTACGTCGCCGATACCTGGAACCACCGCATTCAGAAGTTCACCGCCGACGGGCAGTTCCTGAGCAGTTGGGGCTATTTCGGGCAGGCCGAAGTCCCGGAGGCCATGTGGGGGCCGCGCGATGTGGCCGTGGATGCCCAGGGCCGCGTGTATGTGACCGATACCGGTAACAAGCGCGTGGTGGTCTTCGACGCCGACGGCGCGCCGCTGGGGCAGTTCGGCTCGCCGGGCCTTGGCCCCGGACAGTTCGATGAGCCGGTGGGCATCGCCATCGGGCCGGATGGGATCGTATACGTCGCCGATACCTGGAACCAGCGCATCCAGTCTTTCATCGCCTCCGCCGACGGCTCTCTGTATGAGCCGCTGCAGCAGTGGGATGTGGTCGCCTGGTACGGTCAGTCGCTGGATAACAAGCCTTACCTGGCTGCCGGCCCGGATGGGCACGTCTTCGCCGGCGATCCGGAGGGCTACCGGGTGCTGGAATTCGCCGCCGACGGCAGCTTCGTGCGCTATTGGGGCGATCTCTCCGCAGGCTTGGATGGCTTCACCCTGGTGGGCGGCGTGGCGGTGGATGCGCAGGGCGGCGTGTGGGTCGGCGATGCCGGCGCCTCGCGCCTGCTGCATTTCACACTGCCTTAGAACCGTAGAGACTCGCGTTTCGGGCAAAGCATCCGGCAAAAACGGCTTCTCCTGGCGCGCCGCTTTCCAGCCGGATGCTTTGCCCCTACGAGAACGCGATTTCTCCGGCGAAATGATCAAAGAGTGGAGACCCCCAGCATGACGCTGACGATCACTAAGGTCGAGACCCCAGCCGACCGGCGCCGCTTTTACCGCTTCGCCTGGCAGGTGTACCGGGATGACCCGCACTGGGTGCCGCACCTGTGGCCGCAGCGCAAAGCCTACCTGGAAAGGAAAGCCGCCTTCTTCAGCTATGGGGAGGGCGAGTTCTGGCTGGCAAAGCGCGATGGGCAGGTGGTGGGCACTATCGGCACCGCCATCGACCACGCCCGCAACCGCGATCGCGGCGAGCAGGTCGCCATCTTCGGCTTCTTCGAAGTGCTGACGGGGGATTACGAAACCGCTGCTGCTATGTGGCAGCATGCCTGCGCCTGGGCGCGCACGCACGGCATGATCGAGCTGCAGGGGCCGTTCAGCTTCGCCGCCAACGAAGATCCCGGTTTTCTGGTGCAAGGCTTCGACTGCGCCCCAGCAATCATGATGGGACACAACCCGCCCCACTACGCTGAGTTTGCCGGACGCTTCGGCTTCGAGAAGCTGCTCGACGGTCTGGCCTACCGCTACGATTTCTCGCAGATCGACTTCGACATCGATAACGCCCCGGCGGTGCTCAAACGCATCGCCGGGCGCTGCCTGGAGCGGCACGGCGCCGGTGCAGTGCGGCGGGCGCGTCTGGCGGAGTGGGATCAGGAGATCTTGCGCCTGCACGTCGTTTACAACAAGTCGCTGGCGGTGCTGCCGGATTTCTCGCCGCTGGAGCTGGCTGAGTTTCGCTCGCAGGCGCTGGCACTCAAGCCGCTGCTGGATCCCGACCTGGTGATGATTGCCGAGCTGGATGGGCGCGCCGTAGGCTTTTCGCTCGGCTTGCCCAACATCAACGAGGCGCTGATCCACGCCAACGGGCTGCAGTATCCCTGGGATTACCTGTGCCTGGCTCTGGCGCGGCGCAAGATCACCGGCGCCAGCTACAAGATCCTGGCGCTCGACCCCGCAGCCTGGGGTCACGGGCTGGAAGCGGTCATGTTCCTGGAGATGGGGCGCACGCTGATTGCGAAGGGCTATACCTGGGCGGACGGCTCGCTGACCAGCGAAGATAATCCCCAGACAAACAAGCTGGCGACGCGCTTTGGGGCGCGGGTGTACCGCAGGTACAGGCAGTTTAGATTGAGGATATAAGAAATCTAGCGGGGGACGGTGTAATCATCCATGGCTCAAGAAATGCCGAAGACCACAGCCAGCCATCCGAAGGTATCTACGGTATTTGCACCGTGTATCGCGTGCGCGTCGAACCAACGTACTACGGGAAAGCCAGCGATAAGCTGCTGCTGTGCCACGGAGGCGGCATCCTGCCCGCCGAGGCGGTGAAGGGAGAGACCCCCAGCGAAAGTGAGATCCGCCAGGTGATCGCCGAAGACGCCGGTGTGAAGTACAATCCGCTGGACATGGGGCGCAGGTACCTGATGTTTCTGAATGTGCTTGACATACAGGAGTATCTGACCTTGTACTATCTGCGCTAATCTGCGCAATCTGCGGATGAGCTTTTCTCTGGCTTTGCATGCGCCGCAAACCCCTCTACCCCGGAATGGTATAATTCAATTGTGAAACCTATCCCCAGCAGTGCCGACAAAGGGAGAAACCCGCTGCATGAAACTGCATGAATACCAATCCAAACAAATTTTCAACAAGTACGGCATCCCGATTCCGAAAGGACGGGTGGCGGCTACCGCTCAAGAAGCAAGGCAAATTGCGGAAGAACTCGGTGGCCGCGTTGTCATTAAATCACAGGTGCTGGTGGGAGGGCGCGGCAAAGCCGGCGGCATCCGCCTGGCAAAATCATCCGCCGAAGCCGAGACCCTTGCCACCCAAATCTTAAGTATGGAAATCAAAGGCCTGCCGGTGCGCAAGGTGCTGGTGGACGAAGCCGCCAACATCGCCAGCGAAATCTACCTGGGGATCACCAATGACCGCGCCGCGCGCCGCCCGGTGATGATGGCTTCTGCCGCCGGCGGCGTGGACATCGAGGAAGTGGCTGCCAAAACCCCCGAAAAAATTATCAAAGTGCATATCGATCCCCTGCTGGGGCTGCGCGATTACCAGGCACGCGATATCGCCGCCGGCATCGACCTGCCGCGCGAGCACTGGCGCGTCTTCGGGCAGATCGCGCGCGGGCTGTGGGAAGCCTACGAAGACTGCGACGCCACCCTGGCAGAGATCAATCCGCTGGTGATCACCTCCGACCGGCGGTTGGTGGCGGTGGACGGTAAGATGGTGCTGGACGATAACGCCCTGTTCAGGCACGGCGATCTGGCTGAGATGCGCGACCTGGATGTAGAAGCGGCTTCCGAGATCGAAGCGCGCAAATACGGCCTGTCCTTCATCAAGCTGGACGGCAATATCGGCTGCATGGTCAACGGCGCCGGGCTGGCGATGACCACCATGGATATCATCAAGCTATTTGGCGGCGAGCCGGCAAACTTCCTGGACATCGGCGGCGGCGCCGGCGCAGACAAGGTGTCTGCCGCGCTGCGCATCATTCTCAGCGATCCGAACGTCAAAGCTGTGCTGTTCAATGTATTCGGCGGCATCACCCGCGGCGACGAGGTGGCACGCGGCATTTTGACAGCCCTGGAAGAAGTCAAAACGGACGTGCCGATGGTCATCCGCCTGGTGGGCACCAATGCCGAAGAAGGGCGCCGCATTCTGGCAGACGCCGACATGATCACCGCCGAAACGCTGGCAGACGCGGCCCGCAAAACCGTTGCCGTCGTACAGGCCGCCTGACGTAAGGGAGACGATCTGCAATGAGCATTCTAGTCAATAAATATACCCGCCTGCTGGTGCAGGGCATCACCGGCAATGAAGGCTTGTTCCACACCACCCAGATGGTCAGCTACGGCACCAATGTGGTGGCAGGCGTCACGCCCGGCAAGGGCGGCGAGTGGGTGCTGGATGGCAAGATCCCGGTATTTGACTCGGTTAAAATCGCGGTGGACACCACCGGCGCCAACACCAGCATCATCTTCGTTCCGGCGCGCTTTGCACCGGATGCCATTTACGAAGCCGCCGACGCCGGCGTCGAGCTGATCGTGTGCATCACCGAAGGCATCCCGGTGCAGGATATGATGCGCGTGCGCGGCTACCTGGATCAAAAGGGCGTGCGCCTGGTCGGGCCGAACTGTCCCGGTTTGCTCACCCCGGGCGAGGCGAAAGTCGGCATCATACCCGGAGATATCTCCATCCCCGGCAACGTGGGAGTGGTCTCGCGCTCCGGCACCCTGACCTATGAAGTGCTGTATGCCCTGAAGCTGGTGGGCATGGGCGTGAGCACCTGCGTCGGCATCGGCGGCGATCCGATCAACGGCACCAACTTCATCGACTGCCTGCGCATGTTCGAGGAAGACTCACAGACGGAAAAAGTGGTGCTGATCGGCGAGATCGGCGGCACCGACGAGGAAAAAGCGGCTGAGTTCATCAGCGATTACCTGACCAAGCCGGTGGTCAGCTTCATCGCCGGGCAGACCGCCCCTCCCGGCAAGCGCATGGGGCACGCCGGGGCGATCGTCGAGGGCGGCGCCGGCACCGCCGCCGATAAGGTGAAGGCGCTGAAAGCGGCAGGGGTCCAGGTCGCCAGCCACCCGGAGGAAATCCCGAGTCTCTTGAAATAAGCTTCGAACTTTCGGGCGTTTGGGGTGTTCCGGCGTGTCGCCTCCCACCCGGAGGAAATCCCAGGCCTGCTGAAATAAGATTTTTATGCGTTCTATGATTGGGGAGTTTGGGCGACTGCCCAAACTCCCCAATTTTATTTAAAACGAAAAAGAGGCGCAGCCGCAGGCGCACCTCTTAACAGGCGTGTGCTTTCAGGTGCTTACATGTGGGTCTGGACGTAGCTCACAGCCTCGCCGACGGTGGTGATCTTCTGCGCATCGTCGTCGGAGATTTCACCGCCGAATTTATCCTCGAAGGCCATGATCAGTTCCACCAGGTCCAGAGAATCGGCTTCCAAATCCTCGCGGAAGCGAGCGTCCATCGTAATCTTGGATTCTTCTGCACCAAGCAGATCCACGATGATGGCTTTGATTTCCTCGAAGGTGTCAGACATATTAAGAACCTCCTCATTTCTTGTTGGGTCGATTTGTGCAATTGTAATCCCACAGGCTGATCTGTCAAGGCGCAGTTCGTCATAGCTTCATATAACTATTGCATCACATTGACAGGCCATGATCAGACTGGTAAGATAACTTCACCTCTCAGGAACACCACAACATGTCAAAAGTTACGCAAATCGGTTCCCGAAAATCGGATCACATCCGCATCAATCTGGATGAAGATGTGCAGTCAGGATTGACGACTGGGCTGGAGAAGCTGCGCTTCACCCACACCGCACTGCCGGAAATTGATCTTGAAGCGGTGGATCTCTCTCAGGAGCTGTTCGCCAGGCGGGTGGCCGCGCCGGTGCTGATCTCCTCGATGACCGGCGGCACGCAGGAAGCCGCCCAGATCAACCGCGTGCTGGCAGAAGCCGCCCAGATGACTGGTATCGCCATGGGGGTGGGATCGCAGCGCGCCGCCATAGAGCACCCCGAGCTGGCTGCCAGCTTCCAGGTGCGCCGCTACGCGCCAGATATCCTGCTGTTTGCCAACCTGGGCGCCATCCAACTCAATTACGGCTACGGTGTGGAGCACTGCCAGCGCGCCGTCGATATGATCGAAGCCGATGCCCTCATCCTGCACCTGAACCCCTTGCAGGAAGCGGTGCAGCCCGAAGGCGATACACGTTGGGCCGGGCTGCTGCACAAGATCGAGGCGGTCTGCCGGGCGCTGCCGGTGCCGGTGGTCGCCAAGGAAGTCGGCTGGGGCTTCTCTGAGTGGGATGCCTCCCGCCTGGCCCAGGCCGGCGTCAGCGCCATCGACGTCGCCGGAGCCGGGGGAACTTCCTGGTCGCAGGTGGAAATGTACCGCGCGGCTGAAGAGAGCCAGCGCCGGTTGGCGGCTGCATTCATCGATTGGGGCATCCCCACCGCGCGGGCCATCATGAACGTGCGCCGGGCTGCACCGGGCGTAAAGATCATTGCCTCCGGCGGGCTGCGCTCTGGTGTGGATATCGCCAAGTGCATCGCCCTGGGCGCGCAGTTGGGCGGCATGGCGGGACCGTTTTTGAAAGCTGCCGCCCGCTCTCTGGATGCCACGCTGCAGACCATTCGCGAGCTGCAGCGCGAGACACAGGTGTGCATGTTCGCCGCCGGCGCCGCAGATGTGGCTGCGCTGCAGCAAACACCGCTGTTGTCCATCGAGGAAGCCAGGCGGTGAGTTTGATTTATCTCAGACAGGGAATGCAAGTGGGAGGGCTGCATGGCGCTGGATGAGCTTGCCAAAATGTATCTTCCGCACGTCGAGGATGAGCTGCGGCGCACCGTCTCGCTGGCAGGCGGCGAGGGGCTGCAAGAGCTTGAAACCATGCTGGCTTACCACATGGGTTGGGAAGGCGAAGGCGCCAACCCCAATGCGGGCGGTAAGCGCATCCGCCCGCTGCTGCTGCTCCTGACCACATCAGCCATGGGCGGCGATTGGCAAGCCGCCCTGCCCGCTGCGGCGGCGGTCGAGCTGGTGCACAACTTCTCCCTGATCCACGATGACATCGAAGATAACAGCCCTTTGCGCCGCGGGCGCCCGACAGTATGGGCGAAATGGGGCGTTCCCCAGGCGATCAACACCGGCGATACCATGTTTACCCTGGCAACGCTGGCGGTGCTGCGCCTGCAGGAAACCCTGTCCGCACCGGCAGCGCTGCGCAGCGCCCAGGTATTAAAGCGCTCCTGCCTGCAGCTCACCCAGGGGCAGTATCTGGACATCTCCTACGAACAGCGCGGCGACCTGAACCTGGTGGCTTACTGGCCGATGGTGCGCGGCAAAACTGCCTCGCTGCTGTCTGCCTGCGTCGAGCTGGGCGCTATTGCCGGCGGCGCCAGCGATGAGGCCACCGCTTATCTCAAAGAGTTTGCCGAACACCTGGGACTGGCCTTCCAGGCGCACGACGACCTGTTGGGCATCTGGGGCGACGCCGCCCTGACCGGAAAATCTGCCGAAAGCGACCTGCTGTCTGGCAAGAAGTCCCTGCCGGTGTTGTATGCCCTGAACCAGGCAGGCGAATTTGCCCGCCGCTGGGCGCAGGGACCGGTGCAGGAAAGCGAGGTACAGGCGCTGGCAGCCCTGCTGGAGCGCGAAGGAGCCCGCGACTATACGCAGGAAACCACCGCCTGCCTGACCGGGCAGGCTTTGAACGCGCTGGAAAAATCACAGCCCAAGGGCGAAGCCGGGGTGGCGCTGCGCGAGCTGGCGGACCTGCTGCTCAAAAGGCATGCATGACCCCCTCCCTGAGTTTTGCTAAATAAACTCCATAAAAACCTGGTTTCCCAACAGGCGGCCGCGTTCGCTCAGGCGCAGGCGCTCGCTCGGAAGCGCGTGCCACTCCAACAGCCCCAACTCCACCAATCGTTCGATCTGCCGCCGGTACACCTGCTGCAGGTTTCGACCGAAGCGTTGTTGGAAATCCTGCGCCGAGACGCCTTCCTGGGTCAGGCGCAGCCCCATCATCATCCACTCCCCCATCTGCTCTTCCAGATCTGGCTGCTCGGCGCTGCTGTTGGCGGGTGAGCGCGGAAATGCCGCGCCAGGCGATATACCAGCCATCTCGAGAACCGGCTGCAAGCGCTGGATGTAAGCGGCGGGCGCCAGCACGTTGCTGGTGTGCACGCCGTGAGCATAGCCGTGCGCGCCGGCGCCGAATCCCAGGTAGGGGTGCAGGCGCCAGTACTGCAGGTTGTGGCGGCAGAACAGCGGCTGCCCACCGGAATCGCGCCTGGCCCAGTTTGAGATCTCGTACTGCAGGTAGCCTGCGGATGCAAGCCGCTCGCTGGCAGCCTCGTACATCTCCGCCGCCAGGTCCGGGTCGGGTTCCGGCAGCAGGCCGCGCTCGTACCAGCGCCGCATGGGGGTGCCGTGCTCCAGGCTGAGCGCATACAGCGACAGGTGCTCCGGATGCAGGTCAAGCGCCAGCCGCAGCGACTCTTCCCAGCTCTCCAGGCTTTGCTCGGGCAATCCAAAGATCAGGTCCAGGTTGAGGTTATCGAATCCCGCCCGGCGCGCCCAGCTCACCGACTGCTGCACGTCCTGGTAGCCGTGCTGGCGCTCCAGCAGAAGCAGCTCCCCCGGTTGAGCCGACTGCATCCCCAGGCTCAGGCGGTTGACCCCTATCTTGCGCAGAGCCAGCAGGTATTCCGCCGACAGGGTACCCGGGTTGGCTTCCAGGCTGATCTCTGCGCCGGCATCCAGGTCGAAGCCCTGCCGAATTTCAGCCATCACAGACCCCAGGCTCTCGGCGGGCAGCAGGGAGGGCGTCCCGCCGCCGAAGAACACGGTATGCACGGGCAGGCGCGGGGCGGCATTATGCGCCACGCAGCGCAGCTCGGCACGCAGCGCCTGCACGTAAGCTGGGATGAGCGTCTCCAACCGGTCGTAGGTGTTGAAATCGCAGTAGGCGCAGCGGTGGCGGCAGAACGGGATGTGCAGGTACAGGCTGTAGGCAGGCACGTTTGCCAGTATACCATAGGGGCATGCGAGGGCCGGGCGCGGGCGGCAGCCCCGCCTGCAGTCCCCCAACTTATGCAAAAAGGCTGGTATAATCCGCCAAGTCCCTGACCGTTAGCCAGGATCGATGGTCGCGGGCCAGAAAAAAAACAATGAACAGAGAATCCACATCTAAAAGAACCAAAGTTTGTCCTACCTGCGGCACTCGCCTGAGCGAGGACGCCGCGCGTTGTCTGGTGTGCGGTACGGAGCTGAACGTTTCCGAAACCGGGCCACGGCCTGCTCCGGCGGTGCGCGGCAGCCGCATGCCCCAGGTGACCCTCAGCCTGCCGGCGGTGCTCGGGCTGCTGGTGGTCTTCATCTCCATCGGCGGCGGGCTGGTTTATTTTGCCCTGCGCCAGCCGGGACAGGCAGCCGCGCTGCCCGACACCACCACTCCAACCATTACGCTGACTCCTTCACCAACGATCACCCCCACCCCGCAAACCTACCGGGTGAGATTGGGTGAAACCTGCTCGGATATTGCCTTCAATTTCGGCGTTTCGATCCAGAGCATCGTGCTGCTCAACGACCTGCCGGCAGCCTGCGACACCCTGTTCGAGGGCCAGACGCTGCAGATCCCCCACCCGACCCCGACGGTCACCCCCCAGCCATCGGCAACCCTGAGCGCGGCCGAGGCCACCGATGCTGCCTGCGAGAAGATCGACTATACCGTGCAGGATAACGACAGCCTGAGCCGCATCTCTGCCAACTACCTGGTGTCTATCGCCGTGTTGAAGGAATACAACGGCCTGGTGAGCGACGTGGTGCGCTCCGGGCAGCGCCTGGTGATCCCGCTGTGCGAGCGCCAGCTTACCAATGAAACCCCCACACCGACCATCCCGCCGCCCTACCCCGCGCCGAACCTGCTGCTGCCGGCGGATGGGACTGCCTTCACCAGTGTGGATTTCCCCATCTCGCTGCAGTGGGCGGCAGTCGGCACGCTGCGCGAAAACGAAGCTTACGCCGTTAACCTAATCGTCGTCACCGGCGGCGAGGAGCAGCGCCAGGTGGAATACGTCACCGGCACCAGCTACCTGGTGCCCGCCGGCTTCCTGCCGACGGTGAACACGCCGCACGTGATCCGCTGGACGGTGGTCACCGTCCGTCAGAGCGGTACAGACGACGACGGCAACCCCATCTGGGAGCCTGCCGGAGCGGTCAGCAGCCCGCGCGTCTTCACCTGGACAGGCGCAGCGGCGGAGATAGAAGCCACGCCTACCCCGTAAATACAAAACCCTAAAGGTCTCGGAGACCTTTAGGGTTTGTCTCGCTATCACAATAAAATAAACCCCAAAGGTTTAGAAAACCTTTGGGGTTTGTCGTTTGGTTCGGGGCGACCGGTTAGTGGGCTGCCGCCTTCGCCGCAATCTCCTCCAACATAGCGGTAGTCATCGACTTGGGGCGCTCTATCGGCTGGTTCAGGGCGCGCGCCCAGACTGCGTTGGCGCTCACGCCCAGCGCCCGTCCCACACCGAACATCACCGTGTAGAAATCGAACTCCGTCACGCCGTAATGGTGCTGCAGCGTGCCGCTGATGGCATCCACATTAGGCGCCGGATTCTTGGCCTTGCCCTGCTCGATCAGCACCGCCGGCACGATCTCGTTGACCAGCCGGGCGATCTGGAAGATCTCGTCCTGCGGCATGTGCTGCAGGGCGAACTCGAACTGGGCGGTGAAGCGCGGGTCGGGGCGGCGCAGCACGGCGTGCCCGTAGCCGGGAATGACGCGCCCGGCGTGCAGGGTATCCCAGGCGAACTGGCGCATCTGCTCGCGGGAAGGCACGCCGTTGAAGCGCTCGTGCACGTCCAGTAGCCATGCCAGGGCTTCCTGGTTCGCCAGCCCGTGCAGCGGGCCTGCCAGGCTGTTGACGCCCGCCGAGAAAGCATAGTAAATGTCCGACAGCGTAGAAGCCGCCAGGTGCGTGGCGTGGGCGCTGGCGTTGCCGCTCTCGTGATCGGAGTGCAGGATCATGTACAGGCGCGAAAGGTCCTGGTAGCCGGGGTGCGAGACGCCCAGCATGTGGGCGAAGTTGGCGCCCCAATCCAGGTTGGAATCGGGCGGGGTGTACGCGCCGTCTTTGTATTTCAAGCTGTAGATGTAGGCCGCGATGGCGGGCAGCTTGGCGGTCAGGTTCAGGCTGTCCTCCAGCATCGGATCCCAATACTCGCTCTTCTTCATGCCCTCGTGGTAGCGGCGGGCAAACACCGAGCCAGTCTGCAGCGAAACGATGGCAGCAGAGAACATCATCATCGGGTGGGCGTCGCGCGGCAGGGCATGCAGCAGGTCGAACACGTACTGCGGGATGGCGGCGCGCGCCTTCCACTCGTTTTCCACCAGCAGCGCTTCCGCTTCGGTGGGAATCTGCCCGATTAGGAATAAATAGTATAGACCGCCCACGTAGGGCATCTCGGCGCCGGCCGGCTTGGGCAGCAGCGCCAGCACTTCGGGGATGGTGTAGCCGCGAAAGCGGATGCCCTCATTGGGATCCACGTAGGAGATATCGGTGACCAGCGACTTGATATCGCGCATGCCGCCGTAGATCTGCCCGATGGTGACTTCGTCCACTTTGACGTCGCCGTATTCTTTCACCAGGCGGGTGGCGCGCTCGCGCCATTCCGGCAGAATTTCAGCAAACTTCTCTTTAAGGCTCATCGTGAGTATCCTTTATAGATTTAATTTGGCGATGTTTTCCGCCACACCGGCAGCCGACTTGCGCAGCGCTTCCAGCTCCTGCGCATTCAGTTCGTATTCCCAGATCTTCTCGACGCCGCTGCGGCCCAACTGCACCGGAGCGCCGAAGAAGATGTCTTTCAGCCCGTATTCGCCCTGCAGGTAGGCAGCGGCAGGCACCACCAGGTGCTTATCCTTTAGAATGGCGTCCACCATCTGCACGATGGCAATCGACGGGGCGTAGAAGGCGCTGCCGGTCTTGAGCAGCGAGACGATCTCGCCGCCGCCCTTGCGAGTGCGATCCACGATGGCTGCCAGCCGGTCGGCGGGCAGGATCTTTTCCAGCGGCACGCCGGCGACGTTGGAGTGGCGCGTCAGCGGCACCATCTCATCGCCGTGCCCGCCCAGCACGTAGCAGTGGATGTTCTCGACGCTCACGCCCAGCTCCATGGCGACGAAGGCGCGCATGCGCGCCGAGTCGAGGATGCCTGCCTGCCCAATGACGCGGTGGGCTTCGATGCCGGTGACCTTCATCGTCAGGTACGCCATCGCATCCAGCGGGTTGGTCAAAACAATGAAGATGGCCTGCGGAGAATACTTGATCGTCTCTTCAGCAGCCTTGCGCACGATATCGGCGTTGGCAAACAGCAGGTCGTCGCGGCTCATGCCCGGCTTGCGCGGCAGCCCGGCGGTGATGACCACGATATCCGACCCGGCGGTGGCCTCGTAGCTGTTGGAGCCTACCACGCTGACGTCTTTACCGATCACCGGCAGCGCTTGCTGCAAATCGAGGGCCTTGCCCTGCGGCATGCCCTCGACGATATCCACGAGCACGATATCCGCCAGCTCACGCTCTGCCAGCCAGTGCGCGGTGGTGGAGCCGGTCATGCCTGCGCCGATGATAGAAACTTTGTTTTTCATTTTTCCTCTCTCCAGGCGATTAATTGTTTGATGGGGCTCACCGGCGGATGTCCGCCGGCAAACCCCATATGATTTTTCAGGGTTGGGTAAGGCTGGGTTCGCTTTCCTCGGAATGCTCTTCCAGGAAGTGGATGGCGCGCATGGCTGCGGCAGCGCCCATGCCCGCCGAGGTGATCACCTGGCGGTACACCGGGTCTGCCACCTCGCCGGCGGCAAAGATGCCGGAGTAGTTGGTTTCCATCAGCTTGTTGGTCACCAGGTAGCCGCGCTCGTCGAATTCCAGGTAGCCTTCGAAGAGCTTGGTGTTGGGGTGGTGACCGATAAAGATGAAGATACCGTCGATGGGCAGCTCGCTCACCTCGGCGTCCTGCACGTTTTTCAGGGTTACGGCGGTAACTTTATCCTCGCCCAGGATGCCGGTGACGACCGTATTCCAGACGAAGTGGATCTTGGGATTTTCCATGGCGCGCTTCTGCAGGATGGCGCCGGCGCGCAGCTGATCGCGGCGGTGGATTACCGTCACCGAGGTGGCGTAGCGCGTCAGGAACAGGCTCTCTTCCAGGGCGCTGTCGCCGCCGCCCACCACCACTACCTTCTTATCCTTGAAGAACCAGCCGTCGCAGGTGGCGCAGTACGAAACGCCGCGCCCGGTCAGCTCGGTCTCGCCGGGCACATTCAGGTGGATGGGCGTCGCGCCGGTGGTGATGATGATCGTCTCTGCCAGGTAGGAGCCGTTGTAGGTAGTCACTTTATACGGGCGCTGCGAGAAATCGATGGCGGTGGCGGTATCGTACTCGATGCGCGCCCCAAAACGCTGCGCCTGCTTCTGAAACAGATCCACCATTTCCTGCCCGCCCACGCCCTCCGGGAAACCGGGGTAATTTTCTACGATGTAGGTGAGCGAAACCTGCCCGCCCAGCTCCATGCCGGTCAGCACCAGCGGCTGCAGGTCGGCGCGGGCGGCGTACAGCGCGGCC
>JBGSTO010000703.1:0-11891 GCA_041736465.1 Anaerolineales bacterium | reverse complement strand
GCAGGCAGGCTTCTTCCCTCTGAACACGGATTGGAGCTACACCTGGTCGATCGGCGCCGAGGCCCAGGGCAGCCATAGCATCGCGGTGCGCGCCCTGGACCGGGCGGGGAATATCGGATCAGAAACACTTGTCGAATTCGTCATCGACAGCGTGCCGCCCCGCGATGACCTGCTCAGCCGCCTGGATGACGTTGCATCCATCGTGAAAGCCAGCCCGTCTATCACCCTGACGGGGTATGCCAACGACGCCGGCAACGTGCCCCTACCGCCGCGCCCCGCCGCTTTACACGGCGAGCTGGACGCCCTGGCGGATGCCACCGTCTGGCTTTCTCCAGAGTCAATTTACGAGGACGATTCCGGCGTTTCAATGGCCTGGGCAGGCGACCTGGACGGCGATGCCCGGGCAGACCTGGTGCTGGGCTATCCCGCCGCCGGCAACGGGGCCGGCAAGGTGGTGGTGCTGTACGGGCGCTACGGCGATTGGCGGCTGCCGCCGGACGCTGAAGCGCTGGCAGACCAGTGGACCTCCTTTGTGGGCGCACCTGGCGCCGGGTTGGGGTCTCGCCTGGCTGCGGTGGGGGATGTGAACGGGGACGGCCTGGACGACCTGCTGGTCGGCGACCCGGTCTACGAGCGGGCTTTCCTGGTCTACAGCCGGCCCGCCCCCCTGGGCTGGGACCGGGCGCTTAACGGCGTGGAGCGTCGCTCTGTGCGCTATACGCTGTTCAACCGGTCGGACGGCCAATCCCTGGGGGAGTTCGTCGCCCCGGCAGGTGACGTCAACGGGGATGGCTTTGCCGACCTGTGGATCGGCGGCGAGGGCAGCGCATACCTGGTCCTCGGGCACCGGGATATGCCGATGCAGGCCGATGTCGCCGTGGACACGGCTGCCGCGGCGGTCGTTATCCAGGCCGCCAGCCCTCCAACTCCCACGCCGACGCCCACACAAACGCCTACTCCCACGCAAACGCCCGCTCCCATGCCACTCTATACACCCATACCACCCCAGGCTCCCGCGCCTGCCTTTTACCCCACTCAATCGCCTTCTCTCATGCTGACCACGTCGCCTCTACCCAGTAGATATGATACAGAATCGGTGGAGCAGGTGAACATCACCGTCACGGGGGTGGGCGACGTAAACGGCGACTTGCTGGATGATTGGGTGGTCACGGATGCTGGAAGCAGTCTGCTGTACCTGCTTTCCGGCTCTGCAGCGCTGGCTGCCGGTTCCGGGCAGGTCATTGATCCGGGCGCCGACCTGCTCCGTCTGGCTACTCTGAGCAGTGCGGGCTTTGGAATCACACCGGCGGCGGCCCTGGGAGACGTTAACGGGGACGGCCTGGACGATTTCGTCTACAGCAGCGGCGCCTCTCCGCGCCTGGTGCTTGGCCGGTCGAGCGGTTCTTGGACCACAAGCTACGAATTCAGTGCCTTCGTTCCCGCACCGGATGGCTTCCTGGCTGCGCTCGGCGATGTGAACCAGGATGGCCTGGATGACCTGCTATTGGGAACCAGCGACCAACGCGCCTACCTGGTGCTGGGCCGGGCGAATTGGTCCGCGGTAGGGGCAGAGGCCACTCTGATGGGCGTCGCCGGGGCGGCCTCGTCTCCCTTCGCAGCCAGCGCCGATTTGAACTGCGACCGTTCGGCTGATCTTCTGCTGCTGCCCTCTGCGGCGGGCGTCAGCCGGCTCCTGGCGGCAGACCGGGCTTTCGAAAGTCACCCGAGCATCGAGCAGGAGTTGCTGTCCATCTCGCAGGCCGAGCCAGGGGCGGCAACCTTCGAGATGGCTCCGGTCGAGAGCCTGGCGGCGACCACCAGCCAGACTTTTTACGTCGATGACGATTACTGCGCTACCTGCGCCAACGACGGGCACGCCTGGGGCAGCGACGCCTTCAGCACGATCCAGGCGGCGGTGGACGCTGCCGGGTGGACCAGCGATACCATCCGGGTAGGACCCGGCGTTTATCAGCCATTTACGGTCGGTTCTGGTAAACAAGCCCTGACCATCATGGGTGCAGACCCGGATGCTGTTTTTGTGGACGGAAAAGGCAGCAGCTATGCGGTCAACTTAACAGGTGTGTGGGGGGTTACGATTGCCAACATGACCTTGCGCAGTGCCAGCAGCCTGGTCGTGCTCGACCAGGCCGGCGAGGATGGCGCAACCCAGGCTGAGCGCAGGATCGTTCTCGATCACCTGGTTGGCTATGGCTTTACCCACGCGCTGTCGATGGATCGCTCCAGCGCTGCTGTCGTGCGCCGCTCCACGTGGGTCGCCAGCCAGAGCAGCCAGGCCATCTTTTGGATTTCCCCTTACGACCCGCCTGGCGTATGGGTTCCCACCGCACCGATGTCGGCGGTCCAGGCTGGTCATACGGCTACCCTGCTGCCAGGCGGTAAGGTGCTGGTGGTCGGTGGGTATAGTGGTTCGATTAGCGCTGATGTGTACGACCCGGCTGATGGTACGTGGACGACCACCGGCGCAATGGGCACTGCCCGGTATGGTCACACTGCCACCCTGCTGCCAGACGGCAGGGTGCTGGTGGCTGGTGGTACAGCTTATGATATAGGGACCTTAGCCAGCGCCGAGCTGTACGACCCGGTTGCGGGTACCTGGTCTCCTGCTGGGACGATGAACACACACCGGCAGCAGCACACAGCCACCCTGCTCCCGGATGGCAGGGTGCTGGTGGCTGGTGGGTGGGGAAGTGATGATGATGCATTTTTAGCCGACGCCGAGCTGTACAACCCGGCTGATGGAACCTGGGCATACACAGGCGCCATGAGCACCCCTCGTTTTGATCACACGGCTACTTTGCTGCAAGATGGCACTGTTCTTGTGGTGGGTCTTGGGTGGGGCGGTGAAGACAGCGCTGAGCTGTACGACCCGGCTTCTGGGACCTGGGCGCCTGCAGGGACGATGAACACCCCTCGGACAAGACACGCAGCCGTTCTTCTACGAGATGGTAAAGTACTGGTATCGGGTGGGTCTGGTGGTGTTGATTTAACCAGCGCCGAGCTGTACGACCCGGCTGACAAGACCTGGACATCTACCGGAAGCATGGCAAGTATCCATGGTTATTATCCCCAAGCCACCCTGCGGCAAGACGGCAGTGTACTGGTGGCAGGTGGAGACATTGGCGAGTTGTACAACCCGGATAATCGAACCTGGTCATTTGGCGGGACGATGACCGTCTACCGGCAGGAGCCCACAGCCACCCTGCTGCAAGACGGCAGGGTGCTGGTGGCAGGTGGGCATGGTGTGGAAGGACCTTTAGCCAGCGCAGAAGTATATACCCCATTGCTAACCGATCCAGACAAGCTGGTCGTAGAAGACAGCGCCTTCACCGCCAGGGCTGAAGTAGCCTCGCCCGCCTGGCTAAGCGTCGAGCCGCTTGCCTTCGAAGATTTTCACGTGCTCACCCAGGGTGAGACTCAGTGGGCCGCCGACTCTCCCTGGACGCCAGCTGTGCCGCCAACGGCAACCATCTCGCTCGCCTCGGCGCGTTTCCTGAACATGGATCAAAACGTATACCGTCTGAAGATGGGGTCGGCTTTGAACGGCGGCTATTTCGCCTACCATCCCGACGTTTACGTGTATCCGTCAGAGCAGGCTTGCATTGACGAAGGCCGCTGCGGCACCGACCTGACCTGGGGCGTCACCGCCTTCAACAGTATCCAAACCGCTATCGACACTGGGGCGTCGCGCGTGCTGGTGCGCCCAGGCGTATACCAGGAGGCGCTGCATCTGGTCAGCGGCTTGGAGCTGATCGGTTCCGGGGCTGAGATGACTATCCTTCGCCCGCCGGCGGGCCTGCCAGGCGGGTCGCTGGTCGCCGCCGAAGGGGTGGCGGCGGTCACTCTGGGCGGCCTAACCCTTGACGGGCTGGGTTTGTTTGATGGGCTGCGAGTTGAAGACGGCGCCCGCGCCATCACCCTGGCTCGCACCATTATCCGGGATACGCTGAAGGCGGTTGCGCTCGACGGCGCCGCCACCCAGCTCGAGATCGCCAACAACCTGCTGGTGGACAATGAGAACGGTGTGGTCGCCAGCGGTTGCGCCTCCTTAGACATGCGCAACACCATCCTGGCGGGAAATACCGTCGCAGTTAGTCTGGAGAGCGACGGGTGCCTGCCGGCGCCTAACCACGTCTACCGCTACAACGACTACTGGAACAACACCGCCGACCTGGTAGTTGATGGCCTCCCGGTGGAGAGGCCGGGAACCGGTGAAATCCGCGCCAACCCACGCTTTGCAAACCCTGCCGCACACGACTACCGCCCACTGGATACCTCACCGGTCATCGACGCCGGGGACCCCAGTGATCGCATCCCGCCGGGTACCGGCGACCGCATCGACATGGGCTATATCGAGAACGGGCAGGCAGCCATCGCCGTGGATAACAGCTACTGCGCAACCTGCCTGAATGACGGCCTGACCTGGGGCGTAAACGCTTTTGCTCGCATCCAGGATGGGCTGGACGCGGCCGGCGCCCTGGTGACCAGCCTGGGGGACGCTCTCGAAGGTCCGGTTACGGTAGGTGTGGGCCCGGGCGCTTATAACGAGAACATCCGCATACACAGCAGCTATGTGCACCTGGTTGGCGCCAGCCCAGACGAGGTTCATGTGTACGGTGGGGATGCGGGCAGTGCGGTCACCGTCAGCAGCGTGGCGGAGGTGGAGGTCCGCGGCCTGCACATCGCCCAATCCGATGCACAGCTCAATCCGGGTATCCTGGTTAGCAGCGCCCGAGATGTGCGCATCACGCGCAATCTGATCGAAGGTAATGGGCAAGGCATTGTTCTTGAAGGGGGCTCTACAGCCGAATTGACCTTCAATACCATCGTGGATAATCTTGACTCCGGCCTGAATGCGGCAGGATCAGGAACACGGGTGAACGCCTTCAACAACATCCTGGCAGGTAACGCAGCAGGCCTGGTCGCCGAGACCGGCGACCAGGTCGTTTCCCGGTACAACCTGCTATTCAATACGACCAACTACCAGCTTGTCTCGCCAGGGGTGGGCGACATCGTCGCCGACCCATTGTTCACGACCGGCGAGACGGATCCGTACCACCTGCAGGCAGGTTCTCCGGCAGTGGATGCCGCTGCTCCGTGGGAAACCGCGCCGGTGGGCGGCGGCAGCCGCGCCGATCTGGGTTACGCGGAGCTGCGTGCCGTGCCGCTGGCCCTGCTCTTTGGTCGGCAGGGGATATCCTGCGCTGAGGGGAACTCGGGCATCGCCGGGCTGGAAGCCGCCATCGTGCCGGTTTTGGATGCCACCCTGGCGATCACAGCGACTTTGCCATCTGATGGGCAGTGGCAGCCGGTAAACCTGGAGACGCCGGGGCAGGTGGCTTCTTACTGGTCGGCAGTGATAGCGCCCACCCGGGATGGGCTGCACCGTATCTACACACGTTCTGTCGATGCTGCCGGCAACCGGGAAGAAGATCCACTGGAGTGGTACAGCGGAGCTGTGCTGGTGGACAGCACACCGCCAGCCGTATCCTGGATCAATCCAACAGGCGACATAACCGTCGCCGAGATCGCCCTGCACCTGCAAGCCACCGCTAGCGATTGGCTGGACATGGGTTCAGGCAATGTGTTCACCGTGGATCGAGTGTACTTTGATGTGAACGGAACAATCTACCCGGCGACCTGGGTGGAGGATGGCTGGAGCCCGCAGGATGGTCAGCCGCGCACCTTTGAGACGCTGGCGCCGCTGTGGGAAGGGCCGAACCAGATCACCGCAGTCGCGGTTGACCAGGCGGGTCACGAAACGCGCATCACGATTTCGGCGACATCGACCATCGCAGGGAACGCGGCTGCCATCACATCCATCCTGGATGGAAGTGCAACCAAATTCAGCACACTACAGGTCGGCGGCTACGCTCGGTTCACAGACTGCTCGGTCGGAATGCAGCGAAGTGTCCAGGTGCTGCTAGATGGCGTAGAAGCTGCTCGGGCAGATTTGGATGCCGACTTCAGTGCATGGTCGGTCCAGGTTGAGCTGCTTACAGAAGGCGAGCACGCCCTGACCGCGTCTGCCGTCTGCGATGAAGCCATCGAACCGGCCTCCTCCGAGCTGCATGTTGATGCTATCACTAACCTCGGTACAGTAAATATCTGGTTTGACCAGACCCCACCCGGGCTGGTCATCAGCGCTCCCGGCGAGGGCAGCCTGGTGCAGAATACGGTTACTCTGACCGGCACAATCATCGAGACAGGCAGTGGGATCGGCAGCCTCGCTGTCAGCCTGGACGGCGTCAGTTGGACACCAGCAGCGTTAAATGGCGGCGAGTGGTCTTTTGCCTGGACATCCCCCAGCAAAGAACCCGGCATCACCTACTGGGCAAAGGTGCGGGCGATTGATCGGGCAGGCAACACAGCCATCCAGCCCCGTTCCTTCATTGTAGATGGCGTGCCGCCCGGAGGTATCCAGCCGCTGGTGTTCAATTTCCCGGTCGGGTCGCGCCTGGAAGGGCTGGGGAATGAGCTCGTGGCAAGCTGGTCGCCCGCCGTCGACAGCAGCGGCCAGGTGACGGTCATGGCGACCGTCGACCAGGTTGCCGATACGATCCCCGACCAGATTGTGGGCGGGTTGAGCTATTCAGCAGCTCTGAACTCTGGAGGGGCTTGGTACTTCCACCTGATGGCGCGGGATGCCGCAGGGAACGCATTCCTGTACCATCAAGGGCCATGGCTGGTGAGCTCGTTCGAGACCGGCAGGCTGATCGAGATCGACGGTTACCTGGATATTCCCAATCGCGAGTGGAAGGATGAAACGGAGCTGTTGGACGATGACGAACGCGGCCTGGCGGGGCTCATCCCGGGTCTATTTAAGGTTGAGCGCCAGCTCCTGTATGCCACCTGGGATAGTCAGGCGTTATACCTGAGCTGGCGCGGAGCCTGGTGGGATGTGTACGGAACCATGTGGGCGTTTGTCGATGCCGGTGCGGGTGGCGGCTATGCACCGCCGGTGACCGGTTTACCGGCGCTGCCCTTTGAGGCGGATTATGCCATCCAGGTCAATGGCGCAGCCGAAGGTATGCTGTGGACGTTTACGGGCTCAGGATGGCTGCCTGCACAGGCAGGTTTTGACTTCACCCAGGGTGGTAATGGCGACACCGAAGTAAGGCTGCCGCTGGATTTATCCGGGGCAAGCGATCTCTCGCTCGTTGCCCTGGCTTTGGATGAGGCAGGAACTGCCTGGAGTGCCTTCCCCACTACAAACTCGCTGGGCCAATTCGTTGACGTTTACCACTGGTCCGGCTACCTGGATGGCATCACACCCAACGCAGGCCAGCCGTTGGGAACTACGGCAGTGATGACTGTGAATAGCCCCCAGGCCCCAGAAGGGTTCTGGATCTCAGGGAGTGCAATTCCTTATTTAGTTGAAGTGAAAAATTGGGAGAGGCGCGAAATAACTGGCTTGCAGCTCTCATTTGCTCCTGGTGAAGGCCTGCTTCAGGCGCCTGCGCTGGATCTTCCGGCAATAGCTCCCGAAACCAGCCACAATGTGGAGGTCAGCGACCAGCTTGTGGCGGATCTCGGTGGCCTGACAGAGGTGGTGAACAACATCTCGCTCCAGCTTGGAGGGATCGAGCTCGACCAGATCACCCTCCACCATCGCGTCGATGGTCTACCGCCTGTTGTACAAATCAACGTGCCGCCATTTAATGTGATCGGTACGGGGCTGCAGCTCGTATTCGGCACCGCGGACGATGGAGCAGGTTCTGGTGTCGCCAGCGTTGAAGTGTTGAATACTGGGCAGTTGGCAAGCGGCGTCTCGCCCTGGGCTGCCTGGGTAGACATTCCGCCGGACGCCATCAGCTATACTCTCAATACCCAGATCACAGACGCAGTTGGCAATGTGAGCACAGCCGGCCATACCTACATCGTAGATACCACTCCTCCGGAACTGGCATTCACCCTTCCACCTCTGATCACAGGAAGCGATTTCGCGCTGTTCGGCACCGCCCAGGATGGGGAGAGCCAGGTAACGAAGGTCGAGGTGCAATTGAATGACATCGAGTTGTGGCTGCCTGTATCCCTGTCTCTACAACCGGATGGCGCGGGTGAGCAGCCCTGGCTCTTCTTATGGGATCTGCCCCAGGCTGACTTTGTCGAGCGCCAGTTGCGGGCTCGGGCAATCGACGCTGGCGGCAATGAATTCGTGAGTGCCTGGCAAACGACCACGATCGACACGGTGGCGCCTGTCATCACGGTGACGACCGTATTAACGGATGTATTGATCTCCGACTACGATGCTGGCAATCCGAACCGCGATCCCGCGCCGATCGTGAACGGCCTTGCGACCGATGGAAGCGGCATATCCTCCATGGAGGCACATATTGTGACGCCTGATGAGGGGGAAGTGATTGCTCCGGCAGTGCTGGACGGGGCAGCCTTCAGCATCACGCCCATCTTTACGGATCCTGTTGCTGGCGAATATACATATTCCATCGAAGCAACCGATACATCCGGCAACCGGACAGTTACCGGGCCGTTCACCTTCATCGCCAGGACCAGACCGCCTTCTGCAGCCGACGACGCCTACAACACGGACGAGGATACACTGCTGAGCAGAGAAGCGCCTGGCATCCTGGGCAACGATGTGGATCCGGACGGAGATCCGCTAACTGTACAGGCGGTCAACGGCAGCCTGTCTAATGTCGGCCTAGAAATCACCCTGCCGTCGGAAGCTCTGCTCACCGTACTGGCCGATGGTGGATTCACTTACAACCCCAACGGCAAATTCGAGCACCTGGGAAGCGGTATGACAGCCACAGATATCTTCACCTATACGATCACCGATGGCATCGAGGTGTCCATGTTTCCAGCCACAGTCACGATAACGGTGACCGGGGTGGATGACCCGCTAAGCGACCTGGCACTAACAAAGCAAGCCTTTCCAGACCCAGTTCTGGCTGGGACAGAGGTGGTCTACACCCTCACCGCCCACAACAACGGCCCCTCGGCTGCCACGGGGGTCACAATCACTGATACCCTGCCCGGCGGGGTAAGCTTCAGCGCCGCTTCACCTGGCTGTGAAGAGAGCGACGGGAGCGTGGTCTGTGATCTGGGTGGACTGAGCAGCGGCACTACTGCGTCTGTCCAGATCACTGGCACTGTGGCCCAAGACAGCCAGGGTGTACTGATCAATACGGCGGTGATCGATGGGGCCGAACTCGACCCGATCCCTGGTAATAATACTGCCAGCATTGCCGTTAACGCAGTCTTGACCCAACTGGTGTTTGAAGATGATTTTGAGAGCCCTCCGATTGCCAGCCAATGGAACTGCGCCACACCTATCGTATCCGCCACCCCTTTGGGCGCCCGCCACTTCTTGGGCGAATTTGGAGCCGAGACCGTCTGCCTCAACCTGGGTAGCCTGTCCCAACATGCCATCGTGCATGTTGAATTTGATCTATTCTTGATCCGCTCATGGGATGGCAACGAAGTAGATTCACAGTCCGATCAGGCAATCTTACTCGACGAGGTGATTGGCCCCGATATATGGCTGTCCCGAGCAGATCAGATGAACTTGCTGGAGACCACCTTTTCGAACTGGGCATTCCAACGCCAGGCGTTCCCGGGGACATTCCCAGGCGGGGACTACCCAAGCCAGATGGGAGCGCAGGAAATTAACACCCTGGGCTATACATTCTTTGAAATTTCCCAGGATTCGGTCTATCATTTGGTTTTCACCTTTGCCCATTCCGGCTCCACCCTGGACATGGAATTCATCAGCCAGCAGGCGCAGGGAATTCTGGATGAGAGCTGGGGGCTGGATAATGTCGAGGTGTGGTTGAGCATGAGCGATTGTTTTGGCCCGACCCATCAAATCTACTTGCCGCTGATTGCCCGGTGATCGGATCAAGAGAAATCACCCGATCAACTCACAGTCTATATGTCTATTTTCACAAGTCACGACTCAGGAACTCGATTACAGCTTGATTACAGCTTATCTGCTAGAACTCATTGGAAAGAGTGGCAACAATGACCCCACATATGGGGTAATATTCGAGAAAATAGCATTCTTTGGACATATATGGCGTATTAAAACCTAGAACACCCACTTGCGGAGCAAAGGGTCGCGTGTTCGAGTCGCGCCGCGGGCGCCTACATGCGGCAGTAAATGCCCAAAAACGAAGGCTCACCCCTACACCGCCAGATATGGGGGTGAGTGTTTTAAAGGCGAGTACAGCTTAACTCCGGCCTACTGAAAGATGAATGAGTTCAACTGGCTGGAAAGGATAATATTGAAACATAAGCAATCGACAGATTGTGCCAGTTACAGGCACGAGCAAAAATTGCTTGGGCAGGTGGTCGTTCGACGATATTTTCAACCGTTGACGGAGATTGATGATCACCATTTCCGTACTCTCCTTGACGAGAATAAAGCAAGCTGTATAATCTCATCACCTATGGCCAAAAAGAAACCCTCTCCAACCACGCTAACTCGCCGCCTGCAGCAGGACCTTGCTGAAGCCGAGCGCTTGCTGGAGGAAGGTCAGCCGGAGGCAGCCCGGGAGTTGCTCGAAGACCTCGACCGCCGCCGCCCTGGTCTTGCGCCCGTTCTGGAGCTGTTGGTCAATGCCTGCTACGACCTGAACGATATCTCCGCCTACGAGTGGGCCATATACCGCCTACTCAAAGTCGACCGTGACAATAGCGACGCCCACCTGGCGCTTGCCGGCGCTCATGCTTCCAATCTGCGCCCGGCGCTGGCTATCAAGGAACTCGAATATTTCCTGCGCCGCTGGCCCGACCACCAGCAGGTTGGCGAAGCCCGGCAGCTACTGGACAAACTCCGGTCCGGCCTGCGAGCCGAAATTGTTCGGTTACAGCTGACCGAGGACGAAGCCTTCGATTTAGGCTACCAGAATGACGAAGTTCGCTTCCTACTGGAACATGGTCAATATGCTCAGGGTCGTCAGGCTGCCGAGAAATTGCTCAAACGCTACCCTGATTTCGTGCCGGCGCTAAACAACCTTTCCCATCTCTATACCCAGACAGGTGAGTTGCAAGCCGCCATTGACCTGATCCACCGCGTGCTGGATAATGAACCGGATAATGTCCACGCTCTCTCCAACCTGACGCGTTTACTCTTTCTCAGCGGTCAACCCGAAGCCGCCAACGAGATCGCCGTTCGTTTGAAAAGCTCCACCTCCGAGGCTGTCGACAGCTTAGCCAAGAAAGCCGAAGCCCTTACCTTCCTGGGCGACGATGCTGGCATCCTGGACTTGTACCAGCATGCTCGCGCCCGAGGCAACCTGGATCTGGCTGACCCAAGCGGGCTGTTCCGCCATCTGGCGGCAGTTGCCCTTTACCACCAGGGGCGCCTCAAGGACGCTCGTCGCCTGTGGAAGCAAGCTCTCAAGACCAACCCAGGCATGCGCCTGGCCCGCCTGCAACTGGACGATCTGGAGCAGCCTGCCGGACAACGCCACGGCGCTTATGCCTTTCCCTTGCAAAGCTGGGTCTTCGAGCCTACCATACGTTCGTTGGATCGCAGCCTCAAGCTTGCCTCTCGCCGCAAGAGCGATGCAGATGGCCAGATTACCGCTCAGGCTTTCCTGGAGCAACACCCTGAGCTGCTCTCTCTGGTTCCCCATCTGCTTCAGCGTGGCGATGAGAGCGCCTGCCAGTTTGTTATCCATCTGGCAGGCCTCTCAGGACACCCCGGGCTGCTCCAAACGATTAGGGATTTTGCCCTCGGGCAGCGCGGCTCCGACCAGCTGCGCATGAAAGCCGCCCAATTAGCCAGCCAGCACGATCTGCTGCCCTCCGGTCCCGTGCGCATGTGGTCGCTCGGCGAGTGGCGTGATATCATGCTGTTGAGCTTTGAGATTAACGACGAGCCACAGGAGACCGCGCTGAGCCCT
>JBGSTO010000673.1:0-1870 GCA_041736465.1 Anaerolineales bacterium | reverse complement strand
CCACCAGCAGCCCCGCCAGGATCAGCAGCAGCGCCGGGTAGGCAGGCAGGAAATCCGGTGTGTAAAAGTAGCGGATCACCGGCCTGCCAAGCAGCAGCAGCCCGGCAGCCGCCGCCAGCGAATACCCGCCCGCCAGGATGGACCCCTGGCGCAGGATGTAGCGCACGTTGCCCCACTGCCCGCGCGCCGCCTCGCGTGACAATTCAGGATAGGTAGCCTGCGGCAGCGGCGCCACCGGCATCTGCACCACGTTTGCCAGCGCCAGCGCCAGCTTGTAGTAGCCGCCTTCCAACGGGTTGCGCAGCAGCAGCACCCACAGCAGCTCGCTGTCTTTATTGATCAGGCTCAATGAAGCGCTGATATTCGTGCTCACCCCAAAATGCACCAGCTCCCTGCGGTAAGGGCGCAGCAAACCCAGCGGAGCGCGCCACCACCCCGCCCCCCAACGCCTGCGCGCCTCCAGAAAAGCCGCCAGGGTCAGACTCACCGCCCCAAAGGCTTTTCCAAGCAGGTAAGCCACCAGGATGCCCAGCATGCCTCCCTGCCTGGCGTACACCACAATAATGATCACCAGCGTGAACGCGCTCTGAATCACGGTGATAAACCCCATGCGCCGGAAGCGATCGAAGATCAGCAGCAGCCCGGTTGAGCTTTCCGAAACCAGGTTTGCCAGCACGATCAGCCCGTACACCGTGAACCACTGCGCTGCCGCCGGGTCTTTTGCCAGCAGCCGCGCGCCCACCGGCGCCAGCAGGGCTACCAGGCCGTAGGCCGCAAAAGATGCCGCCATCTCGGTCAGTGCAGCCGCTTTGAACACCGCCGCCGCCCGCTGGGGATCATCCTGCTCGTGGAACTGGCCCACATACTTGATCACCAGCTCGCTCATACGGAACGAAGCAAACTTGTTGACCACGCTGGTAAACAGAGTAATCGCCCCCAGGATGCCGTACCCCGCTACGCCCAACAGCCGCGCCGTCAGGATGCCTTGCAGCATGCCGATGGCAGCCGAGATGCCGGTGGAGCCGAACAAATATCCGGAATTACGGATTACCCGCCGCATCAGGGGGTTTTCGAGCAGGCGCGAGGACGCCTGCCGGAGCCGGGCGGGCCACAAACGCATCGGATGCTAATCCGTGCTGATCTGGCTGGTCCAGCTGCGCTCTGCCAGGTACCATTCCACCAGCGCACGCACCCCCTCATCCAGGGAAACCTGCGGCTGCCAGCCCAGGAGCCGGCGGGCTTTGTCGATATTCGCCCAGTTCGCCAGCATATCCGCGGGGTGCATCGGGTAGCGCACCACTTCCGCCTTCTTGCCCAGCAGTTGTTCCAGGCGTTCGATCAGCTCATTCAGCCGCACATTTTCATGACCGCCCAGGTTGATCACCTCGTAACCCAGCGGCTTCAGCCCGGCGATCGTGCCGCGGGCGATATCGTCCACATACGTAAAACCTCGCGACTGCTCCCCATCCCCGTTGAGCCGCAGCGGGCGCCCCTCGTTGATCCACTGCGTAAAGCGAAACAGGCTCATATCCGGGCGTCCCGCCGGGCCGTACACCGTGAAATACCGGAACACGGTCACATCCAGCCCGTACAGGTGGTGGTAGGCGTGGCACATCACCTCGGCTGCCTTCTTGCTTGCCGCGTAAGACTGCAATGGATGGTCGCTGTCGGCATCTTCCGGCGTGGGCAGCGGCGCATTCAAGCCGTACACGCTGGATGTCGAAGCCAGGATGAACTTGCCAATCGCATACCGCTGGCACATTTCCAGCAGGTTCAACGTGCCGGTCAGGTTGGTGTCCACGTAAATCCAGGGGTTTTCGACCGACTGGCGCACACCCGCCCGTGCAGCCAGGTTGATGACCGCATCATA
>JBGSTO010000344.1:0-10555 GCA_041736465.1 Anaerolineales bacterium | reverse complement strand
GCGGTACGTCTTTGTACGGACGCGCTCGGCACCGCTTCTCAGCCCGTCGAGCGCCGCCTGGTTGCTGCGTATGCCAAACTCCAATGTGGCGACGCTCAAGAAATATGCCCTCGGATCGGGGTGCTTCTCCAGCTGCGCACGGTGCATGCTGAGCATGGCGTTCATCGCTGCCAGGGTTTCTTCCAGAGCGCGCAGTTCATGAGCCAGCAAGCGTTCGACCTCCTCGTCGTTGAGCTTGCCGGCAAAGTAGACCTGGATCAGAAACGGCTCGCGGTAATCGTGAGGCGGCAGGGGTGTGGAAAGCCAGCCGTGCAGCTCCTGGCGCCCGGACGAGGTAATGTGGTAGCGCTTCATATCCAGCCGCTCTTCTCGGGCGATGACCTCCACATCCACCCAACCTGCCTCCGCCAGCTCGGTGAGCGTGCGGTAGATCTGGCTCTGGTTGGCAGGCCAGAAATGCTGCACCGAGCGGTCGAAGGCTTTTTTCAGCTCATAACCGGTGAGCGGCGAAAAGGATAGAAAACCGAGGATGGCGTGTTTTAAGGACATGAGTCACCGATTATATACAACAGGTGTTATAGTATATGTACTATAACACCTGTTGTATATGGAGTCAAGGGTGAGATGGATGGCGCCGGGAGACCCTTCTTGCCATACACCACCCCAACAATCCGGGCGGTTCACGAACCGTGATTGGGCGGTTCACGAACCGTGATTGGGCGGTTCACGAACCGCCCCTACCAACCGTTTTGTGCCGGCCGGTGCACGAGATTATTTTTCAATCGTGAAAGTATAGAAACAGCACGGTGAAGCGGCTTCTCCTTTATAACTCTCCATGACATACCCACTGCCGGTGAGAATGATCACCGTACGATTTTCCTCTTCTACCTTGGTCTCCGTGACCTGGTCACCTTCCCCGCTGGATAAAATGTAGTATCCCATAAATGATCTTTGGTATTTGTTATCGTCGATTTTGTCATAAACCATCGTCGCGCCACCACCTGCGTTTGTAATTTCTACCTGACCACCGGTGAATTTGAAATCTACCGTCATATTGGCGGTCGCCTGGCAGGTGCATTCGAAGTTGGTTGCAGCAACCGAGTATTCATGCGAGCCGGCAACCACCCTTTCCACATCTGAACCTGCCGGAATTACGGATTGGTATTCGGGCTCCGGTGTGGCGCCAGCAGGCGCTGAGCCTGCCTCCTCAGTATCCACTGCCTGCACGGTTTCCGGATTAATCAGTCCATCAAGAGGACTCAAAGGCTCTGGGTCATCGCCGATACTAACCCCCTCGTAACCAAACGAGCAAGCCAGCGTGAGCAGTAAGGTGATTGTTAATATTGGAACCACAAATTTCTTTTTCATGCTTTCTCCCAGTTTTGCTGTCTCGATGTCATTTTGATATATGCTCTTATTTGATCTGTCATCCTGAACGAAGTGAAGGATCTAGATCCTTCGCTCCGCTCAGGATGACATCCTTGTGCGTGGCCCACTACGTGCGACCAGCTTTTTCAACTAGAACATGCAAATCGATGGGTATGTATGATTGTATACCCTGATGATCGCTCAGGTCACGCGGACAAGCTGGCAGCTTGTCCTTCTTGCCTGCCTCTTGATTCTTGCCCTCGATTTCTGTATCATTAAATCATGATCGCACTCGTTCTCTCCGGAGCAGCCAATTACGGCGCGCTGCAGGCTGGCGCAGCTGCCGCCCTGCTCGAAGCCGGGCTGCAGCCCGATCTGATCGTGGGCACTTCCGCAGGTGCGCTGAATGCCATATACCTGGCGACCGATCCATCCCCCGCTGGCGCGCAGAACCTGGGACGAGTGTGGAGCAGAATCCGCCCGGAGGTGGTGGGTAAGGGCGGTATCTTTACCGGCATGCGGCGGCTGCTGGCGCGCCAGGAAAGCCTGTATCCCAGCCAGCCAGTGGCGGATTTCTTCAAGGAGAACCTGCCGCCCAACCTGCGCACCTTTGGCGAACTCTCCCGGCTGAAGGGGGTGCACGCGTTTACCGCTGCGGTACACCTGGAAAGCGGGCAGCTGGCAATCCTGGGCGACCGAGCGGAGGATTTGCTGCTGGATGGTGCGATGTCCAGCATTTCTCTGCCGCCCTACTTCGCTCCCTGGTGCATTCACACCCAGCGCTATATCGACGGCGGGGTGCTCTCCAAGCTGCCGCTGCTGGCGGCGATCGAGCGCGGGGCGCTGCAGGTGGTGGGCGTCAACGTCGAGTATATGCTGGGCACCCGTCATGCGGCAGCCGACCTGTTCGGCATCAGCAGCTATGCGCTTTCGCTGATCTCCGACCGGCAGGCGCACATGGAAATCGCCTGGGCAGAAGCCACCGGCGCTCAGGTGCGCGTGCTGCACCTGCAGGCGCCGGATGAGGTGCGTTTCTGGGATTTCTCCCAGGCGGAGCGCCTGTTCGAGCTGGGGTACAAGGCCGCCCAGTTCGAGCTGGACGATGAGCCGCTGGAGCTGCTGCCCGAGTGGCAGGTGCGCCTGCGCCAGGGCGTGCAGCACATCCTCAATCCGATCTTGAAACCCGGTTATATCGATAGTTGAAACACAAAGCTCACAAAGCAAGCTCAAAGGTCACAAAGATAAATCAATAGAACGATTAAATACCTTCGTGTCCTTCGCTCCTCCTTGGCGCTCTTTGTGTTTCGCTTTTCTTTTCTACACCTCCTGCCCAGACTCCACCCCACCCAGGTTTTCGAGCAGGTAGGCTTCTGCCAGGCGCGCCGGCAGCGGGCGGGCGAAGTAAAAGCCCTGCCCGTAGGTACAGCGCACCGAACGCAGGTACTCGAGCTGCTCGGCTGTCTCTACTCCTTCCGCCACCACCTGGATGCCCAGCTCGTGACCCATCAGCACCATGGTACGGATCAAATCCGGACCGCGCCGGCTGCCATCGTGCACGCTCATGAAGGAGCGGTCGATCTTGATGGCGTCGATGGGGAACTGGCGCAGGTAGCTCAAGGCGGAATAGCCGGTGCCGAAATCATCCAGCTGCACCGAGACGCCCATCGCCTTCAACGCCGCAATAATCCCCAGGGTGCGCTCCACATCGCTGATCAAGGCGCTTTCGGTCATTTCCAGGCACAAACAGCGCGGCGGCAGCTGGCTCTCTTCTAACGCGGCGCGCACCACCTTCACCAAATCCGACTGGGCGAGCTGCACACCGGAGATGTTGACGTTCACCGCCAGGCGCTCGCCGGTTGCGAAGCGCTGCTGCCAGGTACGCATCTGCTGGCAGGCGCGGCGCAGCACCCACTCGCCCAACGGCAGGATCAGGCCGGTTTCCTCGGCGATGGGGATAAAATGGATGGGAGGCACCAGGCCGCGCTGTGGGTGGTGCCAACGCAGCAGCGCCTCCAGCCCCACCACACGGGAATCGTGCAGATCCACGATCGGCATGTAGTAGATCTGGAACTGCTCCAGCTCGATTGCCTGGCGCAAGTCGTTCTCCAGTCCCATGCGCTTGATCACCTGATCGCGCATCTCGGCGTCAAACACCTCGAAACGGTTGCGCCCGGCAGATTTGGCGCGGTACATGGCGATATCGGCATCGCGCAGGTAGGCTTCGGTGGAGCTGTAGGCTGCGTCGCTCATCACCACCCCGATGCTCACCGAGGTGTACACCGCTTCGCTCTCCAGGATGAACGGCTTGCGAAAATGGATCAGGATTCGCTCGCACAGCGCGCTGGCGTCCAGGATATCGCGGATATCTTCCATCAAGATCACAAACTCGTCCCCGCCCAGCCTGGCGACGGTATCCACGGCGCGCACGCAGGCCTCCAGGCGGCGCGCCGCCTGCACCAGCAGCTCATCGCCCCAGAAGTGACCGCGGGTATCGTTGACCTTTTTGAAGTGATCCAGATCCAGGAATAAGACTGCGAATCCGTGCCTGGGGTCGCGGCGGTAGCGGGCGCTGGCGCGTTCCAGGCGTTCCAGGTATAAAGCCCGGTTTGGCAGTCCGGTCAGACCGTCGTGGAAGGCGTTAAATCGCAGGCGCTCTTCGGTGCGCACGCGTTCGGTGATATCTCGCAGGATGCACTGCATCACCTGGCGCCCGCCGTAAATCATCGGAGCGCCGGTTACTTCCAGGTGCATCTCGCTGCTGTCTTTGCGCCGGTGGATGGTGCGCAGGTGAAAGCTGCCGTGTTCTGACTGCGCCGCCCCCCAGTGCCGCATCTCGGCAGCCGAGTCCAGGCTGAGCGTCACCAGATCCATTTCCAGCAGCTCCTGGCGCGAATACCCGTACATCTCACAGGCGTGCGGGTTGACCGCCTGGATGTGTCCGTTCTCCAGGTCGAAGAGCAAAATAGCATCATGGGCATTCTCGAACAGGCTGCGGTATTCCTGCTCCGATTGGCGCAGGCGCAGCTCCACCTGCTGGCGCTCCTGGATCTCGTGCTGCGCGGTGACGTACAGGCGTGATTTTTCGATGGCGATGCTGGCCTGTTGGGCGATGGCCTGGCACAGGCGCAGCTCGGCGGGACTGAATTCGCGCCGGGAGCGCGTCTCCCAGACTTCGATATAGCCGATCAATCCCGTGTGCGCCTGGATGAGCGGCAGGAACATCACCGACTGCACGCTGTAGCGCTCCAGATGTTCCTGGTATTCGGGGTTTAAGTTCCATACGCCGGCGTGCTGCACCACCGGAACGCCCTGCAGCAGCATGAACATCAGCTCGGAGGTATCGTCGAAATAAGACACGCCCAGGTCCGACTCGTGCTCCTGTTCGGTTGCTGCCGGGCCGATGTACTCGGCGATGACCGCGTAGCTGCGATCATCGGTGTTGTAGAAGATGAAATAGGCGCTGGTGGCGTCGATGGCCTTCCCCAGGGTTTCAGCCAGGCGGGTGGTGACTTCGGAAAGGTCCTGAGAGGCGAGCACGGCATCCGCGGCGCTCATAACGGCGCTGCGTTCCTGCAGACGCTGCTGCAGCTCGGCGTACAGGCGGGCATTATCCACCACCATGGCGGCGGTATTCGCCAGGTCCTGGCACAGCTCGATCTCTTCATCTGAAAAGCGCCGCCTGAAACGGCTTTCCCACAATTCGGCGAAATAAGCTATGTGGTCGCGCACTTCGAGCGGGACAATGACGACAGACTGGCAGCCGTGGGCTTCCAGGTGTGTACTTTCGCCATCGCTCAGGTGTTTGTCATCCCAATCGTATTGGATCACGCCTTGATTGAGCCGTTCTTCACTCTGGAGATAGAAAAAGTAGCTCTCGCCGACATCTGAAATTTGTTCTGCCGGGTTGGCGTGCTCCGAGATGAAATCCGCCAGCACCTGGGTGGCGCCGCTGCTGGCATCGTAGCTGCAGATATACACACTGGTGACGTCCAGGGCGCGCCCCAATTGCTCAGCCACCTGGCGCAGCACATCTTCCATATTCAATACGCCGTGCCATGCGTCCGAAGCTTGCCGCAGCAGCGTCTGCCGGCGAAGCTGCAGGGTGGTTTCTGCGTGCAGGCGCGCATATTCCAGGGCAACCCCAACCTGGCTGCCGAATATGCTCAACGCAGGAATATCTTCCTGTCGAAGGTCCACCCCCCAGATAGCCAGGATGGAATGCACTCCCGCAGATGTGCGCAGCGGCATCCACACCGCCCGGCTGGTCTCTTTGACGCCTGCCAGTTTAACCACCTGTGCGATAAGCTTGTGCGGCAGGAAGGTCATATACTCGCCAAGCAGCTCGAGCAAATTCTCGATGAACAGGGTTTCGCCGTTCAGCACCTCACGGGCAGGGAAGAGATCGTCAGCCAGGCGCACGCGCTGCATAGTCATCCTGGCGAGTTTTTCCATCCTGCGCAGCGCTCCCCCGCCCAGCGAGATGTAGCGCACGTACAGCCCGTTGCCGTCAGGATGGCGTTCTGCCACGTAGCACTCCATGCCCAGGCTGTGCAGCTCCCGTCCCAGCAACTTCAGCACCTCGTCGGGCTGCAGCACACTGCGCAGCCTGGCGGCAATCTGTCCCAGCGCAGCGATGCGTTCGTTGGAACGACCAAGCTCGGCAGTGCGTGTTTGTTCGCGTTCCAGCATTTGCCCGTTCTGCAGCGCAGCCGCCACCTGGTTGGCAAAAATCTCCAGCGCCAGCATGTCGTCCTGGCGCAGGTCGCTGCCCCACACCCCAAAGAGACCCACGCGGCCCGCATCCAATGCAAGCGGCAGGTATGCCCCCGGGGTGCCGGGCGGCACGCCTACCAGCTTATACACCTGCCGGGCCGTAGCCGGCGGCAGCTGGGATAAAAACATGCCGCTGAATGCGATCATATCGTGCAGGTACACCGGCTGGCGGTGCTTCAAGACCTGCTCCAACGGTCCCGCATCCGGCGGCATGCGGTAGGTGAGCCTAGACAGGCCTGCCAGACGCTCGGCAGTTGCCAGTGCCTGGGGGTGGATGGATAAATATCGCAGGCGCAGGGCAGTCTCTTCCGCCAGGAAATCGGCAAAGTAGCAGGTCAGGTTGAGACGCCGCAGGCCGGTTCCCACCGCTTGCATGATCTCTTCGGGGTTAGCGGATACCGGCAGCAGCGCCGCCACCTGTCCCAGGGCAGCCAGCAAGGTGCGCGAGCGTTCGATTTCTTCCGCCCTCTCCTGCTGCTGCTCTTGTAAGCGGTGATTTTCCAGCACCACCGCCGCCTGGGCTGACGTACGGCGCAGCGACTCCTGTTGGAACGGCGTGAGCACACCTGCCCGCGAGGCTGCCAGGATGAATCCAATCACCCGCCCCCCTGCCTCAGCCGGAACGGCGTAGGCGGCGTTCAAACCGGAACGCTGCAGCAGCTTGTGGCAGTAGGCTGCCGGGGCGAAGGGCTGAAAATATACTTCCAGGGGCTGGTCGATCACGCTCTCGCCGTGCAGCAAACGAACATATACCTGCGTATCGCTGCCGGAGAGCCTGCAGGGGTTTTCCGGCATGGACTGCTGGCGGGCGTCGCCGCCAATCAGATCCAGCAAATCGGCTGCCAGGCGGCTTCCCACCTGGTGGCGAAACGCCAGCCATGAAAGCGAGGCGCCGCCCTCGTGGATGCGCGCAACCCACACGGCAGCCAGATCCAGGTTGGACACCAGGGCCAGCGCAACCCGATCCATGACCACCGGCAGGCGCTCCAGGCTGAGCATGGCCTCGGTTACAGAATGGCTGCTGCCCAGCTCGCGCACGATGCGTCCCAATTGGGGCTCCAGCTCATCCATGGCATCTGAGGCGCGCAGTGTGAGCAGGGCGCGGAAAGGCAGACCGGGGGTATCCTGCAGCTCCGACCGGCGCACACGGTAGCGGCGCGAGACCGCCCCCTGCTGCAGGGTGATGAGCACATCCCAGGTCTGGCGTCCTGCTAGCGCCGGTTGGGCGGAGACAGCCTGGGCGATGCGCTGCTCCAGCTCGGGCCAGGCTTCTTTCAAGGGCCGGCGAATCACGCCCTCGCGCAAATTGCCGCTCATCTGAATGGCTGCCTGGTTGGCATCTACCACCTGCCCCTGGCGATCCAGCACCAGGTACGGATCGACGATCTCCTCCAGGGCTATCCAGCGCAGGGCGATTTGTTCATCCCGCTCACGCAGGCGCACCAGGTTCCACGAGGCTCCCAGGGAGAGGCTGCCGTACACCAGCCCAGCAAAGCCATAGTAAGGCCAGGGACTCTGCCGGCTGAGGTCAAGCCCGGCAGCCGCCAGGGTAAGCAGGGCTACTGCGATCAGGTAAATCGCCTGGTAGGGCGCGCCGGTCGGGCTGCGTCTCAAGCCGAGCACCAGGCGCAGACCGGCCCACAAACATACCCCCACTGCCCAGGCAATGAACACGAAGAAACCGGGAGACCGCACTACTTGCAGCCACTGATTGCCCCCGGCAGAGGTCAACCAGGCGCCGGCGGTCATCCAACCCAGGCTCGCATCCCATAAGAACGCACCCGCGAAACACAGCCCGGCTGCACCCAACCCGGCAGCCACCAGGCGATCGGAGCGACCCGGCTTTGAAGACACGACGAAAAAGCCGACCGGCAGCAGCGCCACCAGGGCATGCTGGACATTATCCCACCAGGTTTTAGCAGTAAACGACAGGCTGCAATATTCCAGAGTCTCGGCTGCCAGCCAGGCAGTACCCCCCACCAGCATCAAGGCGATTGTATTGCCGGAAAACAGGCTCAAGCGCGTGCGGGTAACGGCCGCGCTGTAGATCAACGCGGCGATCAAGATTAAATGTGGAATTACCCACGGCGTCCACTGCCAGTACATACCGGAAACCTAACCATCTGATCTTCCTGAGTAGACAGCAATAAATTAAAAACCCACTTCAATCTTATCTCAATTCCCTGCCGCGGACATGCACAGGTGGGCAAGGATGGAAGACCTAACAAGACTGTTAAGCACAAACCGGGGCTGCCGGCAGACGCTGCCTGCCAACAACCCCGGTATCGAAGATACACAGCCAGGGAAGCGCTAGCCTTTCAATGCTCCTGCCAGCAGGCCGCGCATGAAATAGCGGCCGAGCAGGATGTACACCAGCAGGGTGGGCACAGCCGCCAGGAAGGAGCCGGCCATCTGCACGTTCCACTCGATGATCTGGCTGCCTGCCAGGTTGTTGAGCGCCACGGTGATTGGCCAATTCTGCGGCTGGGTGAGCACCACGGCGAACAAGAAGTCATTCCAGGCAGACGTGAACTGCCAGATCAGCACCACCACGAAGCTGGGGATGGAAATCGGCAGCAGGATATGCCAGTACACGCCCAGCATACCGGCGCCATCGATGCGCGCCGCTTCCACCAGGTCTTTGGGGATGCTGGCGTAATAATTTCGAAAGGTCAGCGTGGTAATCGGCAGACCGTAGATGACGTGCGCCAGCACCAATCCCGGCAGACCGCCGTATAGATTGATGCGCCGCATGAACTCGACCAGCGGGATGAGGATGCTCTGGTAGGGGATGAACATGCCAAACAGGATCAGGGTGAAGATGGCGTCGGCGTAGGGGAATTTCCACTTCGCCAGCACGAAGCCGTTCAGCGACCCTAAAATCGAAGAGATAATCGCCGCCGGGATGACCATGTTGAAGCTGTTCCACATGGAGGGCGCCAATTTTTCGAAGGCGGCGATGAAATTGTCGAAACGAATGCCGGTAGGCAGGTCCCACATGGTGCGCAGGCTGACCTCATCGAAACCTTTGAACCCGGTCGCCAGCATGACGTACATGGGAATCAAGTAAAAGACTGCCATGATCAACAGCGGCAGGTACAGCCAGTTCTTGCTCTTGAGCAGATTGAGGATCGGTGCGCGGGTCATAGCTCAGTCTCCGTGCGGCGGGTATAAACCATGTACGGGATAATCAGCACAGCAACGCTCAGCAGCAGCAGGATGCCGATGGAGGCGCCGCGTCCGAAGAAGTACCCATCGAACGTGGTTTGCCACATGTAGATGGCAGGCACATCCAGGGGCAGCTGCTTGCCGGCGATAGCCACGATCAGGTCGAATACCTTGAGGGAGATGTGACCCAGGATGATCATGGCGCTCAGGGTGACCGGGCGCAGCAAAGGAAAGGTAATATAGCGGAAGATACTGATTTCGGTGGCGCCATCTACCTGGGCGGCTTCGCGCAGCTCGTGCGGGATGGCGCGCAGCCCTGCCAGGTACAGCGCCATGGTGTAGCCAGACATCTGCCAGATGGCTGCCAGGGCGATAGCGGCAATGCCCCAGGTTGGGGTGGTGTGCCAGCGGTTGATCAGAAAATCCAAACCCAGGTTTTGGAAGAGCAGGTTGAAGCCGCTCATGCGCGAGCCGGCTGCCGGGTTCATCAACCAGCGCCATACCACGCCGGTAACGATGAAGGAAATCGCCATGGGGAAGAGGAACAGGCTGCGGAAGAAAGCCTCGCCGCGCAGCCCCTGTTCGAGCAGCAGCGCCAGACCCAGGCCCATCAGCATCGAGCCTCCCACAAATACAACGGTAAATATCAGGGTATTACGAACGTCGATATGAAAGCGTGGATCTGAAAACAGGTTGATATAGTTCCGCAGCCCAACGAAGGTGTAATCGGGCAGCAGCCCTTTCCAGGCGCTCATCGATACGCGCATCGACCAGCCAATGAATCCATAGACGAAGATCAGCACAGCCAGGATCGATGGAGAGACCAGCAGAAAGGAGGCCAGCGCGTCCTTGTTTTTGGTCATAAATTCACCTCACCTCCGCAGCAGCGAGTCACAACAGGGGAGGCTCGCCCTTTCGAGCGAACCTCCCCGTCACAAAGCGATCAGGTTACTGGCACGGGCCAGAAGCCGAACAAGCGGCTACCAGCGCGGCCTGGAAGGAATCCACGTTCTGGTCAGCCAGGAACAGACCCAGGGCAGTGTCGATCTCCGATTTCCAGGAGTCGTTCGCCACCACACCGTGGGTGAGCGAGCCGACCACGATATTGCTGGCCCAGTCATCCATCGCCGACTGCAGATAGACGCCGTACAAAGAGCGGTCGCCATCGGAGCGGGCCGGGATGGAGCCCTTGACCGGGTTGAAAGCATCCTGCCCTTCCTTGGAGCCGGCAACCGTCAGCCAGGCG
>JBGSTO010000643.1:0-1974 GCA_041736465.1 Anaerolineales bacterium | reverse complement strand
CAGCTCCAGCAGCGGTTGGCTTGACCCTGCGGGCAGGAGCGGGCCTAGGGCTCCATCCCGCGCCCAGGGATCGCCAAACATGCGCTGGTACAGCGCCATGAAACCCTCGACCCCGTATAAGGCCTCTTGCCAGACTGGCTGGTCGTAGAAGATGGCAAACAGGTGCTGCAGCGCGGCCGAACCCGCGTTCAGACCCGGATCCAGGCGGGCAGAGGTGATCTGGCGGTATTTGATTGCGGTGATAGTGCCCTGGCGCCAGCCGTAATAGGCCTGGTTGAGCTGGGTGGCGGTAATGTGAATCTCCTGGTACAAACCTTTGCGCCCTGCAGCCACGAATCCGATCGGGTAGTCTATCTGCCGGGCGCCGGATGGCTCCCCGTAGACCCAACCCGCACGGTATTCCAGGAATGCCAGCAGCAAACGCGGGTTGACCGACAGCTCATCCGCTACACGCTGGATCACCACCGCGCCGTTGAGCAGTGTGCCATCAACCTCCTCACCGTAGCGGCTCAAGTAGCCGCCGGCCTGCTGCACAAAACTGGCGACATCGAAATCAACGCTGGTGGGCGAATACACCAGCTCGCTGTCGGGCAGCAGCAGCCCGCCGTATGCCGGCGTCTCCAATCGTTTGGGGATCCAGACAGACGTGCCAGGCGGCAGCAGTCCTTGCCCGCTGACACCTTCAGGCAGCAGGATTTCTTCCGGCGACACGCCGAAGCGCCCAGCCAGGCCGGTCAAATCATCTCCCGAGCGTGTGGTGTATTGGTAGAAATCGCCGGCAGGGAGCTGTACCGTGGGGGCTGGAGCGTTCTGGGATGGCAGCGCCACCACAGCCGTGGGTGCAGCTGTTCCTGCCGGTGCGGTCTCTGTTGCCAGGGGATTTGGGATCGCTGCCGCAGTTCCCCCAGGGATAGCAGTCAGCGATGGTGCGGCCATCGTCTGGCGCAGTGCTTCACTGTCGAGGCTGCTTGCAGGTCTGAGGCGCAGCCCCGGGTAATTGCAGGCCTGGGCGGCTACTAAAATGATTGCTGCCAGCCAGGCAGCACGGCGGATAGGTTTCAGCATCGTTGGGATTCTCTTCAAGATGATTATACTGCCACCGGGTGCAGTATACTTCGGTATCTACCTGAGGCAACCCTCTTCTACCAGAAAACCGGCGCTGGTTGGCAGCCGGTCAGAAAATTTTGAGGAGCGATGATGAGCGACAGGCAATCTCTACTCACGCGATTAAGCGAGATCGGTACTTCATTGCAGGCATCCGGCAGCGCCCTGGCGCTGATCGGTTTAGGTTCAGTCGGATTGGAACTGGAACGCCTGGACGAATATTCAGATCTCGATTTTTTTGTGATCGTGCAAGATGGATACAAACCGAGGTACCTGCAAAATTTGGACTGGCTTACAGCAATGTGTCCGGCAGCTTATTATTTTCTTAACACACCGGATGGCTATAAATTTCTTTATCAGGATGGCATTTTTTGTGAATTCGCGGTTTTCGAACGGCACGAGTTAAGCTCGATTCCTTTCGCTGCCGGTCGGGTGGTGTGGAAACAGCCCTGGATCGACGAAAAAATTGGTGTCCCCGTAGTCGCCACCCCCTCAGCTCCGCAGCAAACTCAGGAGTGGCAGTTGGGCGAGGCGCTGACCAACCTTTACGTGGGACTTGGGCGTTATCGCCGCGGTGAGAAGCTTTCGGCAGCGCGTTTCATCCAGCACTACGCCGTTGACCGCATCATCGTGCTGGCTCGCCAGGTGGAAGCCGGACAACCGGTATTCGAGGACCCGTTCTCCGGGGAGCGCCGCTTCGAAAGCCGCTTTCCAGGCATTGCCCGTGTGCTGCCGGATTTCATGCAGGGGTATGAACGCAGCTGCGAGTCGGCCTTAGCAATCCTGGCGTTTTTAGAAGCGCACTTTCAGGTCAACCCGGCGATGGCAGATGCGATTCGCGCGCTGGCGCGCCCGGCGAGGTGAGTGGGT
>JBGSTO010000624.1:0-2121 GCA_041736465.1 Anaerolineales bacterium | reverse complement strand
GCCCTGCATGGCTCTTTGGAACCAGAGGCGGCCGCTGAAATCGCTGGGCGGGTGCCCATCACTGCGGGCGACGTTAAGGCCGGAGCGGTCGGTTGTGCTGACCAGGTACATCTCTGGGTAGGCATTTGCCAATGCCTTGAGCGCGGGCAGATGCTGATCCGCATCCATGCTGCGGATATCGGGTTGGCTCGCCAGGGCGGTGAGTGCGTTTGTGTTAAGCTCCAACCAGAGGGCGGTGCTGGAGGCCAGGCTGTGGCTGGTTTGCCGCAGATTTTGGCTGGCATCTTCTTCCAGCAGCCGGCGGGATTGCGAGATAACGAAATAAGTCAGGCCGGCCAGCACCGGCACCACCACGACCATGTTCAAAGCCAGCAGCCGTACCTGCAAACTGCCGCGTTGCATGCGCCGCTCCGCAAACATCATCTGTCTGAAAGCGGCGTAGGCGTATACCAGCACAAAAACCGCGCTGGTGCCCAGCTTAGCGATCGATTGGGGAATGGTTTGGCGGGTGAGCACGACCAGCGACACACCTGCCAGCAGGCCGGATGCCAGCACGGTTGCCACCGCCAGCATCCACGCCAGCCCGCGCGTCACCCTGGATGCTTTCCGATCGAAGGCGGCAATATACAAACAAAACAGGAGGGTGATAGTTGTGGAAATGCCGAATGTCAGCAGACGGACGGTTTGGTTGTAGCTGCCGCTGGTAAAAGAGCTGAAGGTTTGTTCGAGCACAAGCGTACTACCTGAAAACGCGGTACTGGCATCGCCGGTGTACCCACCGCCGATGCCAGAATACCACCAGGCGGTGCCAAAATAAGCGACGGTGTACCCACCGGCGTCTGCTGCAGTCAAAACTACCGGCAGCAGGATGAGTGCATACGCCAGGCGCAAGAGCCACCGCACGCGGCTGGTTTGCAGCCATGCCGGTCGCAGCAAGCTCACCGAGGTGAGCAGCAGCAGCGGTTGGATGGCAGGGGTGCTTGCGGCTAAGAGCAGGGCAGGGAATTCTGCCTGGGCGGCGCTGGAAAGAGGCGCGGCGCTGCGTGCGGCAGCAAAAGCTCCAATGGCAAAGCTGTTCGCCGAGATCATCAGCAGCAGCGCCGCGACGTGCCGGTTGGAAGTATGGTGCAGGTTTAAGACCAGCACATACAAGCCAACGATCAGCTCGCTCAGCGCCAGCAGGTAGGCGGTGTATTGCAGCGTTTGGCCCAGGTTTATCGCATCCACTCGTCCACCTCTATAAAGCCCTGCTGAACTCAGCGCTCCCGCTGTACTCAGCGGCCACGTCCATCTCGATGGTGGCCTCGGCAGCGTACAGCTTGCTTCCCAGGTCTTCCAGCGCAACCCGCAGAATGGTTTCAATGTCTGGCGACGACCAGACGCGTGTGGTCAGGTCAGCCGCCAGGCGCTCTTGCTCGGCGAGCCGGCTCGACTCCTGGTACAGGCGCGCATTGCGCATGGTGATGGCGATCTGAGTCGAAAGCGTGTTGACCAGGCGCAGCTCCGTCTCGCTGAAGCGGTTCTCATAGCGGGTATCTTGTAAGATCATGGCTCCGACCACCTGGTTGGCTACGATCAGAGGTACGCCCATCCAGGACTTCGCCGGTTGGCCGACCACGCGTGCCCCCAGGCGCAGCGCCTGCTGCTGCACATCCCCGGTCAACAGCAGCGGCTGTCTGGTTTTGATCAGCAGCGAGGTGAGTCCTTCTCCCAGGGGCATCATCGGGATATGGAGCTCCTCACCGTTTTCATAAGCGTATGGGATGGCGATAGTTGGTCCATCGGAGCCGGCACCACGGTTACTACCGACAGGTTCCCGGTATTCTGCCAGAACAAAGTCTACGTCGCCCAGCAGGTCGCGCATCTGGTGGTAGATGGTGCGGTACAGCGCCTGGGGCTCGGTTTCCATTGCGATGGCTTTGCTGATCGCGTCCAGAGACTGCATGGCAGAAAGCTGTCGCTGAAGATTTTCTACCGCGCTCAGCTTCTCCAGCGTGGTGGTGGCTTGCTCCGCCAGGCTGACGGCGGCGGAGAAGAGACTGGCAGCGCCAGTACCGGCGGCTGGGAAGAGGTCGGGGACGCCGTACGGCTGCAAGCGCCGGTTGCTGCCGCCGCCGCCGG
>JBGSTO010000602.1:0-2247 GCA_041736465.1 Anaerolineales bacterium | reverse complement strand
CGGGTTGAGCTGCCGGACGTAGCGGCGCACGGCAAAGATGTAGACGATCACAAACAGCACCGGCGCCGCCAGCAGCTCGGCTCGCAAGAAGGCGATGAACACCAGCGGTGCGATGATGCCGATCACCGACTCGGTGATCAGAGACACACCCGGGTTCATCATCGGGTTTAGCTGCCGGACATCGTTGGTCGCTCGCGCCATAATGTCGCCCACCCGCTGGCGGTTGTGGAAGGTCTGGCTCTTTCCCAGCAGGCTAATGTACAGCTCGTCGCGCGCGTCGCGCTCGAGCCGCTGGCCCAGTGTTTCCACCGAAAATGAATTGGTGAGATCCAGCACCCCGCGCGCCAGCACCAGCCCCAGGATCGACAGGGCGATTGCCAGCAGACGCTCCGGGTTGGGGTCGGGTCGCAGCACCTCGTCGAATGCCATGCCGGTGAGCCGTGGAATCGACGATAAGAGTACGTAAGTCAGCGTCGCAGCCAGCAGAAAGCTGACCAGAAAGTGCGGGTAGCGCAGCAGGTGCGAGATGATCCATCGCGCCGGTGATGAGCGGTTGTAGACGTGCTCATCCGCCACGCTGAACTCGCGCTTGGATAGGGGTGAGGCAGCGGCCTGGTTTTGCATCAACTTATCTCTCAAGAGTCAATCAGATTATTGTCGCTAATTACGAACTTTTGTTCTAGAAAAAACCTATTCTACCAAATTTTATCTGATTTTGTAAGTAGGAGTTCCCCCATTCGCAGCCTGGAGCGTTAGTTCGAAGCTGGCTCGAGCAGTGGGTCGAAAGAGCCAGCCAACCCTCAAGCTGGTAACAGCGCCAGGCTCGCCTGTTCGCCATCAGGCGTCCATCACCGCCTCCGGCAGGTACTCTCACCCGCTGCGGAAACCGGTCGCGAACTTCTCTGGTGGCGTTTTGCCCAGCAAGCCGGGCACGCAGCTGCCTGTCCAGCGTGCTGCCGCCCCGTCTGTAAGTAGAGCCGATTAAATATTCTCGGTATCATAGTAAGGATACGGGTTATAATAAGACAAGTGCTATCTACATATCCTGTTGTGAACTCTACACCTCCAGATTAGAAGTGACAGAGAGTTCTTCGCAGCGATAAATTAGCCCCCGGCGCAATCCGTCGAGTGGAGGACATCTAAATGACAAAAACCGTGCGCTACGGCTTGTTCGTTATCTGCGCCGTTCAGTTCCTGTTTGCTATCGCCTTCTTCGTGCAGCTTCCCTTCGTGGTCAATTTGTGGCCTTACCCAGGAACCACCCCGCTGACGTTTATCTTCATCTCTTCCATCTTTGCCGCGGCAGGAGCGGCTACGCTGTGGGCGGCTGCCACTGAAAATTACGGAGCGCTGGCAGGCATCGGCCTGGATTACCTCACCATCCTGGCGCCGGTGTCCATTCTCTCGTTTCAACTTGGCGCCAGCGGCGGCGACGCTCGCATGACCGCTTATGGCGTCATTTGTGTATTCGGCGCCTTATTTGGGCTGGGCCTGTTTTTATGGAGCATGCGCATCCCGCTAGATCTCTCACGCCCCATGCCGAACTTCGTACGCTGGGCCTTCATCTTCTTCATAATAGCCTTGCTGATCGTCAGCACGCGCCTGATCTTGAAAATTCCCAACACCATCCCCTGGACGATCACGCCGGATCTGTCTGTCGTTATTGGCTGGATGTTCCTCGGAGCCGCGGCCTATTTTGCTTATGGGCTGCTGCGACCGAGCTGGGCGAATACAGCCGGGCAGCTGGCCGGTTTCCTGGCTTACGACGTGGTGCTGATCGTGCCCTTTCTTACACGCCTGCCTGCCGCTGCCGCACAGTTCCAGCTTGGCCTGATGATCTACACTGCCATCGTAAGCTTAAGCGGCCTGCTGGCGATCTACTACCTGTTCATTCATAAGCCCACGCGCCTGTTCTGAAGCCTGATATCGCACAGCCGCGCAGAACCCTGTCTGTCAAACGTACTGTTCGAACCACTCCAGGGTGCGCTTCCAGGCATCCGCGGCGGCTTCGGGGTTGTGGCGGGTGCTCGTATCGTTGTGGAAGGCGTGGTCGGCGCCATCATAGACCACTTTCTCATACACCTTGCCGTTCTGCGCCATGGCCTCTTCGATTGGTGGAATTCCCTGATTGATGCGCTGGTCATTGCCGGCGTAGATCCCACGCACGGCTGCCTGAATATTGGGCACGTCCTCAACCAGCGGGTGCGGGCCGTAGAACGGCACGGCTGCGCGCAGCTCGGGCATGCG
>JBGSTO010000536.1:0-4808 GCA_041736465.1 Anaerolineales bacterium | reverse complement strand
CTGAGTGAGCGTGCCGGTCTTATCTGTGCAGATCACCGTGGTGCTGCCCAGGGCTTCCACCGCGGGCAGCCTGCGGATAATGGCTTTGCGCTTCGCCATGCGCGAGACGCCAATCGCCAGGGTGACCGTCAGCGCGGCAGGCAGACCTTCCGGGATCATTGCCACTGCCAGTGCGATCGCGGCGGTAAAGGTATCCACCGCCGATGCCCCGCGCCAGATCTCGATAGCAAAGGTAATCGCTGCCAGTGCCAGGATGGCGTACAGTATCAGGGTGCTGAACCGCGCAATTTTGCGTGTCAGCGGCGTCGCCAGCTCTTCCGCGGACGAGATCAAGCTGGAGATGCGCCCAACCTCGGTGCCATCTCCAATGGAGGTGACGATGCCCGTGCCCTGACCATAGGTGACCAGTGTGGAAGCATACGCCATATTCTTGCGATCCGCCAGCGAGGTCTCCATGCCCAGAGAGAGATTGGCATCTTTCTGCACCGGCAAAGACTCGCCGGTCAGCGCCGCTTCGGCAATCTGCAGATCACGCCCGCCCATCAGGCGCAAATCGGCAGGTACTTTATCGCCCGACTTGAGCAAGACTACATCTCCGGGAACCAGCTCCGCCGCCGGAATGCGCAGCACCTGCCCGGAGCGCCTGACCGTTGCTTCGGTGACCATAGCCTTCGCCAGCGCTTCAATCGCCTGCTCGGCATTGTTCTCCTGGATGAAACCGATAATGGCATTCACCAGCACCACGGCAAAGATAATGACCGCATCCAGAGGATCTTTTAAAATCGCCGTGATCACGCTGGAAGCCAGCAAGATGTAAACCAGCGGGTTGTTGAACTGCAGCAAGAAACGCACAAAAGGGCTCTTCCCTTTGCGCGGCGTCAGCTGGTTTGGACCAAAACGCTGCTGGCGGTGGCGCACTTCGAACAGGTCTAGTCCCCGTTCTAAATTTGAATCCAGCAGTTCAAGGGCCTCATTGGCGGGAAGATGGTGCCAGTGTTTTGAAAGCAGAGTTTGCATACCTAGATTCCCAGTTCAGCGCGGCTGCGCAGATAGCGCACCACCTGCTCGCGCGAGAGCACACCTACCAGCTCCCCCCGCTCGAGTACGGGGATTTGAGCCACATCGGCATTATCCATGGTTTGTAAGGCGGTCATCAGCTCAGTTTCTGGTGTGACCGCTGCCAGCCGTTCGGTGGGTACCATCGCCTGGCGGGTGGTGGTGAAGCGCCAGCTGGGCTGCGGCACCTTGCTGATATCTTTGAGCGTGAGCATGCCTTCGAGGTGTCCGTTGTCTGCAACAAAGAAGCAGCGCTCACCGCCGGTAAGAACCCGCTCCTCCACCAGCGTGCTGATCGGCACCAGACTCCCCACCCGGGCGCAGTCGCGTGCCATCACCTGCCCAACCTTGATGCCGCGTAAGTGCTGCTGGATGTTGGCCTGGGCGTAGGTGCTGGCGGCGGCATTCTGCAAGAACCAGCCGATGAACGCCAGCCACAAGCCGTTGAAGAACTCCCCGTTGAAGATGGTGAAGATCCCAAAGCCGATGAAGCCAAACGCCACCACCTGACCGCTGAAGGTTGCCACCTGGGTGGCGCGCTGGAAGCTGCCTGTCAGGCGCCATACTATCGCCCGCAGTACCCGCCCGCCATCCAACGGAAACCCCGGAACCATATTGAACAGCGCCAGGATCAAGTTGATGCGCATCAGGTACAGGCTGGGCGCTGCCAGAAAGGGAATGGCCTGATCCAGCAAGAACAGTACCCCAAACAGGCCCGACAATCCCAGGCTGACCAGCGGACCGGCAATGGCGATGCGAAACTCCACCCCCGGTGACTGCGGTTCCTGCCCGATCTGGGCAACGCCGCCAAAGATGAACAGTGTGATCCCCTTCACCGGGATTTTGCTGCGCAGAGCCAGGAATGCATGCCCCAGTTCATGCGCCAGAACCGAAGCAAAGAACAATACGCTGGTAACAACGCCCAGCAGCACGTGAGTGATCGTTGAAAGCTGCGGATATTCGTTAGGAAAATAACCGGTCGATAACGACCAGGTCAGCAAGGCAAAAATCAGGAACCAGCTGGCATGTAAACCAATCGGAATGCCCCAGATGTACCCAAGCTTGAAACCCGAATCCATGGTAATACTCCTTGTGTGAGCCAGTTCATCATCCTGGCTGCATTATTATCAATATTATAGCAGAAATTCGCCTATAGCCAAGCTGACGTATAGGTATTGTATATGTTATTAACACAGCTCTTATAAAACCAGGAGAGGTGTTACACCGAGCCGCCGGTTTCCTCGCTCTGCACCGCGGGCTGTGTGAGATCCTCCCTCTTCCACCAGGCAAACAGGGCAAATCCAGTAAAACGCAGTAATGCGCTGACAAGCAGTGCGCCTCCCAGGCCGATATAGTTTGCCAGCAAAGTGCCCAGCAGCGGAGCGATAATCGCCGCCAGATGCTGCAGGCTTTGAGCCAGGGAGACGAAGGTGGCGCTGTATTCTACCGGCACCTTCTTCATCAGCTCGTCAAAAAAAACCAGGTCTAAACCTGCCTGGAAGATACCCGCCAGACCGGCATACACTACCATCAGTTCGACTCGCCCGGTATTGGCAACCAGAGCGGGATAAAGCGCCAACCCAAAGGTCGTCCACAGCAAGACGAACCGCGAACCGCGCAGCCTGGATTCACGCGTCCACAGGAAATACCCCACCAGCAGCACCGCCGATTGAGCTGTGTTGATCAGGCCGATCCATGAGTCGCTGGCCTGTATTTCGCGCACGTAGTACAGCGGGAAAAGCGGTATCGCCAGCATGGTGCCGCTTTGATAGACAAACCGCTTCAAAGCAAACAAGACAAATCCACGTTCCTGACTGATCAATTTCCAGTAAGCGTGCCAGCGCTCGGTCGCCGTGCGCCCGCTTTCCAACCTGGGCGGCTCGGCATCTGGCAGCCGGATATGGCTGGAATAGTAGTAGCTGAGCAAGCCGCCCAGTGAAAGCCCCATGAAGACAAGCTGGTAGTTGAGTGCGAACGGTAAGCGTACCAGGATTTGCCCCACCAACGCCGCGGTGAGCGCTGTGGTCACACCCAGGATCGACCAGCGCCGGCTCATCAGCTCGTAGCGCCGCATCGGTCCCGCGACGGCATTCATCACCACAGAGAATGAAACCATCAACACGCTCTGTGGGAGCGTCGCCGCAGCCCAGATGACCAGCACCCCGCCCACCCGCAGCGCATCTGGAAGAATTAAAGTCACCAGGCCGGTCAGGGCATAACATGCAACCACCATCAAGCGCGCCAGGCTGAACCAGGGCACGATCTGGCGGCGTGACTGCAAGAAACGACCCACCGGGATTGCCAGCAGCAGTCCGGTCAGCGCCGGCATGGAAGTGAGCAAACCGATCTGGAAGTTGCTGGCGCCTAGGCGCGTCAGGAAAACCGGCAGGTACTGCGCGGCAGTGGCTGATAAGCCGATGCCAATGGCGTCAATTTGAACGTTGATAAAATTCTGGCGCTGTTCCGGTGAGACACCCGGAGGCGCAGCCGACCACCGCAGCCTTCTCAAAGTGAACGACTCCCCCACACAGGTGCGGATGCCTGATCGTCAGGCACCCGCACCTGTGTGGCGTTTGAATCTGATTCCTTTAAGTGGATTGGATCTGAATACTGCCGTATAAAAACCAGTACACACCGGCAGGAAAACCGGCGCGCAGATCTTCTTCCCAGACAAAATCTCCGGGAACAAAGAGCGAGCGCAGCAGCCCATCCAGCCCGCTCAGCAGCTCGACTTCGGCAGGCTCAATTTTCCCTGCTTCGCCTTCCAGCAGCACCAGCGTCGCGCGCCGCCCAACCTCATAGGCAAACCGGTCAGCGTGTTGGTGGGGCTGTTCGCGCAGTTCTTCCAGGTAATCGCGCCACAACCGCAGGCGGGCGCTGTACTCGCGGCCAGCTTTCTTTTCCCAGGCCACACGCCAGTGGCCGCGAACGGCATCCACCTGAGCGTGCAGCCGCTCAATTTCAGCCGTTTGGGCAGCAGGCAGACGGTGCGCTTTCAAGCGCTGCAGAGCGATCAACAGGTTGCCCAATGTAAACTGCGGAAAGGGTGGTTCGTCTTTACGCGCAGAACCGTGAATTGGCCAGTAGATCTCTGCAGCCAGCAGATAGTCCTGCAGATCCGGCAGCACTGCCTCCACATAACGCCGGTCATAATCTGCGGCAGGCATACTTCCTCCTATTATTCTACAGATCGGTACACACCGGTGGTGCGCGGCAAGCCCAACAGTAAGGCAGCCGGCCCCACCAGGAGCAGCCACATGGCGATAGATAAATTATACCGCTGTGCTACCAGGCCAATCACAAATGGAATCAGGCTGCCGGCCAGGCTAGAAATGTTGTTGACCGCCAGAGAAATACCGCTCCTGCCTGGCAGCGCCTCGTACAGCTGCGCCTTAAGCACCGAATACCAACCAGAGTTGAAGAACCCCAGCAAACCCAGCAGCACTACCTTCACCAACAACCCCGGCACGAGCAAGAATCCAAGGAACAAAACCAATTCCACCAACGCGCTGATGCGCAAATACGCCAGACCTTTGATGCGCTCGAGCAGCGGAATCAAGAGAAAATCCCCCAGCAGGCCCAAGCCGCTCCATACTGCCACAGCCAACCCGGCTTGCTCAGGCGTCGCCCGGCTGATATCCACCAGGTAGAGCGCCAGAAAACCGAGCAGCACATCCAGCATCAAGTCAGAGCACTCCAGCAGCGCCAGCCAGCGCAGCACGCCCGGGCGTTTCAGCGCCACCCACACCTCC
>JBGSTO010000534.1:0-4050 GCA_041736465.1 Anaerolineales bacterium | reverse complement strand
GGCGGCGGCTGGGGCTTCTCCTGCCGCCGGGGCAGCTGCGGGGGCAGCGGCCGGGGCTTCAGCAGGTGCGGCCTGCTTGGGGAAAGCTTCGCGTCCTACAATGCCCCCGATCACCAGGCCTGCGATACCTGTCCCGGTCATTCCCAGGAACTCTCGCCGGCTGATCTTTCCTCCGGTATCTTTGGGTTCCTTGGTTGGTTCTGGTTCTTTATCTCTTCGTTCAACTCTTGTCATCTTGGCCTCCTCCAGATGTCCTCACGGCTGGTTTGCCTTCACGATTGGTACAACTCAGGTTCGGTGTGTCTACGCTGATGCTCCTTTCCTTTGCCACTCCAATGTGGTGCAAGATTCTGAAACGGATGAAAAAAACTATTTGAACAGGCAGCAGGAGATTGTTTGGGTGCATATTCTCTTTGCTAATCCGCCGCCTGCTGTGAACGGTGATCGAGCCAGGACTGGTGTGTGCTGCGCAGGCTCGTACGACACATTTTATTGTCTACCGGCGCTGGAACGTTTAAGTAAATGGTACGCCGGTGAACCGGTACCCATATCATGATACTGAATTAACCCCTTCGGGGCTACACTAGCCTTAGCGATCTATTAAAAATAGTAGAGCTATCTTTCGATAGCTCTTGTGGGTGATGGCGTCGAGTGGATATAGCCCACCTGGGCTATATGGGGGCGTTTACTGCTGGTTTGGGTCGACCAGCCCCTGGCGCACGGCATAGACAGCCGCCTGGATGCGGTTCTGCAGGTGGAGCTTCTCCAGGATATTGCGCAGGTGAATTTTGACGGTGTTTTCGGAGATCACCAGTGCGGAGGCAATCTCTTTGTTTGTCAGACCATCGACGACTAGCTGCAAGATCTCGGTCTCGCGCGAGGTCAGTTCCTCGACAACTGGAGATTCCTGGCTGCTGGCTGAAGAAGGATGGGAGAACTCCTTAAGAATTTTGGCTGCAATCGCGCCCGACAAGGGCGCCTCGCCCCGGGAGATGCTCTCCAGCAAATCGTGAAGCTGGTAAGGCTCGAGATTTTTTAGCAGGTAACCCTGGGCGCCGCTCTTGATGGCTTCGAACAGGTGCTGGTCGTCATCGGAAACGGTCAGGATGACAATCTTCACATGCGGCATCTCACGCTTTAGGGTGCGGGTGGCTTCCAGACCGTTGCAGCGCGGCATGGAAATATCCATTAAGATGACATCTGGGAGCAGCTCGCGGGCGGCGGCAATCGCATCCAGCCCATCGCCGGCTTCTCCGACCACCTGCATGTCGGGGCGCATGGAGAGCAGCGCCGCCACCCCTTTTCTGAAGAGCACATGATCATCGACTAATAAGATTCGCATTGTGATGTCTCAGTCATCAATTTCGTGAAACAGCCGGGATGCACACTGTGACGCGTGTGCCTTTTCCTGGTTTCGAATCCAGGTTCAGACTTCCGCCGACGGACTCGGCGCGCTCGCGCATGATTTGCAGACCGTAGCTCTGCTGTTTTGCGTCGCCGGGCTGATCCGTGGGGAAACCATGACCGTCATCCTCGACGTGAATGCAGACGATCCCCCTTTCGTGGGCGAAACGTATGCAGGCCTGGCTGGCGCCGGCATGTTTGCGCACGTTCGTCAGCGCTTCTTGAATGATGCGCAGCAGTTGGCTGGCGACTTCGGAGGGGAACTCGGTAAGCGATTCGTGCTCATACACCAACCTGGTTTCCAGGCCGTAGTGAGTGTGGTATTCGGCTAAATATTCCTGCAGGGTAGGCAGCAGACCGATGCGCGGAGAAACCGAGGTGCGCAGGTTGAAAATCTGTTCCCTGACATCGGTGTAAGCGATTTTCGCCACGCGTTTCAATTCCGCCAGGCTTTCCTTGGCTTCAGGGGTGCGCCCGTTCGAGAGCAGGTCATCTGTCATGGTTGCCCGGACGTTCAGGTAGCCCAGGATCTGCGCCAGGTGATCGTGCATTTCGCGCCCCAGGCGGTCGCGCTCTTCCAGGGTTGCCAGGTAGCGCAGCTGTTGGTAAAGCTGGGCATTCTCAATGGCGACCACGACATGATAACCCAGGCGCATGAGCAGCTGCGCATCTGCCTGGGTGAACTGCCTGCGTTCCCGGCTCATGACCTGGATCATGCCCAGGAAACTTTCACCCAACTTCAAGGGCACTGCCAGGGCGGAGACGATGCGTTCTTCGGCGACCAAAGAGCTTCCAAAATGGAGCAGATTATTTTGATCGTAGGCTTCAGCGATGACCGGCAGGCCTTTGAGCAGGGCGTCCCCGGGTGTGCCCGGGCAAACCGGCATGCTCATGCCCGTGTGCGCTTCAGCCCCGGCTCCGGCAGCAGCCTTGATGATGATTTCCCGAGAAGCCTCGCTGAACAGCCCAACGAAGCCAATATCGGCGCTCAGCAGCTCGCGGGCAGCTTCAGCGACGGAGTGCAGCAGCTCAGACTGCTCCAGCGAAGCCGAGATTTTTGTGCCCAGCTCATACAGTGTCACCGCTTCCTTCTCGCGGCGGCTGATCTCGGTGTATGAGTCTTTCAACTGAAGGCGCATGTGGTCGAAGGATTCGGCCAGCTTGCCGAGCTCATCCTGGTTTACCGGGATGACTGCATATTCCAGATTGCCAGAGGTAAGCTCGTCCACGCCTTTGGAGAGCACCCCGACAGGGCGGATGACGAAGTGGTTGAGCACCGGAACGAGCATGCCGACCAGCAGCGCGCAGGCGATCAAGGCGATGAGCGTGGTGCGCCAGAATCCGGAAATGAGCTGGTTGTTCATTAAAGTCAGGGGGGTTTCAATGATCAGCAAACCCAGCACCCCCTGCTCTACGCCGTGGCATACCCAGCATTCCGGCTGGTTGTTAATCAGGTTGACGCTGAACAGCACCTGCTGCCCCGTATCCGAAGCGTACTCCCCGATTTTATTGAATGTCCGGTCGCCAGCGGCGTGGCACTGCTGGCAGAGATTATCTTGAAGGTCGAAGCTGGCGGAAAGCTCACTGAGGTCCGAACTGGCGAGAACATCCCCCTGGGTATTGACGATGCGCAGTGTATCGATGGTGCGCTCTGCTACCGCAAGCTGGATGATGTCGTTGATCATGCTCCAATCATCGGTTTGCATGGCATGGAACAGGTTGGCTTCTACCAGATTGCTCAAGGCTGCCGAGGAGGCGCGAGCATTCTCGATCAACTGCGTTCTCTGGAAGCTGAAGAGAATATAAATGGAAGCCAGCAGGGTGATCAGCGCGACACCGATGACCACGAAGAGCAGATGGAAACGCAGGCCTGGTTTTAATACGTGCAGAAATCTACCAACTTTCCGGGTAGATTGGAGTACGCCGGCTGCGGTTTTCAACACTGCTTGCTGGCTAATATCCACTCGTTAGCAACCTCGTGCCTGACCAGCCACGGACAGGCTTAAGAGCTGTGCTTTCCTGATTGACAGGTTGTCAGCGCACCCAGGGGGCGGCAGGAGCCGGCTCTACCGCAGGGATGGCGGCGGCGAAGGCGGCTGCCAGCTCGGCGTAGGCGGGGTGCTCGTACTGCTCGATTTCACCGGCATCCGCCAGCTCTGCCAGCCTGGGATCGATGGGCAGCCTGCCCAGCACCGGTGCGGAGGCGGCCTCGGCAACCGCAGCGGTGTTGCTCGGGCCGAAGATCTCGTAGCGCGCACCGGTATCAGGGGCGATGAAGTAGCTCATGTTTTCCACAATTCCCAGGATGGGAACTTCCAGACCCTGGGACATGTGAACGGTTTTGCGAACGATCATCGAAGACAATCCCTGGGGGGTAGTCAGCAGGATCACTCCGCTGAGAGGAAAAGCCTCCATTGTGGTCAGGGTGATATCGGATGTTCCCGGGGGCAGGTCCACCAGCAGGTAATCCAGGCTGCCCCAGAGGACATCTTTCCAGAACTGTTTGACGGTGCCGCTCATCACAGGACCGCGCCAGATGAGGGCCATGTCTTCTTCTTTCAACATCAGATTGGTGGAGATGACCTTGATGCCGGTGCGCGTTTCCACCGGAAGCATGCCCAAAGGAAGGCTGCGCACCGGGCCTGT
>JBGSTO010000482.1:0-9853 GCA_041736465.1 Anaerolineales bacterium | reverse complement strand
CGCCCCCGCTGCTGCGCCCACCGCTGCTGCGCGACGAGGTGCTGACCGGCACAGGGTTGGTTTTCTGGGTGACGTTGTTCGTGAAATCGGTCAGGTTGCCGATCACGCCGCTGGAGAAATTCTGCACGCTGTTGACCATCGATGCGGCAAAATCGGAGCCGGGCAAGTGCGGCAGGCTGACGCTGCCCCCACCTCCGCCGCTGCCGGGCAAAGAAACCGGCGCGCTGCCAATCGTTCCCCCGGAAGACGGGCGTGAGAAGGTTGGGTCGTAGCGCGGCCACCACATGGGCACGTATACCGGACCGGTGCGAAATACTTCTTTGGTGCGGTCATCGTAATTCCGGTCCAGCATAGTCCATTCCATGACCTCATCGTACTTTTGGCTCTTGACCTCAGGGGTGGCAGCCGCTTCCACCTGGCTCCAGGCGCGCCCGACAATATCCTGGTAATATGCCAGCGTCTCTTTCCGGCTGAAGCCTTTCATCTTTTGGGAGAGGCTCTTTACCAGATCAACCATCATCGTCTGCAGGGCGCGTTTCTGCTCGGCTTTTTTGCTGAACTGGAAGGCTTTCAGGAAGTCGGTCTCATACGTCTGCAGCTCTGCGGGCAGCGGCTCGGTAACTTTCAGCTTGAGCGGGTCTTTGGTCACAACTTCTGCGGCGCTCTTCTTGATCACCGCAAATAGGATCATGGTCAGTACCTTGTCCAGCGGCTGTTCCATCAATACCGCGGCCTCGATGGCGGTCAGGCCGCGCTTGATGCCGTGACCTTCGATGGCGATCTTGGGCGGCAGGTACTGCTTCTTGCGCCGCCGGGTGGCGACCACCGAGATCGCTGAAATTGCCGCGAAGAAGCCGATGAAGCCCGCGCACATGGTGAAGCCAATCAGGTCTTCGCCGTTGATGCCGGTAACTTCGGAGATGCTGGGATTGGAGATGGCAGAATCGGGCACATAGCTGCGCGGGAAGGAAGCGCCGAACTCGTACTGCGTGTAGGCGTTAGCCTGGGCGTTGCTCCAGGTGTACTGGACGCGCCCCTGATCATCGATACCGGTCTGCGGCTCGCTCGCCCAGCCACTCGGGGATTCGTGCCAGCGTGGCTCCTCCGGCTTCACGCCGGGCGGCAGGTGGAAGGCGACCCAGATATCGCTGGTTCCGGTGACGTACTGCGACCCGAACCAGGTCGGGCTGAATACGGCGCTGGCATAGCTGTTTTCGGTCGAATCAGGGCGCAGCACATTGCGGATTTCCCCCACCCATACGTGCACGGTGCCCTTCCGCCCTGGTGGAATCGACTGGCTGCCCAATCCCACCGCCACACCGCTGCCGCTTCCCTCGTAGCCGGACTCGGAGATATCATAAACCGGCTGCCCATCCACGTCCGCCTGGATCGAGCTGAGGTTGAAATTGCTGTTGGGCAGGCCGACATCCACGTACTCGATCGACGCGCCGGAGGGGTCGTTGCTGAAGACGAAGACATAGTCCAGCGACAGTGTGCCATCTTCGTTCCAGTAAGCATGGACGGTTTGCTCATCCATGCTGAAGTAGTAGCTCTGCGCCAGGCTGCCGTAGGGCAGCGCCAGCAGCAGGGCGAGGGCACACAGCAAAAAGGTGAAACGCTTGATCATAGGCCTCCTTATTTGATCTGTCATCCTGAACGAAGTGAAGGATCTAGATCCTTCGCTGCCCAATCCTCAGGACTGGCCCTCAGGATGACACCCTTGTACGTGGCTCACAACGTGCGACCAGCTTTGCAATGCGAAAACAATCACCAGCATCAGGTATACACAGACCTGCGCCGCCCGACTACCACTTGGGGTCTTCGGTGAGCTGGTAGGTGGTATTGCAGTATGGGCAGTTCACCACTGGCGCGCCGGCAACCATCTGGATGTTATCCATGGTCAGCGAGCCGCCGCAGGACTGGCACTTGAGCGTGTCCAGGTTGACGTTGGCGGGCAGGTCAATGTTCAAGGTAACGTTCTGCTCGCCGGGAGCCGCCGGTTTCGGACGGCTGGCAAACCAGATCAGGCCAAAGCCAATCAGCACGCTGATCAGACCTACCGGTATCCATCCCATTGCGCCCTGCGGGCTGAACGCGCCCCAGATGAACAAGACGCCGAAGAAGATCAGGATGGCAGCTAAGATATATGCAATTGTTTTCATGTTCACCTCACATTATTTCTACGCTCGATTAGTGTACAAGTTTCAGGCCCGGGTGACAATTGACAATCATCCTGGATTTGTCATATTATCCTACACTTCGTGGATAAATAAAGCCAGCCGCCGGTCTTTTTGCCTTTCCTGACGAAAAAAACACCCCAAGGCAAATGTGATCGCCTTGGGGCTTCATCGATGTGAGACAGAAGGGCGTCGAATTTACGCCGCTACTTCCTTCTTCTTCTTGTCTTTCTTCTTCTTCTTGCCCTTGTCCTTGCCTTTATCCTTAGCCATATGATCCTCCTTGCTGCGCTATACTCGATTCTTTCCGATGCTATAGGATAACATTAATTCCGGCAATATACCAGCAAAATCGAGGCTTTTGCGCTCAGGGCGCAGCATCAGTGAGGTGGTTTGCGGCTATTTCTGTCGCAGCAGCGCGGGTATCTGTTGGGCGATCTCGTCGCGCACCTGGCGAAAGACCCCCAGGATGCGCTCGGTGGATCCGGTGGCTGCAGCCGGGTCGCGAAAACCCAGGTGGATGCGCTTGCCGGCGCCTAACCACACCGGGCAGGTCTCAGCCGCAGAGTCGCATACGGTGACCACCAGGTCGAAATTGTCCTGCCGGAAGGCATCTACGTGCTTGGAGTACCCCTGGTGGTGGATGCCGATCTCCTCAAGCACCTGGAATGCCAGCGGATGCACGTAGCCGGCTGGCTGCGTTCCGGCGCTGACCGCCTTCCATTCGCCTGCCAGCGTATGGTTGACGATTGCTTCCGCCAACTGCGAGCGGCAGGAATTGCCGGTACACAGGAAAAGAACTCGTTTCATACGAACTGCCTCATTTCGTCGTCGGAATGGTCCAGCTCTTTGAGCTTGCCGGTAGCGACGTAAATTGTGCGCTCGCAGATATTGGTCACCCGGTCTGCCAGGCGCTCCAGGTTGTGCGCCGCCCACATGAGGTAGTTGGCGCGATCGATGGTGGATGGATCGGCGAACATGATCGCCACCAGCTCGCGGTACACCTGGTTGTAGAGTGCATCCACGTCATCGTCTTCCAATGGGATCTGGCGGGCGGACTCCACGTCCAGGCTGATGAACGCACCCACAGCCCGGTGCAGCATCGATACGGCGATGTCCGACATGCGTGGGATGTCAATCAGCGGTTTGACCGGCGCCTGAGCGCCCAACAGCAAAGCGATGCGGGCGATGCCTTTGGCGTAATCGCCCATGCGTTCCAGCTCGTTGACTACCTCCAGGATGGAAGCAATGCGCCGTAGGTCGCCTGCCATCAGCGGCTGAGTGGTGGCAATCACCGAAATGATGTCATTTTCCAGCTCGAAGCGCTTGGCGTTGATTACCATGTCGTTGTGGTAGATCTGCTCGGCGGCTTTCAGATCCCGCCTTTTGAGTGCATCCACAGCCTGCAGGGTGGCGTCCTCCACCAGGCTGTCCAGCACCAATACCTCGTCCAGCAGGTTGCGAATTTTGTGATCCAGCGTCTCTCTTGGCATAATCAGCTACCTCTTGCGGTGCGGGCCTAGCCGAAGCGGCCCGTGATGTAGTCTTCGGTGACTTTTTCTTTGGGGTTGGTGAAGATCTGTTCGGTAGCAGCGTATTCCATCAGGTAGCCGGCGCGATCCTCATCCATGGTGAAGAAAGCGGTGTAGTCCGAGACGCGTGCCGCCTGCTGCATGTTGTGGGTGACGATGATGATGGTGTAATCGCTGGAAAGCTCGCGCATCAGCTCTTCGATCTTCAGCGTGGCGATGGGATCCAGGGCTGAGCAGGGTTCGTCCATCAGGATGATATCCGGGCGGATGGCGATGGTGCGGGCGATGCACAGACGCTGCTGCTGCCCGCCGGAAAGCGACAGGCCGCTCTCTCCCAATTTATCCTTGACTTCGTCCCACAGCGCTGCGCCGCGCAGCGATTGCTCCACCAGCTCATCCATATCGACCTTGCCCCCGCGGAAGCCGTTAATGCGCGCCCCCCAGGCGATGTTTTCATAAATGCTCTTTGGAAACGGGTTGGGCTTCTGGAATACCATGCCGATGCGCCGGCGCACCTCAACCGGATCCACATCGGGGTCGTAGATGTTCTTTCCGTAAAAGACCACCTCTCCGGTGGCATGTGCGCTGGGCACGAGCTCGTTCATGCGGTTGAATGAGCGCAGCATGGTGCTTTTGCCGCAGCCCGATGGGCCAATGATGGCGGTTATCTTCTGCCGGTCGACCGGCAGGTTCACATTTTTAACGGCGCGGAAAGAGCCATAGAATATATTCAGCACCCGGGCTTCGATAGCCAGCTTTCCGTTGTTTTGTTCAGGAGTCGCAGAACTCATTACATCCTCCGGCTGTAGCGGTTGCGCAGCAAAACCGCAGACGCATTAAGTGTCAAGAGCAAGATCAGCAGTACCAGGATGGCGCCGGCTGCCAGGTTGCGAAACTCGCCCTGGGCGCGCGAAGTCCACTGGTAGATCTGGATGGGCAGGGTGGTAAATTTCGAAAACGGCCCGCTGGGATCGACGTTGATAAACGTCGACGCACCCACCACCACCAGCGGGGCGGTTTCGCCCACGGCGCGCGAGATCGACAGGATCGTTCCGGTCAGGATGCCGGAGATGGCGTTGGGCAGCACGTGATGCCACACCGTCTGCCACTTGGTAGCGCCCAGCCCGAAGCTGGCCTGGCGTAAGGAACTGGGAACCGAGCGGATGGCTTCCTGAGCGTTGATGATCAGCAGCGGCAGGATCAGCAGCGCCAGGGTAAGGCCTGCGGAAAGGATCGTGCGCCCGTTGGCGCTGGTTGGATCCTCCAGCACCCCGAACATTTTCCCGCTGGTAAAGGATTCCAATACCCGCACGAAGATCGCCAGGCCCAACAGTCCGTAAATGATCGAAGGCACGCCCGCCAGGTTGTTGATGTTGGTCTTGAACAGGCGGTTGATCCAGGTATCCGTGGCATATTCTTCCAGGTAGATGGCTGCCATTACACCGATCGGGAAAGCGGTCAGGATGGTAATGGCAATGGTCAGCAGGGAGCCTAAAATCGCCGTGCGCACGCCGGCTTTCTGTGGGTCGGCGTCTTGCGGCGACGTGACGAAGCGCTGGTCGAGCCAGCTGTCGAAAAACAGGTGCCCGGAGGGGAATTCTGCCTGCGCCGCCGCTCTGATCTGGCTGCCGCTGAACAGCGACTCGAACAGCCCGTAGGTTTCTTCGATCTGTGGGCTGACGACTCGCTCCAGAACCAGGTCATACACCTGTTCGCGGCTGCGTTCCGCCATCGGCTGCTCGGACTCGAAGCGACGCAGCAGACCGCTGGAGATATTATCTTCCAGGATGACCAGTAAATCCTCTTTCGGCAGCTCTTCCAGCGGCACCCCGTTGATTGCCAGGGATTCAGGCTCTATTTCGTTTACCAGCAGCACATAGCCGAAGGCGTTATCCAGGATATTGATCAGCAGCGCCATCAAGGCAACAATGCCGATTACCGTGGAGGCTTGGAAGATCACAAGCCAGATCTGACCGGCGCGTTTGCGCTGCGGTATACCGGCATTGAAGTCGTCGTGGGTGAACTGGCGCCCTGGCGGCAAAGGCAGGTCTTTGGATACGCTCATTCGTACACCTCCCGGAAGCGGCGCACGATCTTCTGGCTGACGACGTTCAAGGAGAACGTGATCAGAAAGAGCAGCAGCCCAATGGCAAAGATGCTGTTGTAATCGATCGAGTCGTAGCTCAGGTCGCCTCCGCTGATGCGCACCATGTGCCCGGTCATCGTTTCGGCCGGGCGGAAAGGATTGAAGGTAAAGTTCGGCCCGGCGCCGGCGGCGATGGCAACGACCATGGTCTCGCCCACGGCGCGCGAGATGGCGACGATGAACGCCGCGGCGATCCCCGACAGGGCCGATGGCACCACCACGCGTATGGCAGTCTCCAGCTTGGTGGCGCCCAATCCGTAAGCCGCTTCTCGCAGGGCGCGCGGCACGGCGCTCAGGGCATCTTCGCTCATCGAGCTGACCAGCGGCAGGATCAGGATGCCGATGACGATGCCGGCAGAAGCGGTGTTGTAGATTTCAACCACGTTTGCACCCAGGATGCTGCGCAGCAGCGGCGTCATGAAGTTCAAGGCAAAGTAACCGTATACCACCGTGGGCACGCCTGCCAGGACTTCCAGGATGGGTTTCAGAATTTTGCGCGAACGCTCGCTGGCGTATTCGCTCAGGTAAACCGCCACGCTCAATCCCAGCGGCAGAGCCACCAGCATGGCGATGAGCGAAGTCATCAGGGTGGCATTGACCAGCGGCCAAATTCCGAAGCGCCCGATCTGTGGGTTCCAGTCGGCTTTGGTAAAGAATTCCACCAATGAAACCCGAGTGCCTTCGAAGAACTCCGTGTCGCGGCGGTGGAATGCCGCTGCAGTGCCTTGCTGGGCGCGTTCGACCGTCATCGTGGTCGCCTCGATGCTCACCACCAGCATGATCTCCTCACTCAGGCGCACAGTATCGCCAGCCTGCAGCGCAGTGCCGGAATTCCCCACCTGGAACTGCGTTGCTTGCTCATCGATGCTTTCAACCAGGGCTTTGTTCGTGTCGCTCCAATTCTGGCGGGTGAAGAAATGAAACGACTCAACTCCCAATTCGTAGACGATGCCTATGGTCGTAAGAATCGAAATCGCGCCGCACAGGAACAGCAAACCCTGGATGATCATCTCTCCCATGCGCGGCTTGCGCCTTAGGTTCATCTTTGACTCCTCAAAACGGTTGGCATTGAGGAGGCCTGGCTTGACCGTTTCTATCTGGTTTGCCATGCTTTCTCTCCCATACCCGGAACGCAATCCAGGCCGTCCAGCGGCCTGGTTCTGATGAACCTTCTCCCATTACCTTCCCGGACAGGAAAGTAATGAGAGAAGGGATTTCTGTACACTGGACAAGTTCAGACCTGAAGTGGATTATTTCATGCCGTCCAGCCAGCCCTGTCGGGCGGCATCCAGTGCGGCGACGCTGGCGGGGAAGTAGCCGACCTGCTCGATTTCTTCATTGACGTAGGTCAGGAAGAAGTTGATGAAGGCTGCCACCTGGGGCTTCTCTTGCATGATAGTGGCGTCTGAGTAGATGAACAGCGGGCGAGCCAGGGGGTACTCGGCAGACTCGACGGTCTCGAAGCTGGGGGTCACGCCCTCGATGGACAGGATGTTGAGTGAGTCCGCGTTCTCTTCGTAGTATGCGTAGCCGAAGAAGCCGATGGCGAAGGGCGAGCCCTGCACGCCCTGCACCAGCACGTTGTCGTCCTCAGACAGGTTGTTATTCTGGGCTGCCAGGATGGGTTCCTTGTTGCTGTCGAAGACGGCTTCGACGAAGTAGTCGAAGGTGCCGGAGTCGGTGCCGGGGATGTAGCGCACGATGGTCTCGGCGGGCCAGGAAGGATCGACATCCGACCACTTCTCAGCGGTGGAGAAAATCAGGGCCAACTGCTCGAAGGTGGCGTTGGTCAGGAAGGTGTTCTCCTTGGCGACCACCACTGCCAGGGCGTCGGTACCCACGCGGAACTCGATGGGATTGCGGTTGATGGCTTTGCAGGATTCGATTTCAGAGTCCTTGATGGCGCGGCTGGCATTGGCGATGTCGGTCTCGCCTGTGACACAGAAGCGCTCGATGCCGGCGCCGGAGCCGATCGAGGCGATGGTGATCTGGTCGGCGTAGCCCTCATCCTTGAAGCGGGTTGCCATGGCTTCAGCCAGCGGGAAAACGGTGGAGGAACCGGCGGTTACGATAGCGCCTGTGACCTCCAGCGGGTTCACCTCGGGCAGCATCACGCCCATCGGTTCCATGCTGACTTCAACCGCCATCCCGTCCAGCCAGGCCTGCTTTGCGCCATCCAGTGCGGCGACGCTGGCGGGGAAGTAGCCGACCTGCTCGATCTCTTCGTTGACGTAGGTCAGGAAGAAGTTGATGAAGGCTGCCACCTGGGGCTTGGATTGCATGATAGCGCCATCCGAGTAGATGAACAGCGGACGAGCCAGGGGGTACTCGGCAGACTCGACGGTCTCGAAGCTGGGGGTCACGCCCTCGATGGACAGGATGTTGAGTGAGTCGGCGTTCTCTTCGTAGTATGCGTAGCCGAAGAAGCCGATGGCGTAGGGCGAGCCCTGCACGCCCTGTACCAGCACGTTATCGTCTTCAGACAGGTTGTTATTCTGGGCTGCCAGGATGGGTTCCTTGTTGCTGTCGAAGACGGCTTCGACGAAGTAGTCGAAGGTGCCGGAGTCGGTGCCGGGGATGTAGCGCACGATGGTCTCGGCGGGCCAGGAAGGATCGACGTCCGACCACTTCTCAGCGGTGGAGAAGATCAGGGCCAACTGCTCGAAGGTGGCGTTGGTCAGGAAGGTGTTCTCTTTGGAGACCACCACTGCCAGGGCGTCGGTGCCGACGCGGAACTCGATGGGATTGCGGTTGATGGCCTTGCAGGATTCGATTTCAGAGTCCTTGATGGCGCGGCTGGCGTTGGCGATGTCGGTCTCGCCTGTGACGCAGAAGCGCTCGATGCCAGCGCCGGAGCCGATCGAGTCGATGGTGATCTGGTCGGCGTAGCCTTCGTCCTTGAAGCGGGTCGCCATGGCTTCAGCCAGTGGGAACACGGTGGACGAGCCAGCGGTCACGATGGCGCCTGTCACCTCCAGCGGGTTCACCTCGGGCAGCATCACCATGCTCTCTGCCATCGGCTCTTCGGTAGCCGCGGGTTCTTCGGTCTTTTGCGGTGCCGCAGTCGCGACGGGCGGTTGAGTGGGCTGTACTGCCTGAGTAGCTGCAGGGGCCTGTGTTGTCTGGGCAGCCGGGGCGGCGCAGGCTCCCACCAGGATGCTCAGCACCAGCAGGGCCAGAAAAATTACGGGTGTCTTCTTCATTGTGTCTTCTTCTCCTAGAAGTTTTGTTTGGACATTCTTGTTCATAACTCCTGGGAAGTATACAGAGCAAGCATTAACGCCCTGAGAAGGCAGCTTTAACAACGAGTCAATATTATGTAAACGTCTGGTTAACAGCCGCGAGGAAGCCTCCCGCTGTGTGGGGCGCGATGGTTTTCATGCAGCGTAATTTTTCAGCCGAAAGTTATTTTTATATATTCTAGATCAGGGCCTGATGCCCTGGGTGATCACTTCGGGGAAAATCGCCTGCGATTCACTCAGCACCTGACTGCCGTTGACCGCCAGTGCGGGCTGCCCCAGCAGGTACTGCTTGAGAAAGGCCAGCTCCAGGGTATCGAGGATCGGCACCACGCGCTCTGCCGGCAGCGGCCCTTTCAAGCCGATGGCAGGCGCCAGCGGGGTGAGCAGCGGCAGGTCGGAGAAATCGTAGTGATCGGTGCCCTGGATGGTGAAGGCGTACGCCGGGCCGCGGCTGGAAGCGAACAGCTGCCCGAACAGCACCTGGTTGCGCTGCGAAGGCCAAAGCTCGCTGTACAGGTACAGGAAAGGCTGTTCCAGCCCGCTACTCAGCACCGCTTTAGATACCGGTCCCAGGTAAGCATCCAGCCCGATGCCGGCCTTGCAGCGCGGGTCGCGGGCGCAGAACTCGATCGCCGCGCCGCCGCCGGTGGAATGGCCCATCACGGCGACAAGCTCCAGCGCCAGGCGCCCGGTGAAGCGTCCCCCTGGGTCGTTCTGGTTCCAGCCTGCCAGGGTATCCAGCAGATACGCCATATC
>JBGSTO010000420.1:0-3424 GCA_041736465.1 Anaerolineales bacterium | reverse complement strand
CGCTACCTGGACCCCAACGGCTTCGAGTGTCAGATTACCCTGCGCGGCGAGAGCGGCTCGGAGCTGCTGGAGCGCGCTGCCAGCGCCATCGCCTACCTGCTCAAGAACGGCTGCACGCCCTACGTGTACGCCCGCGGCGGGACTGCCCACAAGAACAACGGCACCCCGGCTGCCAAGAACGGCGATGAGAAGGCCGGTGAAATGCCCGACAGCTCCGGCTGGTGCTCTATCCACCAGTGCGAGATGAAGCGCTGGGAGAAGGACGGGCGCATCTGGTACAGCCACAAGGTGGACGGCGTCTGGTGCACCGGTAAGTAGCCTAACAATCCTTCCAGATCTGGAAGGAAATCCTCACGGGGCAGCTTCTCCTACGAGGCTGCCCCGCTTTATTTTCAAGGAGGTGATTTTGATGAAAGATATACAGCTCACCGACGAGCAGCAGGCCGTCATCCACCACCCGCTGGGCATGCATGCCCGCGTGCTGGCGGTGGCCGGCTCGGGCAAGTCGTTTACCATGGCTTGCCGCATCCAGCACCTGGTGACTCAGCAGCGCATACCACCACACACCATCCGCGTGCTCATGTTCAACAGCCTGGCGCGCAAGCAGTTCCGCACCCACCTGGAGCGCAGTGGCCTGCCCGAGGTGCTGCAGCCCGAAGTGCACACCTTCCATTCCTTCAGCTACCAGGTCATCCGCGAGATGGTGCGGCTGGGCGTGCTGCCTGGTCTGACTCAGTTCTGGACCGGCGAGAAGGAAGAGCTGGTCTGGCTGACCGTCAAGCGGTCTATCGATACCCTCGAGCGCCAGCATCGCATCCCTGCCAATGAAGTAGAGTCCGAAGCTGCGCTCAATGCCATCAGCCTGTGGAAAGGGGCGCTGCTGCCGCCTCACCGCGCCGGCTCCCACTCCATGCCCTACCTGCCGCAGGTATATGCCGAGTTCGAGCGCATGCGCCTGGAGAAGTCCGCCCTGACCTTCGACGACTTCATCCCGCTGGCCATTGACATCCTGGAGACCAACCCCACCGCACGGCGGCGTTGGTGCAGCGTTACCGAGCACCTGATACTGGATGAATATCAGGACGTCAACTTCGGGCAGCAGCGCCTGCTGGAGCTCTTGGCAGGCGAGGGCGCCGATGTCATGGCAGTGGGCGACGACGACCAGACCATCTACGAATGGCGTGGAGCACGGCCCAACTACATCCTGCGCGACTTCGAGCGCGTCTTCAACCACAAGCCGCATTCGATGTACCGCCTCTCCCGTTCCTTCCGCTTCGGCCCGTTCATCGCCCGCTCGGCCGGCAGCCTGATACACAACAACTTGGAGCGGGTGAGCAAGGAGGTGATAGCCCATCGCGCCGATGTGCCCGGTTTCATCCAGGTGTACGGCCCCGGCTATGCGGCCAACAAGCTCCTGGTGGAGCAGGTGCAGGCGCTGATAACCGGCGAGGGGGTGCAGCCTCAGGAAATCGCCGTGCTCTCACGCCTGTACGCCCAGATGGATAACCTGGAAGCCGAGTTCCTGCACCGCAAAATCCCCTACCGCGTCGACGGGCATGCGCCCTTCTTCCAGCGCAGCGAAATCAAGATCCTACTGGACTACCTGCGGCTGGCTTCCCGCTACCAGGAACCAATGCAAGGCGAGGATGAGGCGCTCTTCCTGGCGCTCGCCAACAAGCCCAACCGCATGCTGGCGCGCATCCTGCTGGAGCGCCTGGTCGAGCTGGCGCGTGCTCGTCCTCAATCGCTCGAGGAGCTGCTCTACCAGGCTCTCGAAGGCTTCACCCTCCATCTCACGCCCTGGCAGCGCCGGCGCCTGGATGAGTTCCGGGAGGTGCTCGAGCGGCTGTGGGAAGGCATCGCCGCCGGCCTTGACGCCGGGCAGATGCTGCAATTCCTGGTCGAGCAGACCGGCTACCTGCAGGCTTTCCAGAACTACTACGGCGACGGCGAGCACGCCGACGGCAAAATTATGGCGGTCGAAAACTTCCTGGAATACGTACGCCACACCCGCCTGACGCCGCTCAGCCTGCTGGACTTCATCGCCCGGCTGGACACCACCCAGGGCGCGCCGCTGGAAGAGCAGGTGACGTTCACCACCATCTTCCGCACCAAGGGCCTGGAGTTCGACTACGTGCTGCTGCCTGAGTGCAACGAGAACGCCCTGCCCTACCTCAAGGGGGAGCGGGTGGACATCTACGACACCCAGGGTAGCTTCCTGGATGAGCCGCTCAGCAGCAAGCTGGAAGCTGAGCGCCGCCTGTTCTATGTCGCCCTGACCCGGGCGCGGGTGGGGGTGTACATCGGCGTGGGGCGCAAGCCCTCCCGCTTCCTCGCAGAGCTTCCTCTCGACCAACCCAACTCAGTTTGACCAGAAAGGAGAATCGAACCAATGACCCTACCCAAGATTCCTGTACCCGTCCTTGAAAGCGCGGCCCAGGCTGTCCTGCAGGCGCTGCCCGCCTATACCCGCGAGCGCCTGAACGGGCGCTTGGAGCGCGGTATGGCGCTGGCGGCTGAAGGCGCTGTCATGCCCTACACCGACCGCAGTCAGCCCTGGCGTGCCAATCTGTATCAGGTGCGCTCTGCCAACCCGTATAAGCCGCCCTTCAGCTACCTGGTCGACTTGCAGGCGCTGACCTGCGAGTGCCCGGACTTCCAGCGCGGCTACCACTGCAAGCACCTGCTTGCTGCACAGATAACTGCGCAAGCGAAGATTGAGCTGCTTGCACTGCGACCCTTCTAGCAAGACCCATCCACCCACCGGGCGGTTTGCCATCAGGCAGGCCGCCCTTTTTGTTTTCAGGAGGCAAATATGCACGAAGAAACACCTTCCAACCCCTATCCCAACGCGCCGGCTGACCTCTCCCAGCTGGTGCTGGATGGCTTCATCGAGCCAACCGCAGCCCACCCCCGGATGCGCCAGAAGCGTCTGGTGGCCGAGACCATGGCCCGGCTGCGCCAGCTGCACGACGAGCTGAACAAGCAGCTCTACAGCCATCCTACCGAGCGCCCGGTCATCCACTCGCCCCAGGACGCCTTCGACATCCTGTACTGCTTCCTGGCCGGGCTGGACCACGAGGAGCTGTGGGTGATGAACCTCGACACCCGCAACCGGGTCATGCACCTGGTCAAGCTGTATCAGGGCTCGGTCAACTCATCCCAGGTGCGCGTGGCGGAAGTCTTTCGCCAGGCCATCGTCGAGAACGCCCCCTCCATCCTGCTGGCGCACAACCACCCCTCGGGCGACCCGCTGCCTTCACCGGACGATGTCGCTCTCACCCGCGCCGTCGTGCAGGCCGGCAAACTGCTGGATATCGAAACCCTCGACCGTGCGCCGTGGAAGGGTGCTGCTGTAGCGCTCTAAATGAGCCAGACGCCTACTACGTCTGAGCCTGACCAGGCAGGCAGCGGAAACTATGCC
>JBGSTO010000386.1:0-2371 GCA_041736465.1 Anaerolineales bacterium | reverse complement strand
GAACGCTGCGCCGGTTGCCACGGCACGCTGCGCAAAGGCGCCACCGGCCCCGGGCTGACGCCGGACCTGACGATCCCCAAGGGTACAGTGGCTCTATCGGCGATCATCTTCAACGGCACCATGAAGGGCATGCCCGATTGGGGCAAACAGGGCTTCTTCACCGAAGCGGAAACTGAGGTGATGGCAAAGTTCATCCAGAACGAGCCGCCCGCGCCTCCGGAGATGTCTCTGGAGCAGATGCTTGCCAGTTGGAAGCTGTTGGTGCCTCCGGATCAGCGCCCTACCTCGCCGCAGACCCAGCGCGATTGGCAGAACTATTTCGTCGTCACCCTGCGCGATGCCGGTCAGGTTGCGATTATCGATGGCGACACCTACGAAATCGTCAATACGGTCAATACCGGTTATGCTGTGCATATCTCGCGCATGTCTGCCACCGGACGCTACGTGTACACCATCGGGCGGGATGGCAAACTGGCGTTGATCGACCTGTGGATGGAAATCCCGGATACAGTGGCCGAAGCGCAGCTGTGCTATGACGCACGCTCGGTTGAAGTGAGCAAATATACGGGCGCAGAAGGCGATTTCACCGACAAACTCGCCATCGTCGGCTGCTACTGGCCCCCGCACTTCGTGATCCTGGATGGACAAACGCTGGAACCGTTCAAGATCGTCAGCACGCGCAGCTACACCTACGATACCGAAGAGTACCACCCCGAGCCGCGCGTGGCTAGCATCCTGGCCTCGCATTTCAAGCCGGAGTGGATCGTGAATGTCAAGGAAACCGGGCTGGTCTGGCTGGTCAATTACACCGATCCTATAAATCCCACCATCAAGATGATCGAGGCCGAACGTTTTCTGCACGATGGCGGCTGGGATTCGACGCGGCGCTATTTTCTCGTAGCAGCCAACCAGTCGAACCGGATCGCCGTGATCGATGCGCTGGAAGGCAAACTGACTGCGCTGGTGGACACCCCGGCGGTTCCCCATCCGGGGCGAGGGGCGAACTGGATCGATCCGGAATTCGGTCCGGTGTGGAGCACCTCTCACCTGGGCGATCCGGCGCTGGTCTCCATCGGCACCGATCCGGAAGGACACCCGGACTCGGCCTGGAAGGTTGTGCGCACCACGCCCTTACCTGGTGCAGGCAGCCTGTTCATCAAAACTCACCCCAACAGTAAGTGGGTGTGGGTGGACCTGGTGCTGAACTCCGATCCGAAGCTCTCACGCACCGTGTGCGTGATCGATAAGGCCAACCCGGCGGAAGTGTATAAATGCTGGGAAATTGGCACCTATGGACGGGCAGTGCATATGGAATACAACAAAGCCGGCACCGAGGTATGGGTGAGCCTGTGGGGCAGCGCCGATATCCCTGGCGAGACGGGTGAGATCGTGGTGTATGATGACGCCACCCTGGAAGAGAAAGCGCGCATCCCGAACCTGGTGACACCGACCGGTAAGTTCAATGTGTACAACACGATCAACGACATCTATTAAGCTGTGACGGTTTACGGGTTGTTGGCGGGTAAAAGCGCCAACAACCCGTAAATTTCTTTTATAATGCCTGCCAGGAGTATTTGATTACCCTGGCAGGCTTTTCATGCAAAGAAATTCCACCGCCATCCTGATCGCCAATACGGGCACACCCGACGCTCCGCAGCCGGCAGCGGTGCGACGCTACCTGGCGCAGTTCCTGTCCGACCGCAGGGTGATCGAAACCCCGCGCTGGCTGTGGCTGCCGCTGCTGCACGGGGTGATCTTGCGCACGCGCCCGCAGCGCTCTGCGAAGCTCTACCAGCGTGTGTGGAGCGAAGACGGCTCGCCGCTGCTGCATTACACCCGGCGCCTGGCTCAGGGTGTGGCTGCCTGGATAGCCGAGCAGCGGGGAGCTGACATTCCGGTGGCGGTGGGGATGCGCTATGGTCAGCCTTCCATCTCGGAAGCCTTACAGCAGCTCTGCCAGGCGGGCGTAGAGAACCTGGTGGTGCTGCCGCTGTTTCCACAGTATTCCGGAACGACGACGGGCTCAATCTACGATGCGGTGGCGGCCGAGCTGGGCAGGTGGCGGAGGCTGCCCGCCTTGCACTTCACCAACCACTACTATGCCCATCCCGCTTACATTGATGCGCTGGCGGAGAGCGTGCGCATTGCCTGGCAGTCCCGCCCTCGCCCGCAAACGCTGTTGTTTTCCTTTCATGGCATCCCCAGGGCATATGTCGAGAAGGGCGACCCGTACCAGGAGCAGTGCCTCAGCACCGCGTCCCTGCTGGCAGAGCGTTTGGAGCTGGAGGGCGGCGCATGGCAGGCGGCTTTCCAATCCCGTTTTGGCCCGCAGGAATGGCTTAAGCCCTACACCGGTGAAACCCTGCGAAGT
>JBGSTO010000359.1:0-15384 GCA_041736465.1 Anaerolineales bacterium | reverse complement strand
GGGTGGACCGTGTTGACCGCCGGGATCTGAGTATATTTCAGATTGGACTGCGTTTTGTCGAAAGGAAATTGACCAATGCCCTACCTCTTCACTCTATCCCATTATTCACCTACCTGTGACAGGAAACTGTCAGGTGGCTAGTACTCTCTCACTCATTGCATAAAAAATGCCGCACGGATGATTTCACCGTGCGGCGTAAAGGTCGCTTAATCGAAATTCAGCTACCCGGCGTTCTCATAAGCCGTCTTTAGCCAGCCCATCAGCTCGGCGTCTACTTCATCTGACGAGGTCAGAAATACGCGGTACTGGCACATTCCCCCTGGAGGCAGGGCCTCCAGGCGGGCGGTCGGCTCGACGCCCTTCATATTCAGGCCGATTTCCAGCCGGCCTTTTGTGCCTGGCCCGACCATGGCAAACTGCCGCTTGCGCCGCAGGGAGATATAAGCCTTTTTCGGCGCGATTTCGAACTCGCCGAGTTTTCCGATAGCTGACATAGCGCTTTCATGCAGCGGGCGCAACGCAGCCTTCGCGCCGGTATAGATGCCGTCCAGCACCTCATCGGTGGATAAACCCGCTGCCTGGGCAGCGCTCTGCCCATCCGACTGCAGGGCAAAATGCACCAGGCTGCTGGCGTCGCCGTAGCCAAGTGCAAAGCGTTCCATCAGCATCTGGCGGATCTCACCATGCTTCGCCAGGCCGCTCGCAGCAATCACTTCTCTCAGCTCAGCCAGCTGCTTGCCGGTCTTGGCTTCGATATTCTTAAGTTGGGTATCGCGGGCTTGATCCAGACTGCTCATAAAAATCCTCCTGATTCGCTGCGCGGGGATAAATTAATTAGAGTAATCAGACAAATTATAGATTATATGTTCTAGTATGTCAAGATACACGGGGTGAATGGCTGCATGCGTGCCTGCTTGACAATCCCCCTACATACAGGTAAAATAATGGGCGCTTTGGAAAGAGCTTTGCACGTTTAGGCCGAGATAGCTCAGTTGGTAGAGCACGCGACTGAAAATCGCGGTGTCGCCAGTTCGATTCTGGCTCTCGGCATTCTCGGCCAAACGAGCGGCCGGTTATGCGGGTGTAGTTCAGTGGTAGAACGTCTCCTTGCCAAGGAGAAGGTCGTGGGTTCGAATCCCATCGCCCGCTCTCAAAATCGCAGATGGCTGATCGCAGATGGCAGCAGCACAACGTCAGGCCGTTTGCAATCAGCCAAATTTTTTCAAGAGATAATAAACGGCGACGTGGCCAAGTGGTAAGGCAAGGGTCTGCAAAACCCTCATCACGGGTTCGAATCCCGTCGTCGCCTCAAGTGATGCGGCAGGTACATCTACCTGCCGCATTTATTTATTAGCAGCCCACCTTGCAGAAGGGTAAACCCATCTGGGCCAACCTTTACGCTAATTTTATGGCGAATTCACACCCCCACCTTTATGATGGGGGCACCCCGTAACCGGCGCTCAGAGACCATTCGAGGGGCAGAAAGATCCATAGTGAGCGATTTGTATCACATCCTGGCAGTCGAAGATGACCAGAACCAGGCAGAGCTGGTGACAGAGCTGCTGCAAGTTTCTGGACCGTTTGCCGTTGATTGGGTCGATAGCCTGCATGCGTTGTGGGAGCGGCTGCCGCTGCGCCCGTACGATGCCATCCTGCTCGATTACCGGCTGCCCGATGGTACGGGCCTGGAAGCGCTGGATGGCTTGCGCCGGCGCGGCTATGATACCCCTGTTGTCATGATTACCGGGCAAGGAGATGAGCGGCTGGCAGTACAGGCGATGCAGCTTGGCGCCAAAGATTACCTGGTCAAGGGCAGCAACGATCTGCACAAACTTCCCGCGTTGATTCAAAATACCATACGTGAGCATCACCTCGAGCGGTCTGTCCACAGATCCGTGGAGCAAATACGCTACCAGGCGCTGCTGTTGAACAATGTGCGTGATGCGGTCGTAGTTTGGAGCAGAGAAGGGCGCATCACCTATTGGAATCCTGCCGCCGATCGTTTGCTGGGTTTGACCGGTAAAGAACTGCTGGGCAAGCCGGTGGAAGAAGCCTACCTGGGGTTATTTACCCCCAGCGTGCGCGTACCCCCTGTGGATGGTACTTCTGGGATGGAGATCGAGCGCCAATACCGCAGGACAGATGGGAGCATCATTTGGGTAAGCTCGCGGGTATCCACGCTGCGCGACTTTGGCGCTGGCAACCGCTTGATCGGCTATATGGATGTCTGCCGGGATATCACCGAACGCAAGCGCGCCGAGCAGGCCCTGGTGCTCAGCCGCGAACGCTACGCCCTGGCAACCGCAGCCGCGCGTGTCGGTGTGTGGGATTGGAACCTGGAGACCAACGAATTTTACATTGACCCCAGCCTGAAAAGGCTGCTTGGCTATAACGAAGAAGAGATCCCCGACCGTTTCGAAGCCTGGATTGCCCACATCGATGAAGAAGATCAGAGTACAGTGCGCCAGGCAGCCGAAGATAACATCCGTGGCCTGAGTTCTGAATTTGCCATTGAGCACCGTATGCTGCACCGGGATGGCTCGGTGCGCTGGATCGCTGTCAAGGGCAGGACGATTCGCTCCAATGCCGGAAAACCTGTGCGTATGGTAGGAACTGCTTCCGATATCACCCAAAGGAAGCTGATGGAAGCTCAAATCCAGGCTGCACATGCGCAGCTAACGCAAACTGCTCGCCTGGCAGCCATCGGCGAGCTGGCTTCGGGGGTTGCCCATCACATCAACAACCCGCTTACTACCATCATCGCCGAGTCGCAGCTTCTGCTGCAGGCGCTGCCACAAGAGAACCCCACGAGAGAAATGGCGGAGGCGATCGTAGCTGCTGGCTGGCGAGTACAACGTGCGGTTGCCCAGCTCATCGAGTTTTCGCGCCCAGATACCAATACGATTACAGAGCTATTGGTCAACGAAACTATCCAGACTGCGTTAGATCTGGTCGGAGGCCAATTCCAGGCTGGTACGACGCAGCTTGAAATCAACTTGCAGCCTTCGCTTCCCAACCTGCGCGGCAACGCCCGCCAGATGGTTGATCTGTGGGTCAACCTGCTCATGTTAGCCCGGGATGCGACCAATGACGGGCTGGTGCACCGGATCAGTGTTCGTTCTGAACAGGCCCCGGCGGGTAATATCCAGGTTGAAATTTGTGATGATGGGAAGCCGATTCCGGCGGATGAGCTGGCGACACTATTCGAACCCAACTTCTTGCGCTCGCCGGGTGGGCGCGGCAACGGCATTGAACTCAATATTTGCCAGGAAATCGTACGCCAGCATGGCGGGGAGATTTGCGCTCACAGCAGTGCAGAGCGCGGTACAATGATTCGTGTAAGTTTCCCCTGGGAGGGGTGATGTGAAGACTTCGAATATATTGATTGTTGAGGATGACGAGATCGTCGCCAGAACTATCGAGCGCAGCCTGCGCAGCGAGGAATTTCGGGTTACTGTGGCTAACAGCGGTGTCGAAGGGCTGAAGACTGCTCGCGCATATCCGCCCGATCTGGTGATCCTGGATGTAATCATGCCTGGTATGGATGGCTACACTGTGTGCCGGGAGATGCGCAATGATCTGAAGCTGGCGGATATCCCGATACTGTTTCTGACTGCCAAGGTGAAAGACGAAGACAAGATAGCGGGCTTTAATGCTGGAGCGGATGATTATCTCACCAAGCCCTTCAATATCGACGAGCTGGTTTTGCGCGTACGCGCAATTCTGCGGCGTACCCAACACCCCGAAACACGCCTTGAAAGCGCAGCGACTGCTGCCGCATCACCCGGGATGACGCAGCGGGTGCAGTCAATTCTGAGCCAGATCTCAACGGAACCCCGACCGGTAGAAGCAGCCCACTGCCTGATCGTGGGCGAGTTTATTCTGGACACGCGTACTTACGAACTGTACACCCCGGCAAAGGGCAAGCTGCGCCTGACGCCCGTGCAATACGATCTGCTTTACCACCTGATGAGCCGCCCGGGTCAAATCTTCTCACCAGCCCGCCTGCTGGATGAGGTTTGGGATTATCCCTCTGATACCGGCAGCCCAGACCTGGTGCGGGTGCATATTAAAAATTTGCGCGAACGGATTGAACCGGATCCCAGCCACCCACAGTTTATTCGTACCATTCCCGGGTATGGCTACACGGTCAATCCGGAGCCTCAGTAATAATCGGCGATGTAGTTTATGAGAACAGGCGCATGCGATGGATAAAAACCAGGCGATATTGGACTTGATCGCCGAAGTACTCAAAAGCGATTTGGGCACAGCCGGGCTTTTGGAAAGTGTGGTTTGTAGACTGGCTGCGACTTTTCCTGCACAGCTGTGCAGCATGCTCATGCTGGATGAGGGGCATGCCGAACTTATTTTTCAGAGTCATACCGCCGCCTCGCCGCAGCGGATATACAAACTGGACCTTGATGTCGAGACAGCGCTCAGCGCGTGCCTGTCCTCACAGGAGCCGGTACTCCTGAACGATCTCTTGCAAGACGAACGCCTATCCCAGTTAAATCAGGCAACGGGCGTATCGATACAATCACTGCTCTGCCTGCCCGTCATCTCGGGCGCCTCACGGCTAGGCGCATTGATCCTGGCAAACCCCCACCCCGATTCCTTCCAGCCAGAAGATTTAGAAATGCTGAAGCCTCTGGTCAGTGTACTGGCTCATCGATTGCATACAGTGCAGACCATCCATTCCCTGCAGGTGGCAAACGCAGAGTTGGAGGTTATTCGCTGGCAGTTGACCAACTCGCGCAACATTCTGCGGGCATTATTCGACAGCATACCAACCTCGATCTATATCATCGACCGCAAATTCAACCTGGCAGCGGTCAATATGCATCGCGCCCGACGTACCGGCTTGCCCCCCAATCAGCTGGTGGGGCGCCGCTGCTTTCAGGCGCTTTTTCAGCTGGACGATCCCTGTCCTGACTGCCGGGTGCTGGATACATTGTTTGGCGGTGAGAGCACCACGCGCACTCGCCGGCATTGGGAAACGGATTTCGATCCACAGGAATGGGAAATTTTTACCTACCCCATCTGTGATGACAACGAGCAGGTGACGCAGGCGATTCTATTGGAACAGGACGTTACCGAAAAACGCCGCCTGGAAGCCACATTGGCGCAGTCCGAAAAACTGGCTGCTGTGGGTCAGCTTGCCGCAGGTTTGGCGCACGAAATCAATAATCCGCTGACAGCCATCATTGCTAACGCACAGCTGCTGCAGCGCGAGCTTCCTCCCGATGATGACAAGCAGGAGCTGGTGGATTTGATTGCCCGCGCCGGTGCACGTGCCAACCAAGTGGTGCGCAACCTGCTGGACCTGGCGCGGAAAGAGCACTACGATTTCACGCCACTGGACGTGAACGAGAATATCCGCAAGGCACTGACCTTTTTGCAGCATGAATTCACCAATCGTTCTATAGAGCTATCCTTCGAACCCGAAGCTGATCTGCCCAGGGTAATTGCCAGCCAGGATCACCTGCAAGGTGTGTGGCTGAACCTACTTAGCAATGCCATCGATGCGTTAGAGGAAGGTCGCCGGCTAATCCGTGTGGTCACTCATCACTCTTCCAACGAAGTGCAAGTCATTATCATGGATACAGGCAAAGGCATCGCTCCACAGAACCTGCCGCATATCTTCGAGCCTTTCTACACTACCAAGGGGCCTGGATACGGCACTGGTTTAGGTCTGTCTGTCTGCCATCGGGTGATCAAACAGCATGGCGGCAGCATCCTGGTTGAAAGTCAGTTGGGAGTGGGCACACAATTCACGGTGGTTTTGCCCATTACTTGAACCTGGACGTCTGGTTCCAGGCCTGATCTCCGGCATTATCGGACTGCAAACTTCATACTGAAGCTTCAGGGAGGATATTTACGGATTCTTTAGTCTGGCTTCATCCGGGCTTTACTGCTAAATTAATTGTCGTAATGTATCATATTGTAAGGTAAATTGAGACCCGGTATGGACGCCAGAAAAGATCACACTCACTTAATCCAACAATACACTGCTACCCGGGATGCCCGGCTGCGTGAAGAGATTGTCCTGCGACATATTGCCCTGGTGCACTTCGTGCTGGGTAGATTGGGCCTTTCGCAATCTATGGGGCGAGATTATGAAGATGCCGCAAGCCAGGGGCTGCTTGGCCTGATCGAAGCTGTCGACCGTTTTGACCCACAACACGGCGCTCAATTCAGTACTTATGCCACATTGCGCATTCGCGGTAAGGTGATCGATTACTTACGGGAACAAGATTGGCTTCCACGCGGCGCGCGCCGGCGCGTAAGAGTGGTTCAGGATGGAGTCTCTTCTTTGTGGGAAAAGCTGCAGCGCTATCCCAGTGACGAGGAATTGGCTGCATATCTGAACATGGAAGTATCTTCTGTCCACCAGGCGATGATCGATGAGAGCCGAACAATCGTTTCTCTGGATGCGGCAGTTTCGGCCAATGAAGAGGATGATGTTTCTCTACATGAACTTCTCCCCGACGAGCGCCTGGAAGAGCCCTGTAAACAGCTCGAAGAACAGGAACTGAAACGGCTCCTGATCGAGAATGTACAGGCTTTCCCGCGCCGTGAGCAGCTGATCCTCTCACTTTACTATATTCAAGAGCTGACCTTCAAAGAGATCGGGCAGGTATTAGGCATCTCTGAATCGCGCGTCTGCCAGCTGCATGGGCGCATCTTGATGAAGCTGCGCACCCGCATCAGCGAAGCTGCGCAAATGGCTGTAACCCCGGCCGCCGGCTAATCCCTCTGCTATCTCAATTGCATAGAAAACTGGACCCTTGTCTCGATTTCTTTGAGGGCAAGGCGTATCAGCGACAAAATGCCAACAATTTCGCCATGTCATAAAGGTTTTTTTTTGAGCGCCGATAACAAAGGAGAACTAATCGACTGGTACAACTGGATGCACAGAAGCTCCCATGGATGGCTGAGGAATCTGCTCTGAAACCGAGAATTTCACCCTCCCGATATTTGAATCAGCGCCACGCTGGAGACCCTGCCAGGGCTGAGCATCTGCACAATCCGCTGCAGTTTGTCGGTGACCCAAAAAACAGGCATCGCAGTGGTACTTTCGTGGTGGAAGATGGCTTGCATGAATGGGCGCAGAATGTATTGGAGAATACGCCCAACGTGCGCAGTGATCTGGTGCGCTCGCTGCAAATCCAAATCGAAGCCGGGCTGTACAGCATCGATATGGATACATTGGCTGAAAGGCTGGCGGTACATGTCTGCCGTCCGCTGGCGATCGAGGCAAGTTAAATGGTAGCCGAAGCACCCCTGCTAAGTGAGATCGAAGGGCTGTTGGTAAGAGAATTCCAACTCTGCCAGGATCTATTAGCACTGACGCGTGAAGAACGCCGGGCACTGCTTACGGGTGATGTTCACAACCTGGCATTATTGGTTGAACGCAAAGAAGTTCTCCTGGATGAGTTTAGCCAGCTTGATGAGATGCGCCGCATGCGTATGACCCTGCTGGCTGAAAAGTTGGCTGTGCCAGTACACGGTGACTGCTGCCTGGCTGATCTTGCTGCACGCCTGTTACCGAAGAACGCCAGGCGGCTTTTGCACTTGCACCAGGGGATCTCCGCTTTGAAAGTAGAGATTAAGGATCTGACACCCGGAAATCAAAGCCTGGCATTGGCAGCTGCTGGACGTGCTTTTACCTTGCAGCGCTCGCTCCTGGAAATCAGCAGCCTGTCGCCGCCCGTGCGCCGCGCTTCAACTGTGTAAGATAATTGAGGGAGACCACCAGAGCATGAATGACACACTCACAACTCAGCCTGTTCTCTCGATCCTGTCCGCGGCCCCGCGAGTATTTTCTGGTGCAGCGGTATCAGGTCAGCAGGAAATGTCCATTCCCCTGGCAGAGACTATTGCCGAGCTGCGTTTTCAGGAGAATGTTTATCAGTCTGTAATGGAAACGAGCCGCCGCACTCTTGCGGTCTTGAGCAGGTTCGAATTGACCTATTGATTTGTCCAACAACTAGATTGTGAACGATTATGGTGGCATATGCTTGTACTAACCCGGCGAAAAGATGAAAGTATTGTGATTGGCGATGAGATTATCGTCACGATCCTGGCGGTTGAGGGCGATAAGGTTAAGCTTGGTATCGATGCGCCGCGGCGCATCTCTGTGCTGCGCCGTGAGCTGTGGGTAATTGCTCAGCAAAACCCGAAAGCAAGCCCGGTTAAATCGCCTGGCAATGATAAATCAGAAAACGATGAGATACCTCTGGACTCACAAAGTATCAGCAAGCACAACCACAAACCAGCCTCCACGGTGTGAGCACCTGGAGGCTGGTTGATCAGTAGACAGAAGCCCAGGCATCAGGCCATCACCCTTACCTGGCAGCATACTTCCTCGTACACCGCCAGCACTTTCTCGATATTGGCATCCAACCCCTGACTCAGCGCATATACATACGGGCTGCCTGCTGCAAAGGCCCGCTGATCTTCGATCGTATCAACCATTTGCAGGATGGCTCTTTGCCAGTCTTGAGCATGGTTTTTCACCCACCTACCGTAGCTGCGCAGCTCGTAGTATGCTGGCGACTCGCTTGCCAGCCACGGAATTCTCATGCACATATATTCCAACAGCGCCAGGCGCCCGCGCCGCTGGTCATATGGCCCGCAGGCAGGCGCCAGACCGATATCGATTTGCGACCAAAATGGCGCTGCGAAGGTTGTCTGGGCTAGCGGGAGAAAATGTTTTTGGTGGGCAGGTATTTGCAGATGTTGGAATGCGTACGGCTCCGGCTCGCCAAGCAGGATACTGACGGATGGCGACGTTGCACACACACTTTGCAGAGCCTGCGCCAATCCGCTATCTAAAAACCCCTGCGCCTGGGCGCGGCTTCCACGCCAGCCCAACACCACTCCGCTGTGCTGGCAGGCGGATACCACTTCGTAATCGCCTAGTTCAATATACTCTGGCAGGTAGAAAACCCTGGTCAATGGGCTGCAATCATCTGCCAGGCGGCTGGAACAGGCTATGGCAGCATGTACGAGCTGCAAAGCCCAGCGCTGGACGAGAATGCCCGGAGGCGATGTCGCACAGCCATTTCCACCCACAATTCTCGGTTCCTCTACGAGGGGTGGCATGTTGTTTTCAGGCAGCAGGTGGTCGGCATCGTCCAGATCTGCGATCAAGACTTTTTCAGCTGCTCTCCAGCGCTGCATTATAGGTAGCATACCTGTATCGAAAGCTCCCTGGATCACAATCAAATCGGCAGATGCACAGCAAGAGTGAGCGTCTGGCCGGCTCTGGATAAACTCGCGAGCTGAGATCAAGCTGGCAGTGTGGCGGCTGTTGTGATTGATAGCCTTCACCAATGCCTGGCTTCTCTGCAGGTTTCGGGCTGCTTTGGAAGGTTGATCAGAGTAAACGTAGACGATATTCATCGAGAGCTCATCCCTGGTGTGGTCAAGCCTTTAATGGCGTTCTTCGCTCTGCCAACCGAACCGCCTGCTTGAGCACATCCAGCCAAAGGGGAGCTATGCACCCGGCATGGCGCTCCAATGCCTGCCGCCGTCCTTGTGCGCCCAGGCTCGTTCGCAGCCCGGCATCCGCAACCAGCCTTTGCAGCTGGTGGTGCCAATCCTGGAGCGCTGCAGCGCAGACGCCTCCGGCATTCCACTCCATGTATGCTAGCACAGGCGATGCCAGCCAGGGAATGCCCCGCAAACCTGCTTCCATCACTTTTAGATCCGAAAGCGTGTGATTGAAAGCCGTATCTTGCAGTGGTACCAACAAGAGATCCAACATCCCATAAACAAATGGCAGATCGTCGGGCGCGGCTGAAGGCAGGTAAATTCGGCGTGAGACGGGCAGCGAGTCGAACAAGCTGTAGACGCCATCGTCACCCGCAATGATGAGCTGCAAATGAGGAAACTCCCTCATTACCCGCAGCACCACACCCCGCACCTGTGCCACATCTTCGAGCTGATTCGGATCCCCAATCCAACCCAAATTGAGGCTGTGCCTGGGGCGTACTGGTTTTTGCCAGCGTCCACCTGGATCGATCCAGGACTCAGGAATGAAGTGAGCATTGAAGCCCTGGATGGATAATTCGTGCGCGAAACCGCGGTTGTGGGTGATAAGCACATCCGCGCTCAGCAGCGCTGTGGTGTAAGAGTTAATTCTAGATGGCGTGCTAAGCCCAAGCGCCGAGAAGTCCGGATGCTCTACCGGCAGCTTCTCCAGGTGTAAATCCAATACCAATACCAGGGCTAACCCGGCAGATCTGGCTGCGCCCAGCGCGTCCATCAAATGCAAGTCACTATATGGATGATAGGCGACAATGACGTCCCAGTCCATCGAGTTTATTCGCCGGGGCTGCCAGGTCACGCCGGCAACGCAGCCTGCTTGATGGAGCGCCCAGACCAATCCGTTTGCGCGCCACAGGCTGCGCTCGCCCTGTGCTGCCAGGCAAAGCACACGCGGGAGAGCGGATAACGCATTGCTTGCCTGTTGTGGAACACCAGTTAACGAATCTTCAACCTGCTTTACAGGCATCTGTTCGAGATATGCTTTAGGCAACGATGATTATCCTGGTTGTCTTAGGTTTGTTCACACAGGTGGTACGAAACTCCCCTGTCCGGTTTCAACCCGGCAGGTAGCTTGAATTTACAATATCTTTCCCCCAATTACTATAAAACGCTACTGAAGACTGCGTAAACCAGAGATAAAGAGTTGGGAAAGATTAAGTACCCCAGTCGCGCAAATACAAAAAATCATACCCGATGGTACGGTTGCTCACTTTGGCAATCGGCGGGGGCACGCGTTTGAAGTGATTGCGCCTCACCCGTTCTACGACACTGCGCACAAACGGTTCGTCGAGTCCTGTGCTGATACAATCTTCTGGAGTGTAGCGCTGGTCCACCAGCAGATATAACAACCGGTCTACCTGCTCATAGGTAAAGCCCAGCTCGCCTTCATCGGTCTGTCCATGCCACAAATCAGCCGAGGGGGGCTTGTCAATGATCGCCTGCGGCACACCCAGGCCCGCTGCCAGCTGCCGCACCTGGGTCTTGTACAGATCGCCCAGCGGATTGATGGCGCAGGCCGAATCGCCGTACAGGGTGCTGTAGCCTAACAAAATCTCAGTCTTATTGCTGGTGCCAACCACCAGGCCCCTGAAGACTTCGGATTGATCGTATATCACGATCATGCGCGCGCGTGCCATGATATTGCCGCGGCGGACATTCGCCGCCTGCGGAAAATTTTCCAACAGGGCGTCAACCATGCCTGTGATTGGAATGGTGAGCGACTGCACTCCCAGGGCATCAATCACCATTTGGGCGTGCTGCAGTGAATCTGCTGAAGAGCTTTTATAGGGCATACGCACCGCCAGCACATTTTGCGGGCCTAGCGCTTCGGCTGCCAGAAAACAAGAGACTGCAGAGTCAAGCCCACCAGAAAGTGCGATCACCGCCCGGGTATACCCTACGCGTTGAATTTCGCTGCGGATAAATCCGGTCAGTATCGTGCGCGCCAGCGCGGTATTGATATTCAGATCAATCATAGGTTTCATCCTTTTGCCGGCAAAGCCGCGGTTTGGCAGGCTGCCTACCGGTTCACCCGGGCTCCAGATCCAAGGATACGGTTCATCTCGCGCAGCGCCAGGGCGGTGCGCTCATCGCGCAGCAGCGGAAGGCGCGCCCGTGTGCGGTGGAGCTGGTTCATATCCAGCTCGGTGGTTACCAGCGCTTCCTGTTGGTACGGGCCTTTTACCAACAGCTCACCGTTTGGGTCGAACACAGTACACCCGCCCCAAAAATTCAGACCGTCTTCATAGCCAACCCGGTTTGCATGCAGGACAAAGGTTGTAAACAGACTGGCGTAGGCGCGGTTGATGTGTTCCACCCAGCGCGCCGACTCAAGCTGCGGTTCACTTCCCAGGCCGCGCCCGGGCGATGCCGAGGCGAAAAGCATTACCTCTGCACCGTCCAACCACAGCAGATACGGCGGCGAGGCGTGCCAGAAATCTTCGCAAATCAGCATGCCCATGCGTCCGAAGCGGGTGTCGAAAGCACACACCTCGTCTCCCCAGGCGAAGAAACGGCCCTCGTCGAACAGCCCATAAGTGGGCAGGTACACTTTATGGTGGACGTGTACCACCTCGCCCTGCGACAGGTAAGCCGCAGCAATATAAAAACGGTGCCGGTGATCCTCGTCCACAAAACCGACCATCAGGTCGAGTTTGCGGCTGGCTTCAAGCAAATGCTTGAATACGGGGTCATCCGGCCCGGGCGAGTGCGCCACGGTTGGCGCCAGGTCCTGCAACACGTAGCCGGTGAGTGACAGCTCAGGAAAGATCAGCAAGTCTGCGCCTGAGGCATGCGCCTCCTGTGCCATTTGTAAGTGTTTTTCAAGGTTGGCAGAGACATTTCCCAGGTGGGTATTGATCTGAGCAAGTGATATTTGAATTTTCATAGCGTATTTTCTTTTGATGCGGTCAAGTCGACAGGGTTGGAGTTTCAGGGTGATTTTTATGGCGCTCTTCAAAGTGCAATCTCAAGAACCGCGCCAGCAGCATCCCTGTGGCGAGCAGCAGAATGAAGAGAGCGGCCCAGGCATCCCAGGGAAGGCGGGCAAGGATGAGTACAGGGCTGGCTCGCAAGAAGGATAGCGCCAGCCAGCCTGCAGCATACACTGCCAGGCCAATCCAGAAACTTTCTCCTGCGGTGCGGCGGCCCAGCTTTTGAACCACCCAGATGGTAAGCAAGGCAAGGAGTGCGCCGGTGAGCTGCAGAGGAAAGCGCGTAGTGCGCAAGCCGCCCTCGCCCAAGGCTGGCAGCCCCCAGGGGGCAGGTACATTGTAGCCGTAAGCACAGCCTACCGACCAGCACCCCAGCCAGGCTGCAGTGGTGCAGCAGGCCAGCAGCGGCAGCAGCCTATCCGCCAGGAGGCCGAATGGCTGGTGTATCCAGGCGGCGTACAGGCCTAATACCAGCAGCGCGCCCAGGAGCGCTCCGGACCATTCCAGCCCGCCGAGTTGGAGCTGGAGCACCTCGCCCGGATGCAGGCGAAAGTAAGCCCAGTTGAGCAGCACCTCTCCAGCGCGTCCTCCTAATATCCCGCCAACCAATGAGGCCAACCCGGCATCCAGTACCGGGCGCGCCAAACGGGCCGGACTTCGCCAGGCTGACCAGGCCAATCCCGCTGCTGCGCCTAAACCCATCATGAGAGAAAAGGTATACACTAAGTTCTGACCGGCGGAACAGCTCCGCTGCGCTTAATCTTACCAAAATGTTCTTATGATGGGGGACTATCCGGTACGCTGAAATATACAGGTGCAAAAGTTGAGCTGGCAGTGCTGCCCCATTGATCAAGATCGTACCAAAGCTGCAGAATCATCCCGGCTCACCGGTGGAATCTTGGGAACTGATTGTATAATGAATATGATAACCAAAAAGTTTGTCACTCAGATCGTCTTGCCCCCACTCGATGAAGGAGGTGGGCGATGGAAACCTTTCTGCTAAATCCCAATGTGCTGTATATCTTTCTGATGTTGGGTCTTCTGCTGGCTGTGCTGGCAATCCTGACCCCCGGCACCGGACTGCTGGAAATTGGCGCTTTGTTCTCGCTGTTTTTTGCCGGCTGGGGCGTGTATAACTCTGCCGTTAACCTCTGGGCCGTCATACTGATGATGGCCGGCGCCATTCCTTTTATCCTGGTTGTTCGCCTGAGAGGCGGGCGACGATACCTGGGGCTGTCGCTTGCGGCGATTTTGACCGGGGCTGCATTCATTTTTCGGGGACCTGCCTGGTGGCAGCCAGCCGCGAACCCGCTGTTGATCATTGTGGTTTCTGCCTTGAGTGCGGGCTACCTGTGGATCGCCGCAATTAAAACTCTCGAGATGGAAAATGTCAGGCCATCCCATGATCTGGGGGGGCTGCTTGGTGCTGTGGGCGAGGCCAAGACGGCAGTGCATGAAGAAGGAACGATCCAGGTGCTTGGTGAGTTATGGTCAGCGCGCAGCTCGAATCCAATTGCAGCCGGCGCTCAGGTGCGCGTCGCCGGTCGAGACGGATTTATCCTCGAGGTAGATGCGGTCGAAAATCAGCACACCTAAATTCGAATTGATCAAAAACAAGGAGACAATCTATGAATCCAACCAGTTTACTGACGTGCGTAATTGGTGCTGCGCTGCTGATAGCGGCTTTGTTTGCCGCCAGTGCGATCCGCATCGTGCCGGAATACCAGCGCCTGGTGGTGTTTCGCCTGGGGCGCTGCGTTGGCGCTAAAGGCCCAGGAATCGTATTTCTGATCCCGGTTATAGACCGTGGTGTGAAAGCAGACCTGCGTGAACAGGTGCGTGAAATCCCGCACCAGACATCAATTACCAAAGACAACGCCGCTATATCGGTAGACTTCATTTGGTATTACAAGGTGTTGGATCCGACGCAGAGCGTTTTGCAGGTGGGTAACTTCGAAGCTGCAGCGCAGGGCATGGCCACTACAACCCTGCGCGCGGTGATCGGCGGTATCCCGCTGGACGATGTGCTGTCTGAGCGCGAACGCATCAACAACCTGCTGCGGACTCGCCTGGACGAGGTCACCGAGCGGTGGGGCGTCAAGGTAACCAATGTGGAGATTCGCGAGATCATCCCGCCGCGCGAGATCCAGGATGCGATGAACCGGCAGATGTCGGCGGAGCGCAACCGGCGGGCAGTGGTCACCGAATCGACCGGGCAGCGTGAGGCGGCGATCAACGTGGCAGAGGGTGAGAAGCAAGCTGCCATCTTGCGGGCTGAGGGCGAACGCCAGGGTTCTATTCTGAGGGCGGAGGGTGAGCGCGAGGCGCAGCTGCTGCGGGCGGAAGGCTTCTCCAACGCGTTGGATAAGATCTATTCGGTGGCGCAGAACATCGACCAGAAGACGATGACCCTGCAGTACTTCGAGGCGCTCAAGAGCCTGGGACTCAGCCCGTCTACCAAGTACATCTTCCCGATGGAGTTCACCGGCTTGCTGGGCGACTTCATGAAGGGGCGATCGAAAGAATAGCTGAACATCGAGGGAGCTTTTGGCGGGTGCAGCCTGTTGAAAGCTCCCACACTCCTCGCCAGCAGCGGTAAAATTCAAGGCATGGAAAGAACGCAATCTGCCGCGGCTGGCGCGGCGGCCTCCATCCAGCAGGCGACCTGGCGGGATCTGAACGCCGTACGGCGATTGGAGCACGTTTGTTTTCCACGCGATGCATGGCCGCTATGGGATATCATCGGCGTGCTCTCGCTGCCAAACATTGTGCGGCTGAAGGCGTGCGTTAACGGTGAGATGGTGGGGTTCATTGCCTGCGACGTACGCCGGGTGCAGCGGGTGGCGTGGGTGGCGACGGTGGGGGTGCTGCCGGAACACCGCGGGCGCGGCATCGG
>JBGSTO010000301.1:0-1973 GCA_041736465.1 Anaerolineales bacterium | reverse complement strand
CTGTCGAGGCAGAAGAACTCAACAGCTCCGATCGGGCTCGCTTATGGGCTGCAGTTCCGGACTACTGGAAAGACTACGAAAGGCGCGCTGGGACCATCCTGCCGTTGATGAAATTAACAGTAACAATAAATCGTTTAGGGGGCCTGAAAGCCCATGATACGCTGCTGGCCGAAACGGGACGGATTGATGAAGGATAATCGTTTGCTCTCCGCTTATGGGTTGGCGCGCATGGGTTGGAGGATCATTCTCATCAATTGTGGATTAAGCCTGTTTCTGGGTTTGCTAGCAGCCGTGGTAGGCGGACCATTGACTGCTCTTGGAAATGGGATCGGTGGGGCGAATGGCATCCCCGATCTGGTTTTTCTTATCGCGGTACTGCTGGGACTGCCAGGGCTGATACGCGGCATTACCGGGATCATCAAAAAGGAGTACCACCAGGTGAAATGGGTGTTCGTCTTCGCCGGACCGCTGTTCATTTCAACTGGTTATATCCTGATTGCACATGCCCTTGATCCATGTCTAAACGGTCTGTGGGATTTATCCAGTCGCATAGGAAATACGATTCCACTCTGTGAGCGGTTCGGACCAGAAATCAACATTCATACTCGCTTTCACTATCTCTGGCACGTTTTGCCAACCCTCCCACTTGTCTGGTTGTATGGATACTTCCTGAATAAACGGTTACTGAATTGATATCTGATGACGTTGTCTCCGAGCCGGCAGCGCCTTTCTTCCACAGATTACCTTGCGCATCGTAGTCATAGTTCTCATTATACAACCCCTGCCCGTCGCCGCCGCTGGCGGAAGCCGCGTCGAGCCGTTTGAGCTGTTAAACAGAGATCCTTCGTCGCACAGAACGCTCCTCAGGATGACAAATATCCAATCCCCTTAAATCGAGTAAAATGTCAGCAGGGCGCCTCTGCTGACCATGATCTACCGCCAAAAAGTCTACGCCTACATCACCCGCGGCGATGAGCTGCTGGTCTTCCGCCACGTCGACTTCCCCGAAGCCGGCATCCAGGTGCCGGGGGGCACGCTGGAAGCCGGCGAGGAACCCGCTCAGGGCGCGCTGCGCGAGGCATCGGAAGAGACCGGGCTGGAAGAGTTACATGTGGTTGGGTATTTGGGCGCGCACGAGTGGCGTTTTGCCGGTGGTCGCCAGGAGGCGCACCTGAGGCACTTCTACCATCTGGTCAGCGACGAGCCTATGCCGGAAACCTGGCAGCACTACGAGATGCACCCCAGCGACGGCACGCCCGGCGAGTTCCTGTTCGAGTTCTACTGGACGCCGCTGGCGCAGGCTGACGCCGTGCTGCATCCATACTATGTCGCATTCTTACCACAGCTTCAAGAGAAGCTGAATGGTAGAAGGTAAAGTCTCACATAGAGCCGCAGAGAACGCAGAGAGAAAAAGAAATTAACCGCGAAGGCGCGGAGATCGCTAAGGGTCAAAATTCACAAAAAATGAAAAATCGAGTTTTATCTGCGAAAATCTGCGCAATCTGCGGATAAAGACGATCTCACGCAGAGCAAATCAGGATATCTTGTAAACGAACAGTAGAATTTTGTCTTAAAATCTGTGAAATCTGCGCAATCTGTGGATAGATTTTTAGCATCTGTGAGAGCCTGTCAAACTCAACCTGAAAAATAAGGAGTCACCCTATGCCAACCACCGCCCCATATGGATCGTGGAAATCACCCATCACCTCCGAATTGATCGTTTCGAAAAACATATCGCTGGGCAGCGCCTTCTTCGCCGGCGAGGACATCTTTTGGATCGAAGCACGCCCATCAGAAGGCGGGCGGCAGGTGCTCGTACGCCGCACGCCCGGTGGTCAAATCAGCGATGTGACACCCGCCCCATTCAACGTGCGCACCCGGGTGCACGAGTACGGCGGGCGCTGCCACACCATCCACGACGGCGTGCTTTATTTTGCGAACTTCGCCGACCAGCGCCTGTATGTGCAAAAGAT
>JBGSTO010000337.1:0-1846 GCA_041736465.1 Anaerolineales bacterium | reverse complement strand
CAGATGCTTTTTGTTCGGCTTGTGCATATTCAGGTCGCTTTTGATCGGAGATACCTGATTATATTTTGTCTTCGGCTTTTTGAGGAGCCCCTAATATCTGACTGCTTTTGTCTGATCGTTTTTTCAGGGGAGCCATCCGTGAAATCCGTTATCAGGAATCCGTTGTCAGATGCCGGATTCCCGCAATCATGGTATGCTTAATGATCATGCCCGAAGCCTTCATCCTCTCTGCAGTGCGCGCCCCGACCGGCATCGGAAAACCCGGCGGCGCGCTGGCGCCCTTTGCTCCGGTCGAGCTGGCAGCGCTGCTCATGCAGGCTGCCGTGCAGCGCGCCGGCGTCTCACCCGACTGGGTGGATGACGCCGTCTGGGGCTGCGTCACGCCCATCGGCGACCAGGGCGCCAACCTGGCGCGGCTGGCAGTGCTGAAAGCCGGGTTTCCTGTAAAAATTCCGGCGGTCACGCTCAACCGCATGTGCGGCTCCGGACAGCAGTCTGTCCACTTCGCCGCCCAGGCCATCCTGGCAGGGGATATGGACATTGTCATCGCCGGCGGCACGGAGATGATGTCGCACCAACCGCTGGGCAGCGACTGGCCCAAAGAGTGGCCGGCCGATTTTCCATACCCGTTGGTGCACCAGGGGATGAGCGCCGAGATGATGGCGGAAAAGTGGGGACTTTCTCGCGAGGCGCTGGACGATTTCAGCTATCAAAGCCACCTGCGCGCCATGCACGCCATCCAGCAGGGGTATTTCGAGCAGCAGATCCTGCCGCTGCAGCGCCCGGACGGGCGCGTGGTGACCATCGACGAAGGCGTGCGCATGCCTCCCGACCGCGAGCGCATGGCGGCATTGAAACCGGTCTTTAAAGAAGGCGGCGTGATCACTGCCGGCAATGCCAGCCAGATCAGCGATGGCTGCGCCGCGCTGGTGCTCGCCTCTGCCGGCGCCGTAGGTCGCTACAACCTGATGCCCATCGCCCGGCTGGAGACGCGCGTGGTGGTCGGCTCCGACCCGGTGCTGATGCTGGACGCCCCGATCCCCGCCACCCGCCTGGCGCTGCGCCGTTCCGGGTTGAGCTTGCAGGAAATGGATGTGATCGAGATCAACGAGGCATTTGCCTCGGTGGTGCTGGCCTGGGCGGCCGAGCTGCAGCCGGATATGGCACGCGTCAACCCCAACGGCGGCGCGATCGCCCTCGGGCATCCCCTGGGAGCCACCGGCGCCATTCTGATGACCAAGCTGCTGCACGAGCTGGTGCGCAGCGGGGGCCGCTACGGGCTGCAAACCATGTGCATCGGTCATGGCATGGCTACCGCTTCGATCATCGAGCGCCTTTGAGCGCAGCCTGAAGCTTCTCCCCACCGCACCCATGCCGCACATCGTGTATATCGCCCTGGGTGCCAACCTGGGAGATCGCCAGGCCAACCTGCAGCGCGCACAGCAGCTTCTGGCGCCGCAGGTGCGCCTGCTGGCTGCCTCGCGCATCTACGAGACGCCCCCCTGGGGCTACACCGACCAGCCCCATTTCTTGAACCAGGTGCTGCTGGGCGAAACCCGCCTGAATCCAAAGCGCCTGCTCGCCCATCTCAAAAAAATCGAGGGGCTGATGGGACGCCAGCCTACCGTGCGCTTCGGCCCGCGGCCGATCGATCTGGACATTCTGTTCTATGACCGGCTGGTGTTGGATACGCCCGAATTGACCCTCCCGCATCCCCGGCTGCACGAACGCGGCTTTGTGCTCCTGCCTCTGGCAGAGCTGGCGCCGGATTTCGTCCATCCCGTGCTGGGGCGCACCATCGCCCGGCTGCTGGAACAGGTCGATACTGCCGGCATCTCCCTGTACG
>JBGSTO010000304.1:0-11242 GCA_041736465.1 Anaerolineales bacterium | reverse complement strand
GCCGGCACGAGCATGGATGGGCATGGCTTGCAAAAGCCGGGCAGCTTTGCCGATCCCAGCACGATGCTCGGCGCCAGCCCGACACTGCTCGCCGGTAAAATCGTGCGCGGCGGCATGGGCACCGGCATGCCCTATTGGGGGCCGATTTTTGACGATGAACAGGTGCAAGCCCTTATCGAGTACCTGTACACATTTCAATTTGACTACACTTTGGAGGTAAAGGATGAGTAGGAATAACCCGCGCAAATCGAGCGCCGCAAAGAGCGGCTTGCCGCTGCCATTGCTGCTGGTGGTTGGTGGAATTCTTTTGATCGCCGGCGCGCTGTTCGCCGTGTGGAAAGCCGGGCAGCCCGACCTAGCCGGCGCCCCCGCAGGTGGCAGCGGCGCTCCCCGCCTGGAAGTGGATCGCGAGCTGGTAGACCTGGGCGACGTGCCTGTCGATCAGATGGTGGAGGTCACCTTCAACATCGCCAACACCGGCGACCAGACACTGCGCATCACCAACACGCCCGTGGTGCGCGTCGTGGAGGGCTGCTGACCGCCCGTTGCAGCCATCGGTTCGATGGCTCTCAAACCCGGCGAGCAGACCACCCTTTCGATGAGCTTCACCATGCACGCAGGCATGGAGGGTAAGCACGATTTCCGTCTCAATCTGGAGAACAACGACCCCAGCCAGCCGTCTAAGGAGTTGGTGATCCTGTCGAATTGGGTGCCGTAAGCTCGCGCAAATTCTGTAATTAGCCGGCTAAAACAGAGAAGACCCACCTGGGCGCCAATCGTGATGAATCGATCGCCCGGGTGGGTCTCAAATTTTTCTGATGCGAATAATTATGGACGCAGAGACCGTTGTCCTGCTGCCAGGCGGAGCTCGGCGACGTGCAGCCCATCTTCAGTCTTCCAGGATGGGTAGGTTTCAAATGATTTAGGCTCGTGACCGATAATGATATGCTCGATGTTCCCGTTGGCTATCTCCATCATCTTATCCAACGCCAGGGTCATGTTGGTAATACTGCCAACCCCAAAACCAACCGGCAGGTAAACGCCGCTGTTCTCTACACCCAGCAAGTTTTCGTAGGCATAACAGTTGTCGCCTGCTACGACCCAGGTGTCTTTGCCGTCGGGACCATCGTTTTCGATCACCACCAACTGTGAGCCGAAGGTGTGGCTGTCGTACATCGGGATCAGCCGCACTCCGGGGAGGACATTCTGCGTTTCGCCATCTACCAAAGTCATCTTCCCGGCTGAGCCAAGCAAGATCGCCCTGGTGATGTCATCGGGATTGGTGGCAGCCGATATGAAGCTGAACTTATTGGGTAAAGAGAGCGCCCAGACCCAATCGGTGATTTCTTTTCTCTGCAGATAAAAGTGTGCATTAGGGAAGGCTTTGAGATTGCCCATGTGGTCGAAGTGGGCATGAGTGAGGATGATCGTGTCAATATCCTCGGATTTCAGCCCAATCTTCGCCAGCACTTTTTCTGGTGGCTGCCAATCGACCACCCCGAACTTATCGGCCATGCTCTTTCCGCCATCCGCGTAATCATACCCGACATCGATCATGGTGATATGCTCCTGGCTCTTGATGACCAGGTAGGTGAAGGTAAGCAGCCGGATGCCTTGATTGTGCTGAGAATAAATTAGGCTGGAGACTGGTTGGGTCAAGCAGTGAGCGTACTCAAGCATCCAAATCGAATAATCCGCCATTCGGGTTCTCCTAAATTCACTTGGGTTGAATTACTTCTTGGACAACTGCCTTGCGACCGTGCTCAAGCCAACTGCTAAGATTAGGATTGAGCCGCGGAATACATACTGGTAGAAAGTGGGTACGCCAAATATCGCCATCCCGTTGAAGCCAATCTGGATGATCAGCACACCGATGAGCGTGCCCAGGACGTGGAACTCGCCATCTTTGAGGGTCGCAGAACCGAGGAAAACCGCAGCAAAAGAAGCCATCAAATAGCCGTCAGCGGCAGAGGTGGTGCCCGAACCGATCAATGAAGCAAGCAGGATACCGGTCAGGGCAGCTGATCCGCCGGCAATGATGAAAGCCAGGCTCTTGATTCTATCCACCTGGATGCCGGACAGGCGGGCGGCTTCGATGTTGCCGCCGGTCGCCTGGATTTGCTGGCCCCATTCCGTGTGATTGAGCAGCAGCCATAAGACAAACAGCACCCCCAGCATGATCAGGATGTTGTGGGGGATACCCAGGAAACGTCCAAGGGCAATGTTTTTGAAGGCATCTGGCACGCCCGAGGCAATCGGCACACCCTGGGAATAGGCAAAGTTCAAGCCAACGACAATCGAGCCGGTACCCAGGGTGGCAATGACCGAGTTCACCTTGAGCTTGGTAACCAGCAAGCTGTTGAGATAACCGATCAATCCACCGACCAGAATGACGACCAGGATGGCAACACCTACCGGCAGCCCCTGGTCGACGATCAAACCCGTGACCAGCACACCGGCCAGGGAGGCAGTAAACCCGATGCTCAAGTCCATCTCGCCCACAACCAGAGCGAGCGTCAGGCCGCCAGCGATGATCGCCGTCAGCGAAGCCTGGTTGACGATGTTAATCAGATTGTTGAAGGATGGAAAAGACTTCGGCGCGGCCAGGCTGAATGAACCCAGCATCAGGAACATGCCGATCAGCGTGCCGTATTTGGCAACAAACCCTAAGGAGCGGCGGGCTGAGACGCTGCGGGTTTTTTTGTCTCGTTTTTTTTCTACCGCATCGGGGACGATTGCCTGGTTACTCATGTTTTACTCCCGTTCCATTTTTTTTATGCGCATAAGACAAGTGAAGAATTGCTTCTTTGGTGATATCTCCGCCGGACAGTTCCCCGGCGACCTGACCTTCGACCATGACCAGTACCCGGTCGCACAGCCCGGGCAGCTCTTCCACTTCGGACGAGATGACGATCACCCCGACTCCTTCAGCAGCCAGGTCGCGGATGATCCTGTGGATTTCAGCCCGAGCGCCGACGTCGACGCCTCGTGAGGGCTCATCCAGTATCAGTACATTTAGATCGCGTGTCAGCCACTTGACGATGACCACTTTTTGCTGGTTGCCACCGCTCAGATCGCCGACGCGCGTATCGACCGAAGGGGTCTTCACCTGCAGTCGCTCCGAAAGGCGCAGGGCCGTGCTGGCTGCCTTACGGTTATTGATCAGTGGTAGCAAGCGCGATATGCGCAGGGCGCTGAGAGTCGGCAAGTTTATATTGAAACTGACCGATTTATCGATCACCAGCCCCTGAGCGCGGCGCTCTTCTGGGACCAGGCCGATGCCTCTTGTGACCGCGTCACCCGGGCTTTTCGGATGCCAAAGGGTATCTTTCAGGTATATCTCGCCCGAATCTGCTTGATCAGCCCCAAATATCAGGCGAACAAGTTCGGTCCGGCCTGATCCGACCAGGCCTCCCAATCCCAGCACCTCGCCCTTGTGCAAGGAAAACGTGACATCCCGCACGCGCGGGGCGCGTGAGAGGCTGTGAACTTTCAAGATCACCGGGGAAGTCGAGAAGGATACAGATTTAGAGATCGAGTTGACCTCAACTTCTTTCCCGGCGATGGCATACACCAGGGCTTTTTTACTGGTCTCGCGCACGTTGGTGCTCAAGACCGCCTGGCCATCTTTAAACACCGTGATCCCATTGCACAGCTCCAGGATCTCATCCAGGCGGTGCGAGACATACAGGATGCCGATGCCGTCGGCTGCCAGTTCGCGGATGATACGAAACAGGTTGTGGGTCTCTTCTTCGGAGAGAGAGGCAGTAGGCTCGTCCATGCCAATCAAGCGCGCCCGGCGGACCAGGGATCGGGCGATGGACACCAGCCACTGCTCTGCCACGCTTAATTCGTTGACCGGAATATCTAACGGAAATCGAATGCCTACTCGCTCTGCAGCCACTTCGACTTCTCGTTTTACCAATCGCCAGTTGATCAAGCCCAGGGTGTTGGCTTTAGCCATACCCAGGGTCATGTTCTGCAGCACACTGAACTTCGGGACGAGGTTGAGTTCCTGGTGGATGAAGCTTAATCCCAGGCGGGTCGCATACTGTGGGTCTGGGATGACCACCGGCTGGTTGTCGAGCAGGATCGTACCTGCGTCAGGGGAGGTGACGCCCGCCAGGATGCGGATCAGTGTCGACTTTCCAGCCCCGTTGGCGCCCACCAGCCCATGTACTTCCCCTGCACAGATCTGCAGATCAATCCCTTTGAGCGCCTGGACGCCGCCATAATGCTTGCGTAGTCCGTGGACTTGCAGCAAGGGTTCGGTCATGCAGGTTTCCTTAGCGGTTGTCTGTGAAGAGCCTGGCGCATTCATGTCCACCATAGAACTCAACCTCTCTATCTTAGCGTACTTCGAGTGCGTGTTTACGCATCAAGTAAAACAGATTAGTTATCGCCATCCGCTTCGGGGTGGTCCTTTAAGAACTGCTCGAGAGTCTGTGCGTTCACTACGACGACGGGCACTTCAACCGCCTTAGGGGTCCAGCTGTCGCCAGCTTTGATCGCCTCGGTGATGGTTTGGACCATGACACGTCCTTCTTCTTCAACAAATGCCCAGGCGGTAGCTGTCATCCAACCTTCTTTCACCGCGACGATGGCATCGATATTGCCATTTTGGCCGTAGACTTTGACATCGGCTCGGTTCTGCTGCTTGAGGGTCGAGATGGCGCCCAGCGCCGGGTCGTCCCAACAGCCCCATACTGCCAGGGGCTCGGAACCCTCGGCGTGCGCAGCCAGCCAGGCGGCAGCAAATGTCGCGCCAGCTTCCAGGTAGCCGGGGATCGGGACTTCGTTTTTACTCACTTTGATGTCAGGATACTGGGCAACGATCGAGTCGAAGACTTCCTCGCGCTCGCGGCACACCTGTCCGGTGTGGTAGGTCAACGCTAAAACGGAGCCCTTGCCGCCCAGGTCGGCTACCATCTGCTCGACGATCGGTTGGGCCTGGATGCCGCCGGTGCCGTTGGTGGCAATCACGCCGTCGCCCAAACCACCGCCCCAGGTGCCCACCGGGATGCCGGCGCCTTTGGTAGCCTGCAAGCCAGCCCCCAGAGAGGAGACAGGGAAGACGAGGTCGATAATGGCGACTGCGCCGGACTGGGCCAGGTTCTGGAAGGCGGCATTGGCTTCATCGGCATTGCCGTGCGCGTCCACAACCGTTACTTCCCAGCCAAGAGCTGTAGCGGCTTCCGTAGCGCCGTTAATAAATCTTGCGTTGGATGAGTCCGAAACTGTGATGGAAACAAGCCCGAGGACGGATTTATCCGGGGTCTCGGTTGTCGCGACGGTACTGCCACAGGCAGCCAGCAAAATTGAGGCGACAGCCATGAGGGTTAAGATCTTCGAAACCTTATTCATTTTTCACTTCTCCTATTGAGGTCTTGGGGTGAATATCCGCTGCCCTATAATGTAATCGATTTCAAGAATTTTGTCAATATCTTTCAGGCAATTGAATGTCGCAGGTTGCTGCGGACTGTTCAAAATCGGGATACTCGTCAATCCTTATAAATAATGTCCACAATACGGTGCAAATACCCGGCAAATTACCTGCTTGTTGCATATCTCGAGCGAATATTCCCTGTTCTAGAATGTTGACAAACTGGCGAGTATCGATGATAATTTGTAATGGATTACATAAACGGAGCGTTAACCTCATGCCAAGAAGAACTTCAAACACTGACACTGTGACCATCCAGCAGGTTGCTGAGAAAGCTGGAGTTTCCACCGCGACCGTCTCCCGCGTGCTGAACGACAGCCCCTTGGTGACCGAGGAACTCAAACTGCGCGTCCGGCGGACTATCGATGAGATGGGATATTACCCAAACCGCTCGGCTCGCAACTTGCGCACAAAAAATGTGCGCAAGATAGGCGTGCTGTTCGCCGACATCAGCAACCCGTTCTTTACCAGCGTGCTAACCGGGATAGAAAGCGCCCTGCAGCGAGCTGGATACATCTTGCTGCTTGGAAATTCAAATGAAACCTCGCAAACCGAGCAGATGCATCTGAATGCTTTTTTGGAAGAGGGTGTGGCAGGCATCATCTTTGCTCCCACCACCAGCTCGCGGGGACGGTATGAAAAGGTTCTGGACTTTGGTACACCGATGCTGACCATCGATCGCGTGGTGGAGGGGTTAAAGGTGGACACTGTCATGATCAATAACACGGACGCTGCCTATCATGCCACCAGCCATCTGATCAAGTTGGGCCACAAGGATGTGGCATTTATCAGCGGCCCGGAAAAAATGTCTACCTCGCGCTTTCGCCAGCAGGGCTACCAGCAAGCCATGCGGGATGCCGGGCATCTGTCGACGCGGATCGTTGCCGGAAACTTTCGACAGGACGGCGGATACGAGGCGATGCAGACTCTGCTTGGCGCACCCGGCTGGCCTTCGGCAGTCGTGGTCTCCAACAACCTGATGACTCTGGGAGCGTTGCAGAGCATCCACGAACACGGGCTGGCGATCCCGAAGGATATCGCCGTGGTGGGCTTCGACGACATGCCGTGGGTAGCTTCGATCCAACCGCCGCTCTCGGTAATCGCCCAACCAACCTTCGAAATGGGGACAGTCGCTGCCAGGTTGTTGATCGACCGCATCCAAAACCCTGACAACCCTATCCAACGCATCACCCTCGAGACCCAGTTGATTATCCGAAAATCCTGCGGATACCCGCTGGACGGAACATCTTCAATCCGAATCGACACGCCGGTGCGCTTCATCTCAGGGCACTGAGCCAAAACAAACCAGCAGGTTGTCAAATCAGGAGAAAAAATGTTAATCGGTAGCAATCTTAAAAAAGGTGTGACCCCGATCCAGCCGTAACTTTCCAGTATAAGGAGATATATTACATGCCAGCTTATTCCATCCCTCAGCTCGACCCCCAGCCAAAAGCCGTGCCTTACCAGGCGTACCTGGTGGCAAGCGGCGACCTGCGCTTATCCGCTAACCAGACCTGCTGGCCTGCCCAGGCGGATATGGAAGACAAAATCCGGGCGGCGTTTGCTGCTGAAGGGATTTCGGTGCTGCGGGCTCATCCTTATAATGAAACCGCCGGGCACGGTTTTATCTCGAACCAGCGCATGGGCATGCAGGTGTTCCGCTCAATCCCACCAGAAGCGCCTGTGATTGTTGCGGTTGCAGTCTGGCAGTACAGTTATCATGTGTTGGCGGGGCTGCGCGACCATCGCGGACCAATCCTGACTGTGGCGAACTGGAGCGGTCAGTGGCCCGGGTTGGTGGGAATGCTGAATCTGAACGGTAGCCTGACCAAGATGGGCGTTCAGTACAGTACGATCTGGAGCGAAGACTTCACCGACGCCTTCTTTGTCAACGGCATCCGCCAATGGCTGAAAGAGGGGAATATCACCCACGACGCCAGCCACGTGCGGCACCTGGACACCACCCGCTTGCCAGAGGATGCGCTGGAGCTAGGCACCGCCCTGGCCCGGCAGCTCAAGCGGGAAAAGGCTATCTTAGGGATCTTTGATGAAGGCTGTATGGGCATGTACAACGCCATTATTGACGATGAGCTGCTCAATGCCTGTGGGATCTACAAAGAGCGCCTGAGCCAATCAGCGTTGGTAGCGGCGATGCGCACGGTCTCTGACGCCGAAGCGCAGGTAGCGCGGGGTTGGCTGGACGATGCTGGTATGACCTTCATCACTGGGACGGATGAGGCCAGCGAACTGACCGATGCACAAATCCTGGAGCAGCTTAAGATGTATATTGCAGCGGTGCGCATGGCCGATTTCTTCGGCTGCGACGCGATTGGTATCCAGTACCAGCAGGGGCTGAAGGATATGACAGCAGCCTCGGATCTGGTGGAGGGGCTGCTGAACGACACGCAGCGCCCGCCCGTGTACCACTCTGAGACAGGCAAGGTGCTGTTCGCGGGCAAGGCAGTACCCCACTTCAACGAGGTGGATGAAGGCGCAGCGGTGGATGCCCTGGTGACCAATCGGGTGATGACAGCGATGGGTCTCGATCCCGCCACCACATTGCACGATGTGCGCTGGGGCGCGCATTATTCTGGGAACGGGATCAACGATTTCGTATGGGTGTTCGAGATTTCCGGCGCGGTGCCTCCGGCACACCTGGTGAACGGCTATGCCGGGGCGGTGAGTGAACGCCAGCCGCCGATGTACTTCCCCAAGGGCGGCGGCACAATCAAGGGCGAGAGCAAACCGGGCGAAATTGTGTGGAGCCGGGTATATGTAATGGACGAAGCGCTGCATGTGGACATGGGCCGCGGCACAGTGGTGAGCCTGCCCGCTGAAGAGATGAAATTCCGATGGGAGGCGACCACCGAGCAGTGGCCGATCATGAGCGCCGTCTTGCACGGGGTGAGCCGCGATCAGCTGATGGGCCGCCACAAGGCTAACCATGTTCAGGTGGTATATGCTCCGTCAGCGGAGGCGGCAGACCAGGCTATGGCGGCCAAAGCGGCGATGTTTACTGGGATGGGGATAGCCGTACACCTGTGCGGTGACGTGAAAGTAGGGTAGTCAGTATGGGGCAGCTGCTTCTGGGCATCGACATCGGCACATACAGCAGCAAAGAGGATTATTTGCGGCTGTACGAGGAAACCAAGGAGATCGTGCACAGGTTGGGGAAGGTCTAATTTTCTGACCTCCCCCATTACCGGTTCTTTAGAAGCAGGCCTCGCGCCTAAGCCACCCTCCTGTACCTGACCCTCGTCGCGCTGGGGCGCACGGCGCCCAACCCAAACTGCACCTGGGTATCCGTCGTGACCAGCTCCATCTCGAGCTGGCTGAACAGCATGGCGGTGATCACCAGCATCTCATTGGTGGCGAAATTCATGCCGGTGCACTTGTGCACCCCGCCGCCGAAGCCGATCATGGCAAAGCGGTGCTGGCGGTCTTCTTCCCGTCCGGGGGCGAAGCGCAGTGGGTCGAAGCGCTCCGGCTGTGGGAACAGCTCCGGCAGGCGGTGCGCCACGGCGGAGGAGACCATCACCAGCCAGCCTTTGGGGATGTGAAAACCGCCCACTTCCAGGTTTACATCCGCTTCGCGCATCAGGATATCGGCGGAGGGGTGCAGGCGCTCGATTTCACGCACCGCCCAATAGATGTGCTCCAACACGCGCAGCAGATTGCCGTCGATCTCGGCGTGCCGCGGCATCTTCTCCGCCAGCTCGGCTCGCACCAGCGCCTGGTACTCCGGCGAGCGCAGGATTTCGATCACCGTCCAGGCGGCCTGCCCGGCGGTGGTCTCGTGCCCGGCGAACATCAAGCCCCGCACCAGGCCCAGAACGGTCTCGTCACCGGCAAATTCGCCGCTGCGCCCGGGGGTTTGCATGAAATCCTGCAGAAAATCGTCGTAACGTTCGGGGTGCTGGCGGCGCTCTGCGATGATCGGCGCCAGGATTTCTGCCATGCGCTTCTTGGCTCGCTCACGGCGCAGGTTGGCAGGGATCGGCCAGTTGGGTGGAATGGCTGGATTGAGCGCCTTGCCCAGCGCGCCGTACAGCTCCCAAAACTCTGTACCCACACTCTCCTGGAAGGCAGGTCCCATCAAGGCGTAACCGGCGATCTGCTGCACCAGGCGACCAATCTCGCCGGAGATCTCCATCTCGCCTTCCGGTCCCAGGCAGTCGATCCAGTTCTGTACCTCACGCTGCATGATCTGCACGTAGCGTACCATCTTCTCTCGCTGGAAGGGTGCGTGCAGGATGGGGCGCTGCTCTTGATAGATTTCTTTGGAGCCCAAAAAAGCCACTTTGCCAAAGGTAGCTGCCAGCATCTCATAGGCTGTATCCATGCGCAGGGCGCGGTCGGTCTCCTGGAAGAAGAACTGCTGGAATTCCGGGCCAACCAGCACCGCCACCGGTTTAGGGCCTAAGCGGATGGAGTAAACCGGCCCAAGCGTTTTATAGCCGCGCCGCAGCAGCGTGTGCCGGTCGCGGATGAACTCGGGAATGTTACCCAACAGCGGCAGCCCCGGCAGGGCAGGGGGAATTTTTGACATAGTTGATGCTCCTTTATTGATCTGTCATCCTGAACGAGGTGAAGGATCTAGATCCTTCGCTGACCGACCCTGCAGGTCGGCGCCCAGGATGACATCCTTGTGCGTGGCCCATGGACTGCAGCCAGCTTTTGTGAAGATTATAGCAAATGCAACCGGGCGGCGATAGCCTCGCTGCCCGGTTCTTATTGAACTCTTAGCTGCTGCGTGCAGATGGGGTAGGGAAATCCCCACGCGATTAAGCTAACCCGCCGCATTTTTCAGCAAGCAATCACCGTCTCATCCACGAAATCCAGCCACTCGTGCGAGCGCGCCGCCACCCCGCGCACCGTCTCGTGAAACAGCTCTTGCACCGCCTGGGTGACCGGGCCGCGCCTGCCTGAGCCAATGCGCCGGAAATCCACTTCGCTGACCGGCACCAGCTCGGCGGCGGTGCCGGTGACGAAGATCTCGTCGGCGATATATACCTGGTCGCGCGAGATGGGTTCTTCGACCACCGTGTAGCCCAAATCTTGCGCCAGGGTGATCACCGAAGCGCGGGTGATGCCTTCCAGGATGGTGGTGCGCGGCGGCGTATAGATGACGCCATCTCGCACCAGGAACAGGTTTTCGCCGGTGCATTCGGCGACGAAGCCCTGCGGGTCGAGCATCACAGCTTCATCGAAGCCGGCGCGCTTGGCGAAGGTCTTGGCAAGCGTGGAATTGACGTAGTTGCCGGAGATCTTGGCTTTGGTCATCATCACGTTGGGATGGTGGCGGGTGAAGGAGGAGACCATCATGCGCACACCCTTTTCGGCGGCTTCCTTGCCCAGGAAGGGCGCCCATTCCCACACGGCGATACCGGTGGCGGGCGTCCAGTCGTCCAGCGTCAGCGTCAGCGGGCCTGTCATATAGATCAGCGGGCGGATGTAGCACGAAGAAAATCCGTTGGCGCGGATGGTCAGGTGCACCGCGTTGTACAGCTCGCCGGCAGAATAGGGGTAGTCCAGGATGCCGGCGATGTGCGCCGAGTCGATGAAGCGCTGCAGGTGCTCCTTGAGCCGGAAGACACCGCTGCCGCGCGGCGTTTCGTAGCAGCGAATGCCTTCGAAAACGCCCGTGCCGTAGTGCATGGTGGGATTGAGAAAGTGCACCGTTGCCTGCTCGAAGGGAGTCAGGTCACCGTCCATCCAGATGTATTTCGAGCGCATAAAAAGTCCTCCTTGTCAAATTATCATGCTGAGCGGCAGTTCGCAGAACTGCTTGCGAAGCAT
>JBGSTO010000276.1:0-6353 GCA_041736465.1 Anaerolineales bacterium | reverse complement strand
GGTAGCCGGGTGGCTGTACATGCCGCCGTCCATGGCAGGCGCCAGTATCAGCGGGCAGGATGCCGCCAGAGCAGAGACGGTCAGCAGGTTGTCGGCGATGCCGTGCGCCAGCTTCGCCAGGGTGTTCGCCGAGGCGGGTGCGATCACCAGCAGATCGGCGTTGTGGCCGAGAGCGATGTGCTGCACGTGGCCCTCGCTGCCCCACAGATCGGCGTCGACAAAAGTGCGCCGCCCGGTGACGGATTGGAAGGTCAGCGGGGTGACGAAGTGCGCCGCGGCGCCGGTCAGGATTACATCCACCAGCGCGCCGGCTTGCGCCAGCCTGGAGGCCAGGTCGGCGGCTTTATAGCAGGCAATCGAGCCGGTGACACCCAGCAGGATGCGTTTGCCCGTAAATGGTGTGTTCATAGCCAGCCTCTCAAGCGGTAGATCAACAATCCCAGGTACTCTTTGAGCGCCAGGGTGATGGTTTGCAGGTTGTCCGGTCCGGGCAGCAGGTTGAAGAGCAGGTTGCGAACGCCCCCCCGGGAGAGCATCTCCCAGTCAGCCTGGGTGGTGCGGAAATCGGTCGGCGCGGGGATGACTTCCAGCCCCTGGTGCTCGAACAGGGCTACCGAGCGCGGCATGTGGAAAGCGGAGGTGACCAGGATAATGCGCCGGATGCCCTTTTGCTCCAGCACCTGGCGGCTGTAGAGGGCATTTTCGTAAGTGTTGCGCGAGTCGGGTTCCAGCCAGATGGCTTCACGCGGCACGCCCATCAGCTCGAGCAGTTGGGCGTTTTCGTCCGCCGGCTCCAGGGCGGGGTACAGCCAATCGATCGAGCCGCCGCTGAACAAAATATGCCCGGCTTTCCCCTGGTTGTACAGGTATGCGGCGTAAATCAGCCGGTCGCCGGCATCGCCGACCTCGGGAATGGTGCGCGGGTAGGCGGGTGGGGCGGTGTCGCCCCCCAGCACCACGATCACCTCAGCCGGGGGGATCTCTCCCTGGGGCAGGTGGCGCCATTCCAGGGGTCTCATCAGCGCCATGGCTGTCCAGCGGTTGCCGCCCAGCAGCAGGATGGAGAGCGCCAGCAGCAGGACGGTGCGCTGCAGGCGCGGCCTTTTACCCAGCAGCAGCGCGGCGGCGATCAGCAGGCAGGCCAATCCGAGCGGGTAGAGCAGCGGTGGGATGATTTTGGAGAGGAAGATGAACATCGGCGGTTAAAACCTTTGGGCGGCTGTGCAGCCGCCCAAAGCATAACAGGGATTGTAGCTTTTGAAAAGTTATCTCACGGTCTGGCGACGAAATTCAGCGTCACTTTGGCCTCGTCCTCGGTGTTGAGGATGCCGCCGATAGAGATCGGCCCGAAGCCATACTCGCTCATCAGGATGGTGGTGACTGCCTGCCCGGTGAGGGCGCCGCCTTGCAGGCGGGCAGTGACGTCGAAACTTGCCGGGCGCGTGGTTTCGCGGATGGTCAGGTCGCCGGTAATCGTGAAGGTCAGCTCCTGCCCTTCCTGGTACGCTGGCGGCAGACCTTCGATGCCGGTAGGCGTGAAGGTGACCATGGGGTAGCGGGACGACTCGAGGTAGCGACCGCGAATAGCGTTGTCTCGCCTGCCGCTGTCGGAAGTGAACTGGCTGACGTCGGCGGTGATGGCGCCGACGGTGGAGTTCTGCGGATTGCCGGCGTCCACGGTGATCTCACCGCTGACCTGGGGGGTAACGCCCACCGCCACTGCGAAGCGGTTGTTCTGATCGATGAAGGTTTCGCCGACCTCGTACTGCAGGGTCGATTCGCCGGGCACGATCTTGTAGGTAACCGCGGAGGCGGCAGGCTGGGAGGCGGTTTCTGCAGTGGCGGCGGGCTGTGTGGGTTCTACAGCAGCCGGCTGGCTGGTCGGCTCTGCGACCGGCGCCTGGGTGACTGCCGGCGCCTGGGTTTCAACCGCCGCGGGTGCAGCCGGGGCGCAGGCTGACAGCAGCAGGGCAAACATTACGGTCAATAGCAGCAGGTGATAGCTCTTCATGAAAATTATCCTCGCAAACGCTTCTTTCTGGGTGAGATAAGCTGCTCACCAGGTGAACCTGGTTCTACAGCGATCGATCAATGGTCTACAGCGCCAATTACCGGCAACAGTATAGACAGAAATTGTTCAAAAATTGTGAAGATGCCGTTAGAATAAGATTAGTAAATCAATACAAAACGCTCTCCTTTGTCCAATTTTGTGGCAATGCTGTAAGGTACGCATTTTGGACGGCTGTGGATGTATGCAGCCATCCGGGGGCGGCAGCGAAGATGCTAGTGAGTGGGTCAAGGCAGACCAGATGAAATGAGTTATCTCACGCAGAGACGCAGAGAACGCAGAGAAAACAAATTGAAATCTGCGCAATCTGCGAAATCTGCGGATAAATCCTAAGCAGACATCTCTCGCCAGGGCGCAAAGAACGCAAAGCAAAAATGGGGGAAACAGTTAGTTATCGATCACCAGCAAGCGCGGGTGACCTGCCAGGTCTGGCAGCACCCGGATGCGCCCGTGGGGAAAAGCCTGGCTGGCGAGCGCCTCGGCTTGCCAGCCCTGCCCGGCTTCGATCTCCAGCAGCGCCAGCCCACCGCGCTTCAGCCGGGAGGGGGCGCTCTCCAGCAGACGGCGGATGAAATCAAGCCCATCCATGCCGCCGTCTAGCGCGGTTTGGGGCTCCCAGCGGCTCACCGGCAGACCTGCCAGCATGGTACGGGGGATGTAGGGCAGGTTGGCGCAGAGCAAATCCAGCGCTAGTGCTTCGCCGGTCGCCAGGGCTGCAAGCAGATCCATCTGCGCCAGCCGCAGCCTGGGCAGCACCGCATGGCGAATGGCGTTGCGGCGCGCCACGAGCAGCGCCTGCCAGGAAATATCCGATGCCATGACAGTCAGACCTGGTGCGTGGTATGCCAGGCTGACGGCGATGCAGCCGGAGCCGGTTCCAACGTCGGCTGCCCGCTGCGGCCCGGGATGGGCCTTCAGCCAGGCTAATGCAGTATCCACCATCAGCTCGGTTTCTGGGCGTGGAATGAGCACTGCCGGGGTGAGGGTGAAATCCAGCGTGTAGAACTCCCAATGCCCCAACAGGTAGGGCAGCGGCTCGCCGCCTTCCAGGCGGACCAGCGCATCTTCCAGAGCTTCAGCGTGCGAGGGGGTAAGCGGCTCTTCGGGGTGGGCCAACAGCCAGGCGCGGGGCTTTTGCAGCAGGTGCGCCAGCAGCACCTGAGCGTCCAGGGAAGGGCTGTCGCTGGCGCCGCTCAGCCGCTGCCGGGCGTGCGCCAACGCGGAACGGACATCAACCGGGCGTGCGCTGCTGTGCACTGCGCTCGATCTGCCGGTCACTCTTCCAGGCCGACTGCCGCCATGCGGTCCGATTCGTCGCGAGTGGACAATTCCTCGATGAACTCGTCGATGTCGCCTTCCATCACGGCGGCGATGTTGTAGTTCGACACGCCGATGCGGTGGTCGGTGACCCGCGATTGGGGGAAGTTGTAGGTGCGGATCTTCTCGGAGCGCTCGCCCGTGCCCACCTGCGAGCGGCGGGCGGCATCCTGCTCCGAGCGGCGTCTCTCTTCCTCGATCTCGTACAGCCTGGCGCGCAGGATGCTCAAGGCGCGCAGGCGGTTTTGGAGCTGGGAGCGCTCGTCCTGGCACTGCACCACCATACCGGTGGGGATGTGCGTGAGGCGCACGGCGGTGGCGTTCTTCTGCACGTTCTGCCCGCCGGCTCCCGCCGATTTGTACACGTCCATGCGGATGTCGGACTCGGGGATATCGATCTCGACCTCGTCCACTTCCGCCAGCACGGCGACGGTGGCAGTGGATGTGTGGATGCGACCCTGCGACTCGGTGACCGGCACGCGCTGCACGCGGTGCACGCCCGACTCGTACTTGAGCTTGGAGTAGGCGCCGCGCCCCTTGACCAGGAAGATGATTTCCTTGTAGCCGCCGATGCCGATATCACTGCTGGAGAGCACCTCGATGTTCCAGCGATGCTGCTCGGCGTAGCGCGAGTACATGCGGAACAGGTCGGCAGCGAACAGGGCGGCCTCGTCGCCGCCGGTGCCGGCGCGGATTTCCATGATCACGCTGCGATCGTCGCGGCGGTCCTTGGGCAACAGCATGCCCTTGATCTCTGCTTCCAGGCGCTCTATCTGCGGCTGCAGCTCGGCGATCTCGGCCTCCGCCAGCAGGCGCAGATCCTCGTCTTCTTCGACGTCAAGCATGCTGCGCGCTTCTTCCAGGCGCTCGAGCGCCTGGCGGTAGAGGCGCGTATTGAGCACCAGCGGCTCGATCTCGGTGCGCTCGATGCTCAGCTCGGTGGCGCGCTGGTAATCGCTGCCGACTTCCATCAGCAGTTGGTTGATTTCTTCATACCGGGCTTCGATCCCGGCGAGTTTGTCGAGCATAGGTCCAATCCTGTAGGTGGGTAAGGGATGCAGCAGGAGATTATACCAGAGGAGAATGGAGAGGTTTGTTGTTAAAGGCACTCACACATCCCCGACCTTTCCTTCCTCGATACCGGGAGAGGAAAGGGAGCCGGCGGGCGAAAGCGCGTCTATAATAATGATGGTGGCTTTCGTATTCTTGATCGTTTGGGTTATGGGTTGACTGCATTTGGGATAACGATTTCCATGCTCAAATCTGTTCTACACGATCGAAAGATGCTGCCTGTTATGAAAAAACATCAATATTTAGTTGCATCGATTGCCCTATTTATTGCAGCCATGCTCTCTGGATGCAAAGAGCAACCGATCGCTGCTCCGACACTGAACGCTCCCGTGCCCCTATTATCCCCCACGGCAGTTACACCGCCTGCAGAAACAGCGGTACCTACACCTACCTTTCAGCCAATCTTTACAGCCTCTAGTGAACCCATACCAACGCCAACACCTGCGGATACTTCTGTCCCAAAGAGTAGCCTGGAGCGAGATTGTCTCAAATTATCTCCGTCTATGCCCCAAGGGATCAAAGAGGATATCAATCTCGTTTTTAGTGGTCGGGCATATCTAAGAGATGCGTATCTCTTAAATTTGAAGCAGGGAGACACGATAATTCTGGAGGAAAAAGGCGAGTATATTCAAAACCTGGACACATCACCGAGTGGCAAATGGTTGGCTTTTCGCAGAGGTACCGATACTGGTGATTCAGAGCAATTGATAATCGCTACAGGAAGTGGAGAACGGGTGGTGAGAATACCATGGGACGCTAAGTGGAGGGGGATATCGGGTTGGCTGGACGATGAGCGGTTGTGGATCAGCGTTGAGAGACCTGGATATGTAAACGATCGGCTGGTACTCTTCAATCCCTTTACCAAAGAGCAAACAGAGTTTCCCGGCGATTATCCCTACGCTTCTGACAAGTTCCCAAGGATCGGTTGGGGGGGCTTCGACTTCTCCGCCAAGGTATTTGATCCGACACTAAGCATAGTGGTATATCCAAGCGGGGCAGATAGACTTATTCTGTGGGATACGATAACGAATACGCGGATTTCTATAATTGAAGGTACGATCAGCATCAATGGACCACCAACATGGTCCCACGATGGGCGTAGTTTTATAATTAAAAATGACCAAAGTGGAGAATTATTCTTGGTGAGCCGTGATGGTATCGAGAAACAACTTACCCATCTCCACGACCATTTTCCACAATTTGATATTGCCTGGTACAGTTGGTCCCCCGATGGTCGTTACATCGCTTTTGGTTTGTTTGTGGAGGGTAGTCACTATCCAGATGATTACCCATTGATCAGACAAGGAGGTAACACACGCCTGGCGATACTTGATCTGGAGACAAACCTGGTAACAGATTTTTGTGTTCCGAATCATGTTTCGGGTGCACCCATCTGGCTTCCGAATAATTATCAATTGGTAGTTGGAAATCACCCTTTTATCAATGATGGGAGAGTCTATCTGGTTGATTTAGCAGCCAGGTCAGTCTTCGAGATTGCCGAAAACGCCTACCAGGTCGGCTGGTTGGAGGCTGTTCCGACGACCCAGCCATAAAACCACTTGTCGAAAAATGTTTTGGCATGAAAGTGCGCTGAGGATTTGCTATTACAATGCACGGTGTTACCGCAAACTATTTGCATTTTGAGATGAGATGGGCAGCAGGAGTTAATATTGATATGGCAGGTGATTATTCCTCTTTTCCTGCGTCAGGAGAAAGCTATTGGTTAAATTCATTATTTGAACTTGATTCCGGATGGGTAGATATTTCATCCAGGTTTGGGGGGTACTCACCATGGTTAATAGATGCCGGATGGAGATAGTATGAAGACTTGTCATGATCTGAACAAACCAGGCGTGATGCTGATTTGGTTCTTTCTTCTTGTTTATGGGTTGAACTC
>JBGSTO010000288.1:0-3626 GCA_041736465.1 Anaerolineales bacterium | reverse complement strand
ACCTGAGAGAGCTTCGGAAATTGCTCCCTTAGCTTCTTTTTCTCGTTCTATCCGGCACGCCCTAGACTCTATACTCGCCGTTTTTAGACCTTCTCGCTTATTGTTCGGTTTTTAAAGTGCTGTTTTTTCAGGGGAGCCATCGGTGTAATCTGCGAAATCTGTGGAAAAGAGTCTTGCTCTACGCCTCGGGGATGTAGCGGTAGCCTTTGCCGCGCTCGTTCTGCACGAGCGCTTCGCTCAAACCGGCAGAGAGCAGCGCCTGGCGCACGCGGTGAACGGCGGCTTCCAGGGCGCGTTTGCTGGTCTGCTCACCGCCCCACACCTGCAGCTTCAGCTCATCGAAGGTCACCAGCTCGCCAGGACGAGAAGTCATGTATTCGAGCATCTGCCGGTCGCGAGGGGTCAGGCCCGGCAGCATCTCAGCCAGGCGCACCTGCGCCTCGCCGGGCTGCTGGGCGGCGATGAACAGGCGGAACAGCTCGCAGAAGATGCGGTAGCGCTGCTCGTCGAGCCTGTAGGCCAGCAAGCCGGTCTGCACCAGTTCCTGCAGCACCTCCTCTGGGGCGGTTACCGGCTGGTTGTGGACAGCAAGCAGCAGGGCCTGGCGGGCGCTGTCATCCAGGTGAGTCCAGATCACGCGCAGGGTATCCTGCACGGCGGGCAGCCCGGAAAGCTGCGCCAGGATGTTGGCCTTGATTTCAGGATTGTCCAGCAGCGTCTCCAGGTTGGGATATTCCTGGCGCAGGTTGTAGAGGTGCTCGCAAGCCAGCGCCAGCAGGTAGGGATGACCCCCGGCGGCTTCCAGCAGGAAGGCGCTCTCGCGGCTGCTGAATGGGGTCTCGATCGCGCCCCGGTCCACGTGGGATGCGCTGTCCAGCGGCGCCTGGATGAACTGCAGCGCCTCGCGCTCCGCCAGCATCCCCAGCGGGCGTTTGATGAGCACATTTTGCAGGGGTGAAAAGCGCTCTGGATCGCTGAACAGGGAGGAAAGCTTCTTCTCGGTCAGCAGCACCAAGGCATGCCGGGTGGCAAGGCTGCGCAGGAAGGTCTCATCGTGATAGCTGAAGGTCTCGTAGGCATGGTCGAAATGATCCAGCACCAGCACCAGGCGGGCGCCGCCTTGCTCCAACGCCAGGCAGATGTGTTCCAGGTCTTCTTTGGCTGCTTCGAGCGTGCTCGTGACAGGCGCGGCCCCGGGCAGCAGGGCTTTCAAGCGCGCCTCCTGGCGCAGCCTGGCAGGCAGCTCGACCTGCACTTCGGCGCCGTTCTTCTGGTAGCAGTCCAGGTACAGGGGGATGAGCTGCTTGCCGCCTGGCTCGCCGCCGAAGGCTTCCAGCTCGCCGGGGTGCTGGCGCAGGGCGCCCTCCGGGTGGCACAGGTAGCGCGCCAGGCTGGTCTTGCCGGTGGTCATTGCCCCGCTGATGCTGAAGGAGCGCGGCGTCTGGGCGCTGATGCCGTGCAGGATGGCGGAGAGCACGGCGCCTCGCCCGTAGAACCCCTCCGGAACGGCGGACACCAGTAGCTGAGTATAGGGATTCTCATTGATACTCCTCGCATCCTTAGCACCGGCAGTGCTGTGGTCGGCTTCGCCGAGGAGGACGGCGAAGTAATCAACCATCTGACGGTCGTGCGGATTAATGATAGGCAGAATATCCTCTAGTTGTCGCTGGGAAGTTACCAATTTCTGTGCGGCGATGAAGAGGCGGAATAGTTCGCAGAACACATGATAGTGTTGCTCATCAAGTTTAAAGATGAGTAACCCGTATTGCACTAGATTCTGCAGTACTTCATCATTTACACTGTTTATGGGCTTTTGCTGAGCGACGAGCTGCAATGCGTGCTGCTCGGCTTCCTCGAGGTGAGTCCACAATAGCCCGAGCAGGTCCTTGACCGCGGGTAACCCGGCAAGCCGCACCAAGAGTCTGCTCTCGATATCTGGGGATTCCAACAATGAGCCCAGGTCGGAGTAGTCGAGTCGCAGGTTATATAAGTACTCACACGCCAAGTTTAGCAAAGCGGTGTGACCACCAGTGGCTTCGAGCAATAGGCTGATCTCGCGATCGCTGAATTTAATATCTGGTGGTAGAGGCTCCAAGATGAACTGCCTGGCTTCCTGCACTGTGAGCATTCCCAACGTTCGTTGAATCAAAATGTTCTGTAGGTTAAGCAAAGGACTACGATCTTTGAAGAGCGCCGAAAGCTTTTTTTCAGTCAGCAGAAATAAGCTGTGGTGCTCCGCCAGGCTTCGTAGAAACGTCTCATCTTCGGAGCTCAAGGATTCGTAAGCAAGGTCAAAGTGGTCAAATACAAACACAAGGCGAGTCTCGTTATCTTTTAAGAACTCACTGATTTTTTCAATGTTTTCCTTAGACGATTCAGAACCTGAGGGGTTTTCTACCAGCTTTTTTGGATATAGTACCTCGAGTAGTGGATTTTGCTGCAAATTTCTCGATAATTGATTGATTATCTTATTGACTTCGAGTAGATAGCAATCCTGGTAAATGAAAATGATATTCTTCAGCTCCATATATTTTTGCGAAACGGGCAAATATTCGGTAAATTGATCTGTTTCACCCTGAAGATTGCAGAGATAGCGCGCGAGGCTAGTTTTTCCGATTGTTTTGACGCCGGAGATGCTGAATGACCGCGGTAATTGGGCTCTGACACCTTGATGTATTGCTGATATTAGTACCCGTCGGCCAAAGTACCTCGGGAAATCGGATAACAGAAGTTGGGTATAAGGATTTTCTGTTGGGTTCATCCTTTGCGTCTCACCGGGCTTGCAGCTATCACTGTTGCTGTCACACTGGGTAGGTTTTGGAGAACCATTGGGCAAAGAGGGGCACCCGAATGGCATAGCACGGCGAGGTAGCATCTGGTTGCATGCCAACCGCGCCGATTTCTACAAGAGAAGTGAGCGCTTCGATCAACCCGCTGCGCGAAACCTCACGGTGTCCCATGGCTTGTAGGCGTTGGTAAATTTTGGCCAGATCTAGCCATGTGATGCTTTCCTCGCCGACTTGTGCAAGAGCGCTCATCACGTCCCGGCGGAAGCCGCGGTTTTCCTGCAGAAACTGCTGGAACAGGTGGTGCCCGTTGGAGAGTATCTGCGGCAGCACGGCCTGCAGGTCGGCGAGGTCCAGGCTGCGCTTCTCCTGCTCGCGCGCCTGGCCCACCAGGTAGAGCAGCAAGGTTTGCAGGTAGTAGGGGTGGCAGGCGGTCAGAGTGATCATGCGGTCTACTAAGTTTGAATCGAAGCGCAGCTTGTTTCCAATTGGCTCGGCGATCAGCTTGCGGGCGTCGCTGGGGGCGATGTAATCTAGCGGAATGGGCACCGCCAGGCGCAGCAGGGCGCTCAGGGAAAGCTGGGTGCCGTGCATCAGGATGCGCTTGTAGAGCACTTCCTGCATGGTGAAGATGCACTGCAGCGAGCTGCGCTCTTCCACCAGTGATTTGAGCTGGGCAATCACTGCTGCAGCGGCGTGGCGATCTTCCCACAGGTCTTCCAGCAGGTTGATCTCGTCGAAGAGCAGCACCAGGCGCTGGGTGCGCAGCTCCTCGGCGGTTTGCTCGCGCCACAGATTGAAGGCCTCGTACGGGCTGACGTCGACGCGCTGCAGGTGGCG
>JBGSTO010000235.1:0-5280 GCA_041736465.1 Anaerolineales bacterium | reverse complement strand
ATCTTCGACGATCACGGGCACTCCGGCCTGAATGGTGAAGCCGCCCTGAGACCCGAAGCCTGCCTGTAATATCGCCTGCCCAACATAACCCGGCAGCCAGCCAACGCCCGCCCTGAGAATCAATTGATCCGTATCAGGCGATAATTCCAGGATCTCGCAGTAATCCGCCGCCAGGATCTGGACCACCTGATTGGCGGCTTCCTGGAAAAACGGCTCGATATCGGACCTGTGCAGGGCCTGCTGTCCCAGCCTGACAACCGCCTCCTGCTGCGCGAGGCGGAGGCGCAATTCTTGCTCCACCTGCCCGATGCCGGTAAAGTCATTTTGATACGGATCATCTGGGGTCATTTCGGCTCCCGGTAAGGTGATTCTAAGGAGGACACGCCTATTGTGTCGAACACCATATATCCTAAGAAATTATACCTTTAAAGCCGGCGTGCCTTCATCGAGTAGGGAATTCCCTAACCCGCGATAGGAGCATTCCCAATTGCCGGCAGCCATAAGGACGAGTATAGTGGGGATAGATTTGGGGCTGTCAGCAGGATGATTGCCGGCTGATCGATTTTCTGCATATTCAGGTCAGAGCATGTAAAATTACTGCAGCAGGCTCAACTAAGAGCGTTAAGGTGAATGGAAATGGAGACAGCCGATGGTAAGAGAAATGGATACTTTACAGCAGGCTGCTGTTATAATTTCTTTTACGGACAATAAGTATCCGGAAAAGAGACCCAGATGATGAACAAAATTCGTATTGTGCTGGCGGATGACCATCCGATCACGAGAGAAGGCATCAAGAAATTCCTGAGCGATGCCAGCGATATCGAGCTGGTAGGCGAGGCCACGGATGGCAAGCAGGCCTTGCACCTGATTGACGAGCTGCACCCGGATGTGCTCCTGCTGGACATGGAAATGCCAGGCATTAAAGGGCTGGAGGTCGCCCGGCAGCTGAAAGAGGCGCAGTCTCCGGTGCGCGTGCTGGCATTGAGCACATATGACGATAAGCACTATATCTTTGGCCTGCTGGCAGCCGGCGCGTGTGGGTACCTGACCAAAGAAGAGATCCCTGCCAGTATCCTGGAGGCGGTGCGCGGCGTTGCCCGAGGTGAGCGGGGATGGGTGAGCCGGCGAGTCGCGGCAATCATGTCTGCCTGGACTCAGGAAGGCGATGAAGCCGAGAGCCGGCTTACCGAGCGCGAAACACAAGTGCTGCGCCTGGTTGTGGATGGGAAAACCAACCAGGAAATCGGTTATGAACTAGGCATCAGCCAGAAAACCGTTGAGAAGCATCTGGAATCCGTTTTCGCTAAGCTCAACGTGAGTTCGCGGGTCGAAGCAGCAGTTCTGGCTGTTCGGAATGGATTAGTTTAAGGAGACGGGCAGAGATTGTCTCTGCCTGCTGAAATGACCAAGATCAGATTACTGCTGGTGGATGATAACGTCGGCGTCAGGAAGGGGCTGCGTAAGATGCTGAACAGGTCTCCTGAGGTGGAGATCGTTGGAGAAGCTGGGAACGGCAGAGAGGCCTTGGAGCTGATGAAAGACCTTGACCCCGATATCTTACTCCTGGACGTGGAAATGCCAGGGATGAAAGGCTATGAGGTCGCCCGCCGGTTGAGAGATTCTGGATCCTCCGCGCGAGTGCTGGCTTTGAGCAGTTACAACGAAAAACGATATATTCTCAGCATGCTGGCGAACGGGGCGGTTGGCTACCTGACCAAGGATGATGCCTCGCAGTATTTATTGAGTGCGGTGCAGGAAGTTGCCGCCGGAAGTAGAGGCTGGATCAGCCCGAACGTGGCTCAAATGCTGGGCCTACCCGCCAATCCCACCGGGAAAGACGCCATTCCCGCGCTCACCCGCCGGGAGATGCGCGTTTTAAACCTTCTGGCAGAAGGAAAAGCGGACCGCGAGATTGGATCGGAGCTCAACCTTGAACCGCCGGCATTAAGAGAAAACCTACAATCGATCTGGCGCAAATTAGGGGTCAAAACGAGTCTGGGGGCGGTGGTGCGCGCAATCCAGGAAGGCATCCTCTAACGGCGCGAGCCGCCCCTGGGATTTCAATCGATAGAATAGAATTGCTGTGCTTTGGTGATCAGCCGGTCGAGACGAGAGATCAGATTGGCTGGGACTGCGCCGGCGCTTTGCTGATCGTCTGCCAGCCGGCGGATATCGCCTAATCTGGATTGCAGGTTATGCAGCGTATTCTCGGCGCACTCGCCGGTGTGCGCCGAATACACCAGCAACAGGTTGCTGAGCAGGATTTGCACGGCAACGGTCAGGATGGGCGCCAGAATTACACCTACCAGGCTAAAAGAATCGGCCATGGCAATGACGAAGGTTACCAGGAGCAAAGGGTTGTACCGCGGGCGGGGGAATAGGCGGGCGCCGAGGATGGATCTTAACAGGACCAGCACCAGCGTAGAATACCCCGCGGCTGTTAAAGCAAGCAGCAAGCTTTGCCCTAGACCCAAAGAGAAGGAAGCGAAAACGATCAGGGCTGGACCCAGCCACGGGATCAGGTGGGCGATAGCTGCCAGGGCAGCCAGCAGCGTCCCATACTTGATCCCAAGAGCCAGGTAGCCCAACCATAGGGCTACCCCGCATAAAACACTCAGCGTAACTTCGCGGGCGATGGTGGCCCCCACATCCGATTCAATCTCATGCCAGATATTGCGGGCGCGGGCGCGCTGATTTACGGGCAGCAGGGACAGCCACAAGCGCTCGAAACGCACCTGGTCTGAGCTCCAATACAGGCTCAGGATGAGGACGATGGCCAGATGGGCCAGGAGATCCAGAGTGCCCTCGGCTGCGCCGAAGATGGCCTGAAACGCTTGGCCGGATTCTTCCCCGGTCAGGGCGGCATAAATCGCCTGCGTGGACGGCAGCCAACCGGTGAGTTGGTCGGACGGAGCCAGCTGGGATCGCCCCAGGCTTGCCCGCAGGCCTTCATAAGCCACCAGCCCGTCGTTGGTAGCCTGCTGCAGATCGGAGATCATTGGGCCGCTGGCAACCAGGATCAGGATGGCCAGGGCAGCCAGTACGATGGCGTAAGAAAGCAGCATGGCGATTCTCCTGCGCAGGCCTCGCCGCCGCAAGGCATCTTCCAGCGGTCGAAATGCAGCTGCGGCTGCCAGCGAGAGCAAGAACAGCACCAGGGCTCTATTGAACTGCCAGGCCAGATATAGGATTGCCAGAGTGGCAAGCACCAGGGCGGTATACCCAGCAATGCGGATCATGTGCTTTCCTCCACTTCGATCGATCGGGCTAATAAAACGTCCAGGTCAAAAGCCAACGCTTCAATCGAGTCTTCGATTTGATCGGTCTCATCCTGCGAGCGCCTGCGCTTGCTGCGCAGCTGCCTGCGCACATCGCTAATCAGGTCCTGAATTTCGTAGCGCAAGGCGCTGTTGTAATCGCGCCCATCCAAATTGGTTGGGCCGGTTTGTTCCTTTGAAAACACAGACCGATCCAGCAGCAATTGAAAGACCGCCGCCAGGGGGATCGCCAACAGGGCACCCGGGGCGCCCAGGATGGAGGCCAGCGTTGCCAGCGTGAGCAGGGTGACGATTGGGTTCACTCCCACCGAGGCTCCCATCACACGGGGTACGAGAAAGTAATTTTCCAGGATCTGCATCAGAATAGTTGCCAGGATCACCCACCCGACCAGGGGCGGTTCGGTGGAGAAAGCCACCAGGAGAGCTGGTACGGCTCCCAGGGCCGGTCCGAAAATGGGGATGGTTTCGCAAATGCCAGCGATGAGGGCCAGTACCAGGGCGTTGGGCAGACCAATGAGCAGGTAGGCAACCAGCGCCAGGATGCCGATGGAGAGCGAGAGGATGAGTTGCCCGCGCACGAAGGCACCCACCTGAACTTCAACCGCCTGGATGAGCTCACGGGCGGACTGGCGCATCTGCGTTGGAGCATACAGTAAAACTCCTCGCAGGGCGCGGTCGCTCTCCAGGATCCAGAAGGTTGTGAGCAGAAAAACTCCCGCAACCGTCAGAAATCCATTGAGGAAGATGCCGGCAAAGCGATTCAGGTTCAGGACGGCACCCAACGCTTCTGTCCCTTCCGGGGCACTGCCGAACAGTCGGCGGAAATCCGCCGGCAGGTTATAGGCCAGGTTCCGCAGGAACATACTGGAAGAATCTTGCAGGGTGGCTCGCAGATCCAGGTATATTTCTGGGATGGTGACTGATAGATTCAGCGTCTGGCTGGTCAGCACCGGCACCAGGCTGACCAAGACGAGGACGCCTGCAGACAACAAGAGCGCATAAGCGGCGGTGAGGGCGTACACACGCCCAAATCCGCGCCGGCTAAACCAATCGACCAGCGGGCGGATGGCGGTGCCCAGAATGATGGCGGTAAAAAGAATCAAAACCACCATGCGGTAGCGGAAAAGCAGCCAGAAACCGATTCCAACCGCAACGGTGGTGCAGGTCGCCAGGATTACCTGGCGGGCGTTCCATTGGGGGATGACGGGATTTCCGTTCATGGTTTTGAAAAGTCAACAGCCAGGATCGAAGGCTATAGCAGCCCTCGATCCTGGCTAAACTGTTGCGATAGGTGGCTCAGAACCAGTTTAGCAAGATGCCCAGGATCAGGATCAGCAGCAAGAGACCGACGATACCCGATCCTCTGTAGCCCCAGCTGCGGCTGTAAGGCCAAAGCGGCAGGGAACCCACCAGGAAGAGGATCAACAGGATGACCAGTATGGTGGTAAGCATGTTAGTTCCTCCTACTGCTGGCTTCCAACTTGTCCTGAATGCCATCAAGGAAATCGGCGACGGCGCGCTCGGCCTCCTGGCGGGAGTAACCGTAGCGTTCTTGCAGCATGCCCGCCAGCTTGGCGGAGCTGCCCTGGATGCGGTCAAGATCGTCGTTGGTCAGCCTGCCCCACAGCGATTGGATTTCACCGCGTACTTGCTTCCATTTGCCTTGCAATATGTCTTCGTTCATCTTTATCTCCTAACGTGTTGGTTGATCTCTGCTCGGTGTGAGCCTGGTCTCTACGAGCTGAGTTTATATGACACGCCGGCGCCTGAAGAGCAGGGCGAAGAGGGCTGTGAAGACCGCCGAACCGACGATCGACCACACCAGAGGGAAAGTCTCGCCCTGGATGGTGACCGGCAGTGGTTCTGGCAGGCCGAGCTGGCTGCCCAACCACGAGCCCAAAAAGGCGCCGACAAAACCGACCACCACAGACATCAGACAGCCACCCAGCGAGTAGCCGGCGATGGCCTGACCCAGGGAGCCTGCGACCGCGGCGATTATCAA
>JBGSTO010000220.1:0-3057 GCA_041736465.1 Anaerolineales bacterium | reverse complement strand
GCTGATTACACCGCCTCTCGCCGCGCTCAGCGAATCAATCAAATGGAACAGTGGATGCTTCTATGTTAAAATTCAACTGTGAAAGTACGTGACGCAATTAAACTCATCGAAGCCGATGGCTGGTACCAGGTTGCCACAAAGGGCAGTCACAGGCAGTACAAGCATCCCATAAAACCTGGGCGTGTGACCATAGCAGGGCATCCGAAAGATGATTTAGCGCCTGGCACACTCAATAGCATTTTGAAACAAGCCCAGCTCAGACTACCTAAGAATTAGCGAGAGGTGACCATGTATCGCTTTCTTATTATTATCGAAAAAGCAAATGGCAATTATTCAGCATATTGCCCTGACTTACCTGGGTGTGTTGCTACGGGCAAGACGCGCGAGGAAACGGAGCGCAATATGCATGAGGCCGTGCAGATGCACATTCAGGGCATGATCGAAGACAAATTACCGATCCCTGAAAATCACACGCTGGCAGAATATATTGCTGTAATGGTGTAGCCAACCGATTCTCCTGCAGGGCCATTCGCTTCAGCCCCGCTTTTTCTGCAGCAGCATGGCATCCAGCGCGACCTGTTTTGATGCTGGCATTCCAATGGCGTATTTCACCTGGTAGGTAGTACGTAGCAGCAGATCCGTCTCGATTTGTTCCAACAGGCGGGTGAGGGTCTGGCAGCGGGCAGATCAGCTTTGCTTTTTTGAGCGCACGAAACTCGATTGAGCTTCGTGCTCCTGTATCATGCGTTGTTCTTCCTCAACACCCAATCCCCAAACACCTGGTAGGTGGCATTGGTAAAGCCGATGACGTGCAGCTTCCAACCGCCGACCCCTCCCGAGCCGAAGACGGAATCCGAGGCGCCTGTTGAACGGCTGGCGTCCCGAAATCCGCCGCCGCGATACAGCTCCAGATCGGCATCGCCAGCTGAGACGGAGATGGCGGCGCTGGCGAATGTGGATCCCTGCACGACCGGCTTGTAGATGTCCCTTCTCCCCTGGGGCACCGTCGGGTCGATTACAAACGATAAATGGTACGCCTGGTCCGACCCCAGATCGCCCACAGGTGTGATCTCGATCAGGCGATCCCGTAAGAGATCTTCCTCAGAATTCTTATGACCGGCATCCTTGCCAGCCGGCTGCAGTTGGGAATAGAGACCACCGGCATCTTTGAGCTCGTCGAGCCCGGCTGACTCAACCGCGGCCTTTAACTGGTTGAGGTTATCCAGCCACTCTTGCCGCCGAGCCAGGAGCACCTGCTGCCGTCTTGCCTCTGCGAACTGCTGCTCAGCGGCGATCGGGGCGATATCCAGCTTGATGACCCTGGCTTGCTGCTCGTATTCGTCAATACTCGGGCGCTGCCCGCTGACGCGAATTTCGAAATCCCCGGCTCCGCTGGGAGATTTGAGCCGGGCAACGCCGGTCACATAGCCATCCTGCACGATAATTTCCTCATAATGGATAGGCACACCTTTTTTGGGATCACCTTCATAGTCCATGTGGCAACCTCCTTGTTATCGGATCAGGTCGAATCATTGATTATGGTATGGCGCTCACTTCCTGTGCGAATTCCTGGATGGGCAGTCCCTGCAGGCAGCGAAATCCCAGGTCATCGCTGTGTTCGCCCGCTTCCACCTGGTAGCGGCTGATGGAGCGAGCGCTGTCCGGGCCGGTCATAAAACTGCCGCCGCGGGCGACGTAATAGCCTTCCGAAGCGGCTACCTGATCCGGCCAGTAGCTGCGCAGGTACTCGGGATGGTCGTAAGGCAGCCACAGCGAAAGCGTCCACTCGCGCACGTTGCCCGCCATGCCGAGCAGCGTATCAGGTGTGATATCAGCGGAAGGGCGATCCACCGGCCATTTAGCCCCGTCTGTGCTGACCTGATCCCAGATGTTCACCTGCCCCGGCAGCGGGGGGGTGTTCCCGGTCGGGTAGATGCGGTTCTCAGGCCCGCGTGCCGCCCATTCCCACTCGATCTCGGTCGGCAGGCGCCGCCCCAGCCACCGGCAGTACTGATCTGCCTGCTCCAGGGTGACGTTGGTCACCGGGAGCTGGGCGATGGAGGGGTCGCAGACTGGGACTTCGGCGTAGGGAGGGTCGCTGCTGCAGGCGGAAGCACGCCGGCAGCGGCAGTACTGGGCGTTGGTGACTTCGTGGACGTCCAGGTCGAAGGCGGGTAGATTAAGGTGCAGTAAGGCGGCGACATAGGAGACGCGGCTGTTCTCCTCGCCGAGTGCGGCCGCGGCTGGATCAAAATGAACCATTGGCGCCAATTGGATGGCCTGGCTGCGCAGCCAGAGGCGGTAGCCCAACCAGCCTGCCGCCACGAGCACCGCCATCGCCAGCACTGCCGCCAGCGGCAGCTGCCAGCCCCTGCGGCGCTCGGCTTTCTCACGCGCTTGTTCCTGCAGGGATAAGGCCTCACGGCGCCCTGTGGCGGCTTGAACGAAGCTCAGCGCCAGGCTGCTCAGCGACAATCCGGCACGGTTGATCTGCTCCAGGACAGCATCCAGGCGTGCTCCGCTGTACAGGTAGCTGGGGTCGCGCCGGTTCTCGTCCCAGCGCCGGGCGTCTTCTTCGATCTCATTTTTGAGGATAATCAGGATGCGGTCTTCCTGCACCAGGCGGTGCAGCCAGGGCCAGACTTCCAGCAGGCGCTCGTGAGCCAGGGTGACTGTGCGCTCGGCGTTCATGTCGCCGGAACCGCTTCCAACCGGCTCTCCGGTGGTGACCAGCCTGGCGTCTGCCAGCTTGTTGACCACGCTTTCTATCTGCCTGGCGTCTGCTCCGGATGGTACCAGTTCATGCAGGAAGGCGGTGCGGCGGGTATCCTGCGCTCCCCGCCCTGGCACAACCAGCCCGCGGAACAAGGCTCTGGCAAGCTCTTGCTCGGCTGGGGAGAGCCGGGCGAAGGCGCTGTCGGCATATCGCTGCAGCGCTTTCGCCAACCCACCGCGCGCCAGGTAGCCGTCCAGGGTCAGCGCACGGCCCTGCGCTTGAGTGATCTGGGCCTCGAACAGGTCTTTTAGGGCGAACTGCATGAGCGGCAGCGCGCCGGC
>JBGSTO010000143.1:0-3005 GCA_041736465.1 Anaerolineales bacterium | reverse complement strand
TGGCATGTCAACTGACGATTCACCAATATAGAGGGTTCTATCGGAATTGATAGCTTCAGCTCAGGGCTTAAGATTTGAACGGGTTGGCGATGCTCACACCGCGCACCTGCTGCTCGTCTTTCAAATCCTCTGAGTACAGGGTTTCACATCCGCCGCGCAGCGCCGCGGCCAGGATCAGGGAATCATAAAACGAATAACCAGTCTCTTGCTGAAGTTCCAGGCTGGTTTCGAACAATTCCAGATCCGGATACACCTTGCACAGTGGCCCGAGCACCATCTTCAGGTACGCCTGGCCATCTTCCGCCTTGAGCGGCTCGGCAAATTTACGCGTGGCAACGTTTAGAAACTCCTGGATCACCTGGGTGCTGATCATCCCCTGCCCGCTTTGCAGAGCGTCGCCGATCAGCGCCAGGGCGCGCTCTTTTTTAGCCGGTTGGCTGGCGTCAAATGAATACACAATGACGTTGGTATCCAGGAAATACTTAGCGCTCATTTAATTCATCTCGGCTGAACGCCCTGCCGGGTTGAGCGTAATTCAAGTGCGCCATCAAATCCCGGAAGTCGGCCGTGCTTCTGGGGCGCTCCGCATACTGCGCCAGCCAGCGGCGAAACTCGGCATTCAGGGTTGTGCTTTCTGCCTCTGCTCGCTGGCGTGCGCGTTCGATCAAAGATTCATCTGCACTCAGGGTGATGTTTTTGAGCATGCGAACCTCCAGTAAATATCTTCGTGTACACTATGTCTAGTGTACACGAACCCCAGTGCGGCGTCAAGGTGTGCCGCTGTCGTTGAAGAAACCCGTCATTGTTATACTGAGTTGGCCGAGGCAGGTATACTCCTGCCAAGGGAGACCAACTCATGGAGCGAGCAGACAGTGTAGAAAAGTTCGAGCGCTACCTACAGCGCCGGTTTCCAGAGCGGCGCACCTCCAAGGATTATTTGAGTGATCTACGCCAGTTCACCACCTATTGCCAGAAGCCTTGGCAGGAGGTCAGCATGAACGATATCGATGCTTTCGTCGACCAACAGCGAGCCAAGGGTCTGAAACCAGCCACGGTCAATCGACGGGTAGCAGCGCTGAAGACCTTCTTCGACTTTCTGGCCGAAGAGACCGGTGACCTGAGTTGGCCAAACCCGGTGCGCTACAAGCGACATGCCGGGAAACGAGCTCGCCATCTGCCCCGAGACCTACGAGATGAAGACCTGGAACGGGTCTGGGGGGTAATTACTTCCAGCCGCGACCGGGCCTGGTTTGTGCTGATGGTGCGGGCAGGGCTGCGGGTGGGTGAAGTGGTCGATCTGAAACTCAGCGATGTGCTCAGTCAGGCCCAGGACGGACAGCCTGGGCGACTGCGGGTGTGTGGTAAAGGGCGCAAAGAGCGTGTGGTCTGGCTCAGTGCGGATGCCTATGCCGTACTGGAAGCCTGGCTGGCGGAGCGTCCAGCGACGGAAAAGACGGTGATCTTTCTGAATGAACGCGGTCAGCCGCTGAGCGCCAACGGGGTGCAGTGGTTGCTGCACGGCTATGGACAGCAAGCCGGTTTCGATCTGACCCCGCATCAATTACGCCATACCTTTGCCCGGCAGGTGACCGAAGCGGGGATGCCGGTAACCAGCCTGGGCAAGCTCCTGGGTCATTCCCAGATCACCACCACCCAGATCTACACCGCTGGCGCCGACCCGCAACTGGCCCAAGCTTACCAGTCTGCCATGCAACGGCTCCAACCACCACCAGGTGTGCCACCCCCCACAGACAGCCCGCCGGTCATCCCGCCGCCCGATCCCGCTATTCCACCAACTGAACGGGGAGCAGTGGAAGTACCCCAGCCGCAGGAACCGGATTGGGACAGCTGGGCGCCCCAACTGCCAGAACCCTTTCGGCAAGCCAGCCTGGCCTATGTCCAACGTCGCTATCTCACCTGGTCGGTCAGAAACCGTCGAAAACGGGCCCAGGGCATCTTGAACGAACTGCGGCTTTTGTGGACCTGGTTCCTGGCTCATCGTCCGCTTTCCCAACCCGGAGAGTTGAGCTTGCAGGATCTGTGGGCTTACCAATCGGATCAGCAAGCCAAAGGCTACGCAGCTGGAACGATCAACCGCCGTATGGATTTCCTGCTGGGGATCGCCCGAGAACTGGCAGAGCGGCAGCAGCCGGTCGACAACAGCGTCTTTCGGATCCGCTATTTACAGCGTCCGCAAAGTCTACCCCGCCATTTGAGCGAAGCCGATAGCCAGCGCCTGGAGGCTTTCCTGATCGGGGAAGTCAACCAGCCCGCTACCCGCCTGCGATCCGCCTGCCTCTTGCTGATGCTGCACAGCGGCTTACGCTCGGGCGAGTGTGTGGCTGTGCGCTGCCAGGACCTGGATCTGCCCGCTCAGCGCCTGATCATCCGCCAGGGCAAAGGCCAACGCGATCGCCTGGTGTATCTCTCCCAAGCCACCTGTCAGGCTATCCAGGCCTATCTGCAGGGCTCTCACCCTAACCCAAGCGATCCGCTTTGGCTCTACCCCAATGGCAAGCCCATGACACAGGATTGGTTGGCAAGCCAGGTCGCCGCCGCAGGCAAAGCGGTGGAGATCGAGAACCTCTATCCTCATCGCCTGCGCCATACCTGCGCCACTCGCTTGCTCAATGCCGGCATGGATATCACCCGCATCCAGAAGCTCTTAGGCCACGAGATGATCAGCACCACCATGATCTACGCCAAGGTTCAGGATGCCACCCTGGAAGCAGATTATCGCCAGGCTTTACGCCAGATCGAAATGCACCAGATGCCACTCTCACAGCAGCCGCTGGGGGTGGATGGATGGCCAACTCAAGTTGTTAAGGTGCAGGTGCCGCTTGACGACTCAGTATAATCATTGCGAGGAGGGCGTTCTTTGCCCGACGAAGCAATCTCCCGGCCAGCAGGGGGACTGCTTCGCTGAGCAGTTCGGAGAACTGCCGCTCGCAGTGACATGGCGGTTTCTCAAGAAACCAGCGTACTGGCTGGTCGTGGCAATCTCC
>JBGSTO010000140.1:0-6787 GCA_041736465.1 Anaerolineales bacterium | reverse complement strand
GGCAAGGATATCGTCAACTTCATGCTGGACGTGAACAACTTCGAGGTCAAGGACCTGGGGGTAGATGTGCCGGTGCAGACCTTCGTGGACGAGGTCAAGAGCTACCAGCCGGACGTGGTGGCGCTGAGCGGCTTCCTGACGCTGTCTTATTCTTCGATGAAGGAGACGGTGGAAGCGATCAAAGCCGCCGGGCTGCGCGAGCAGGTCAAGATCATGATCGGCGGGGGAGCGGTGGACGAGCAGATCTGTGCGTACGCACAGGCGGATGCCTTTGGGAAAGACGCCATGGCGGCGGTCGCGCTGGCGAAACAGTGGACGGGAGGCTAAGCAGCGATGTTCGAATTGAAGATTCCAGAAACTCGTGAAGGCAATAAGACGGCAGAACAGTTGTTTGCCGAGCGGGCAAAGCGCATGCAGGATGCGCTGGAGCTGAAGCAGCCGGATCGCGTTCCGATCCAGCTCGGGTTTGGCTACATGCTGGCGGAGATGGGCGGTATCACCCGCCAGGAGCAGCACGAAAACGGCGAGATGGAGCAGGAGCTGATGGAGAAGGCGGCGCTGTACTTCGAGCCGGACAGCGTAATGGGGCTGTTCAACAACCCCGGAGCGGCGCTGGCAGTGAGCGACCGCATGACGCGCTTTCCGGGTCACGGGCTGCCACCGAATGGCTCGTTCCAATTCGTGGAAGGCGAGTACATGAAGCCGGAGGACTACGATGCGTTCATCGATGATCCGGCGGATTGGAGTATCCGCAAGTATTGGCCGCGTGTCTTCCCCAAGCTGGAAGGGCTGGGGATGCTGCCGCCGCTGGGGGTCGCGGCATTTGGCACCTATGGGCTGTTCCAATTGGGAATCCTCAAGGCGCCGCCAGTAGCGGAGGCGCTGCGCGTGCTGGCTAACGCAGCCGAAGCGCAGGCAGCGGCGGATGTGCGCATGATCACCTCGAGCCAGCGCCTGGCGGCGCTGGGCTTCGTGCCGCCCCTGTTTGCAGGTTCGATTGTAGAGGCGCCGTTCGATTTCATGTCCGACACGCTGCGCGGGATGCGCGGCATTATGCTGGATATCCACCGGCGACCGGAGAAGCTGCTGGCGGCGATGGAGAAATGCCTCTCGTTCCAGCTCGAGTTAGCAATCAACTTCCGCAGAGCGACCGGGATGAAGATGTGCTTCATTCCGCTGCACCGCGGCTCGGACGGATTTATGTCGCTGCCGCAGTTCGAGAAGTTCTACTGGCCGACGCTGAAGACGATGCAGGAAGAACTGGTAGCGAACGACATCATACCGTTCGTGTTTTACGAAGGGGTATGGGACCAGCGGTTGAAGTACCTGGCGGAGCTGCCCAAGGGTAAGGTATCGGGGTTGTTCCAGTTCAGCGATATATTTAAGGTGAAGGAAGTGCTGGGCGAGACGATGTGCATCGCAGGCGGGATGCGCAATTCGCTTCTGCAGGCTGGCACGGCGGAAGAGGTGCGCGAGTGGACGCGCAAGGTATGCACAGTGGTTGGCAGGGATGGTGGGTTTGTGATGACCACCGGCATCGGCGAGATGGAAGGCTGCCGGCCCGACCTGGTGAAGGTGTGGGTGGATGCGACGAAGGAGTTCGGCGCTTATTGAGTTATGTGGGCGACCCGCCCGTGCCAGACCGGGCGCCGATGGGCAATTGTAGATGCCAGAAGGCGCTTGAGCTGAGCCGCGTGGGTCGCCCCTACAAAATGCGGGCTGCCGTTCGAGATAAGCGGGGCGGGCAAAGCATCCGGCTGGAGAGTGGTATGTCAGAAGTGAGTTGATGCTGCCGGATGCTGTTGCCCCTACGGGTGCGGCGAGCTATTGGGGATGGTTTCATTTCTGCGGAAGGGGACTGCCACGACCTGCACAGAGGGCGACCCGCCCATGCCAGACCGGGCGCCGATGGGCAATTGTAGATGCCAGAAGGCGCATGAGCACAGAGGGCGACCCACCCGTGCCAGACCGGGCGCTGATGGGCAGTTGTGGATGCCAGAAGGCGCTTGAGCAGAGTCGCGTGGGTCGCCCCAACAAAATGCGGGCAGGCATTACGGATTAGTGGGGGTACGAGCAACGCAATGACCGATAAGATCCATAGAGGAGAAGGCTGTGTCAAAAGAGCTGGTAGAAGCAATTATTGAGATGCGTGAGGAAGATGCGCTGCAGATCACTAACGAGCTGTTGGATGGCGGCGCGGCTCCGATCGATATCCTGGCGGCATGCAAAGAGGCGATGGATGTGATCGGCAAACGCTTTGAAAGCGGGGAGGCTTTTATCCCAGAGCTGATGCTGGCGGGTGAGATGATGACCGCTATCTCAGGCGTGATTAAGCCGCGCATGGCGGAGGAGGGGGCAGCAGAAAAGCTGGGCAAGGTGGTGATTGGCACGGTGCGGGGCGACATTCACGATATTGCCAAGGATATTGTGGCTTTCATGCTCGATCTGAACGGCTTCGAGGTGACCGACCTGGGCGTGGATGTGCCGCCGGCAAAGTTCGTCGAAGCGGTGAAAGAAACGGGCGCCAAGATCGTCGGGCTGAGCGGTTTCCTGACACTGGCGTTCGATCCGATGAAGGAGACGGTGGAGGCGATCCGGGGAGCGGGGCTGAACGGGGTCAAGATCATGATCGGCGGCGGGCAGATCGACGAGCAAATTCGCGCGTATACCGGGGCGGACGCCTACGGGAAAGATGCCATGGCGGCGGTGGCGCTGGCGAAGAGCTGGGCATAGGAGCAAGAGGATGTTTGTAAAACCTGCAAACTGGAACAAGCTTACCCCGCTGGAGAAGCGGAAACTGCGCATGGATGCCTGGCAGAACGCGCCGGTGGAGTTCGCCAGCCCGGAAGCGGAAGCGAATTACAAGGAACGCATCGGGCGGCTGCGCAAGGCATACGACCTGGAGCACCCGGAGCGGATCATCGCCGATATGAGCATGGGGGCAGGCGAATATGCGCTGCGGCGCAAGGGGCTTAATGGGCGCGATATGCTCTATAATCACGACGGGCTGGTGCAGCCAATTATCGAGTTCAACCTGGAATTCCAGCCCGATACCGCGGTCAGCGCCTTCCCATATCCCGGACGGATCATGGATTTGCTGGATTTCAAGACCTACATCTGGGCGGGGCAAAAGCTGCCGGACAACCTGGTGATCCAGGCGGTGGAAGGCGAGTACATGACCGGCAGCGAATACAGCGATTTTGCCGCCGATCCGACCGCCTTTTGGATGAAGAAGTACCTGCCGCGAGCGTTCGGGGCGCTGGGCGGGCTGAGCATGCTGCCCGATTTCCCGCGCATCTCAGAGATCGTGGACGTGCTGGGGCTGGTGATTCCGTTTGGGCTGCCGCCGGTGCAGGAAGCGCTGAAAAAATTGATGGAAGCCGGCACAGCAGCCATGGGCCTGATGCCCATGTTCGGCGCCTTCGGCCCCGGGTTGGCGGGGCAGGGCTTCCCGAGCATGGCGAGCGCATTCTGCAAGACGCCGTTCGACTTCCTGGGCGATACGCTGCGCGGCACCAAGGGCATCCTGACCGACCTGTACCGCCGCCCGAAGGAAGTGCTGGCAGCCTGCGAGGCGTACGTGCCGGTGCTGGTGAAGACGCTGGTGCAATCGTGCGATCAGACGGGCAGCCCGGTGGTGATGTTCCCACTGCACAAAGGGGCGGATGGCTTCATGTCGCAGGCGCAGTTCGAGACATTCTACTGGCCGACCTTCAAGGCAGTGATGATGGGATTCTACGAGGAGGGGCTGACCAACTACCTGTTCGTGGAAGGCAGCTACGACAGCCGGCTGGAGACGATCGCCGAGATGCCGGAGAAATCCTGTCTGTGGCACTTCGACAAGACCGATATGCGGTGGGTGAAGGAAGTGCTGAGCGATAAGTTCACCATCGGCGGGAACGTCTCGGCTTCGGTGATGAGCACCGGCTCGACCGAAGCGCTGCGAGCGGAATGCGATGCGCTGGTGGAGCTGTATGAAGACGCGCCGGGCTACATCATGAGCTTTGGCTGCGGGTTCGAGATGACGACGGACGATAAGATCCGCGCTTACCGGGATTCGGTAAAGAAGTAAGTGCAAGACACTGCCGGAGTGCGCGACCACCAGGCCGCGCACTCCGGGTCGATCGAGGAGAAGCATCATGGCACAAGCAAAAGCAGCACCCGTGCAGCAAAGCCCGGCAGCGGCGAAGAAGGTTGCGATCGGATTGTGGGCGGTTTTCATCACGTACTTTTTATATAACTTCTTTATGAACGCGGTCAATATTGCTCAGCCGAAGATGGTGGCTGATTTCGACGGCATGGCGCTGTTCTCGTGGCTGCTGGCACTGCCGGCGCTGGGCGCGGCGGTGGCAACGCTGCTGTTTGGCAAGCTGTCTGACCTGTACGGGCGGCGGGCGATCCTGCTGACGTCGATGGCGTTGTTCCTGGTAGGGGCGGTGCTTATGGCGATGAGCAGCTCGATGGCGTTTTCGATTGCGTCGCGCGTGCTGCTGGGGCTGGGCCAGGGCGCGCTGGCGCCGCTGTGCTTCTCGGTGATCGGCGACCTTTTCCCGCCGGGGCAGCGCGCGCGCTGGAGCGGGATGATGGCTTTGCCGGCGGGGATCGCGGCGACGATCGCGCCTACGCTGGGCGGGATGATCACCGACAGCAGCCTGGGCTGGCGGGGTTTGTTCTGGATGTTTACGCCGCTGGTGCTGATCTGTGCGGCATTGGTGGCAACGGGCGTGCCCGGGCGGCGGCAAAAGGTGGAGCAGAAGCTGGATTACCTGGGCATCGTGGTGATGGTGATCGCCTCGGCGGCCTTGATCTTCGGCGTTTCGTGGCTGGGGGCGCCGGGTATGATGGGGCAAGGGGTGGGGTTGATGGCGGTCTCGGCGGCAGCCTGGGCGGCGTTCATCATGATCGAGAAAAAGGCGGAAGCGCCGGTCCTGGACCTGCAGGTGCTGTTCAACCGCACGTTCATCACGGCGGCAGGGGCGGCCTTCATCTCGTTCTTCGGCCTGCTGGGGGTGATGATCTACTCGCCGGTGTTCGCGCAGAACGTGATGGGCGTCAGCCCGACGGTGAGCGGCTCGATGCTGACACCGTTCAGCATGCTGATGGCGTTCATGGGCATCCCGGCGGGCTTCCTGCTGGCGAAAACCAAGAAGTATAAGTGGATGTACAAAGTGGGGTATGCGATCCTGACGGCGGCGCTGTTCGTGATGTGGGGTTTCACGGCGGCGACCCCGCCCTGGCTGTTTGTGCTGGTGACGGGCTTAGCCGGGCTGGGGCTGGGCACGATACCGACGATCAATACGCTGGTGGCGCAGTTCGCAGTGCCCAGAAGGCTGCTGGGTGTGGCGATCGGGGCAATGTTTTTCTTTGTGATGATGGGTATGGCGATTGCCCCGGCGATCCTGGGATTGGCGCAGAACAGCACGCCGGACCTGGAAGCGGGTTTGAAGCTGGTGTTCCTGGTGGGGGCGGTGACGATGGCGATCTCGCTGCTGATGATCAGCACGATTCCGGAGGTGTCGATGGATGTGGAAGTGGCGGATAATCGGGCGCTGGCGGATCGTAAAGCGGCGGCGGCTGTGGCGGCGGATTGAGGAAGGCGAAGGCAGGCCGCGTATATGTAAGGACGCGCCTGGGTTGGGAAGGTCACTCTGAGCGGAGCGAAGAGTCGTTGAGAGTGGCAGGGAGATCCTTCGCTTCGCTCAGGATGACAATTAGCTCAGGATGACAATTGGGTCAGGATGACAAGGTTTTAGACCCACGTTTTTTTATAGGAGATGGGTGCAGTGTACACAATTGACTTCGAGCCGGTAGGGCGGAGGGGCGAGTTCAGCGCAGAGCAATCGCTGCTGGAGTGCGCCCGGCAGTTGAGGGTGGACCTGGTGAGCATTTGCGGCGGTGTGGGGAGCTGCGACCGGTGCAAGGTGCAGGTGGTCACCGGCATGGTGTCCAAGCCGACGCTAGAGGAGCAGGTGGAGCTTACCACCAGCGAGCTGGAGCAGGGCTACCGCCTGGCATGCCAGACGTACCCACACAGTGACGTGAAGGTACACGTGCCGCCCGAATCGCTGACCGCGCCGCAGCGCACGCAGGTGGAGGGAATCAAGGTGGATGTGGAACCCGATCCGCCGGTGCGCGGGCTGGAGGCGCAGCTCACGCCGCCGGTGCTGGAAGCGGCACAGAGCGACGCGGAGAACCTGTGGCAGGCGCTGAGGGCGCAGGGCGTGTCGAGCGGCAGGATTGATTTTCTGGTGATGCAGGAGCTGCCGCGGCAGGCGCGTGAGCACGCGTGGCGGGTGAAGGCGGCGCTGAGAGACGGCGAGATAGTGGCAGTAGGCGCGCCGGGGACAGGCTGGTTGGGGCTGGCAGTGGACATCGGCACGACCAAGGTGGCGGGTTATTTGATCGACATGGAGAGCGGGAAGACGCTGGCGGCGAAGGGGATGATGAACCCGCAGATTTCTTACGGCGAGGATGTGATCTCACGCATCGCGGCGGCGAGCAAAGCACCGGCAGAGGCAGCCCGGCTGCAGAGCTTACTGAGCGAGGGCTTAAACAAACTGGCGGGCGAGCTGTGCGCGGAGATCGGGGCGCAGGCAGCGGATATCGTGGAAGCGGTGGTGGTGGGCAATACCGCCATCCACCACCTGTTCCTGGGGCTGCCGGTGAGGCAGTTGGGCATGTCTCCATACGTGCCGGCGGTGACGGCGGCGCTGGACGTCAAGGCGCGCGAGCTGGGCGTGCAGATTGCCCCGGGCGCGTACGTGCACCTGCTGCCGAACATCGCCGG
>JBGSTO010000134.1:0-2530 GCA_041736465.1 Anaerolineales bacterium | reverse complement strand
TCGCCGATTTGTCCGACTGGGACTTCGCTACGCCCTTTGTTCAAGTCGACCACGCGCGCCTCGGTGGAGGGGAAAGGAATGCCGATGCTGCCCACCTTGCGCAGCCCGTTCAGCGGGTTGCCATGTGTGACCGGGGAGGCTTCCGTCAGGCCGTAGCCTTCGACCAGGCGGCCGCGGGTCAACTTTTCGAAAGCTTCCTGCAGCTCAACCGGCAGCGGGGCTGCGCCGCTGATGCAGGCCTTGATCGAGCTGACGCCGAAGCGGCGCACGCCGGGAAAATCGCGGATGGCGACATACATCTGCGGCACACCAGGGAAGATCGTGGGGCGCTGGCTGCGTATGGTTTTCAAGATGTCGGCGACCTCGAAGCGGGGCTTCAGGATCAAGGTGGCGCCCAGGGCGATCGGCACGGTGAGGGTGGTGGTGAGGCCGTAGCTGTGCGTAAACGGCAAGGCGCACAGGAAGCGCTCCCGGCCTTCTTCTGCACCCGGCAGCCAGTGGCGGGTTTGCAGCGCGTTTGCCATCAGGTTGCGGTGCGATAACATCACACCTTTGGGGGCGTCGGTGGTGCCGCCGGTATAGATGATGACCGCCAGGTCATCCGGCTTGACCGGCACTTCGGTTTTCTCCACCGGATGAGGTTTGAGAAGCTCGTCGAAGCGGTGCATGCTGGCATCCATGGGGATGTCCAGCAGGTGCAGGCGGCGCTGGTTGCCGGTCATTTTAAAAGCCAGGCGTTTCAAAGGCGGCAGGTAGTCGGCGATGTGGGTGAAGATGATTTCTTTGAGGGGCGAGGTGCCAGATGGCTCGAGCTGGGTCTTGATGGTATAGATCAGCTCATCGAAAAGAGTCAGGGTTACTAAAGTGCGCGCACCGCAATCCCGCACCTGGCGAATCAGCTCTTCTGGCTCCTGGGTGGGTAGGGTGAAGACAGCCACCGCGCCGGCTTTCAGCACGCCGAAGAATGCAATCACCAACTGAGGCGAATTGGGCAGCAGCAGCATCACCCGCTCGCCAGGCTGGACGCCCATGGCATGCAGTGCGCCGGCGAAGCGGTGGGCAAGCTGGTTGAGTTGCTGGTAATTGATCTTGCGCCCCTCGAAATACAGCGCCGTACGGTGGGCGAACCTGCGGGCGGAGGATTCGAGCAGGGAATGCAAGGGGGCGCGCGGTATGGCGATCGTATCGGGTACGCCGGCTTCATAATGGGGCAGCCAGGCGCGCTGGCGCCGCAGGTCGCTGTGCTTTGTTTTTGGAGCCGTGGGGGCTGCGCCGCGCCAGGATTGGGGGGTGCTGTCCAGGAAACGGCTGATAGCCCGGTTGACGGCTTCGTTTCGTTCCAGCATCACCATATGCCCGGAGGCGCCGACATCCACATCTTCTGCATTGGGAATTGCCCGGGTGACTTCTTCGAACAGCGGCTGCTTGAAAACGATGTCCATGTGACCGCGGATCACCAGGGTGGGCACGCTCAGGCTGCGAAACAGGCTCCACCCGACCCAGTTGGAGACGCTGTCCTGGTGCCAGGATTTCAAGATTCGCGGCGGGGCGCCGAGCCAGCCCCGCGTGAAGGGCGCGATTAAGCGCATGGTCGAGTCGGGCAGCTGGAGCAGCAGGCGGTACATCCAATTGAGCTGGTACTCCCCTGCCGAGGCAATCAGCACCATGCGTTCGACCCGCGCCGGATGGGCTGTGGCGAACTCGGCCGCGATGGCGCCTCCAAAGGAATGCCCAACCAGCACGATTTGTTCATTGACGCCGAGCGCATCCAATACCGCTTCCACATCTGTCACCAGCATGGGCATGCTGTAGTCGCCGTCCGGCTTGCTCGACCGCCCATGACCGCGCTGATCAATGGCAATGACGCGATTATCGTCGCAGTAGCGCTGCATCTGGTAAGTCCATTGGCGGGCGGAGCCGCCAAAGCCGTGCAGGAAGACGATTGTCTGCCGGGCATGTTCTGGAGCGATGTCGATCACGGATAGCAGCACCGGTGGGCGAGAGGAAACGCGCACTTCTCGACGGTAAAGCTCAACGTCAAGTTTCATATGCAAAGTCTACAGCATTTATCGGGAATCGTAAAGCACCACTCCCGCGGCGCCTGGACTTTACCCCGAAAAAAACCGCATCCACCCACCTGTAGAGCCGTTCTTCGGGTGAAGAATCTGGTATCATCAGGAAGAAATTCTTAAAAGTGCGCCAGATTCACCCTGTTGTCAGGAGGTTGCTGATGTACGAAACAATACTGGTTCCTTTGGATGGTTCCTACCGGGCAGAGCGCATCCTGTCGCATGTGCAGCAGCTGGCGCGCCAGTTCGATTCCAAGCTGATCTTGCTGCGTGTGGTGGAACCGGATCTGAGCACCGGTGGATCATTGGGTACCCCGGCGGAATTTTATATGAATGCATTCGAGCGTGCCATGCAGGAGGCGCGTGATTACCTGACCAGCATGCAGGGAGAGCTGCGCCAGCTCGGGATTCAAAGCCGCATTGTGGTCGAGCGCGGGCCGGTGGTGAGTACGATTATCAGC
>JBGSTO010000115.1:0-2342 GCA_041736465.1 Anaerolineales bacterium | reverse complement strand
CGCATCCCCCATCTCCTGGCGCATCCCCGGCGAAGTCACCAACCGCCACAGCCCCTCCACCAGCGGCGCAGCCTCCCCCGGTGGCACCAGCAGACCGGTCTTCTCGTGCGCCACGATCTCCGGTATCGCCGCCACGCGTGTAGTCAAAGCCGGCAGCCCGGCAGCCCCGGCTTCAGAGAGCACCATCGGCAGGCAGTCGCCAAGCGTGGGCAGGGCGAATATGTCGCTCTGAAAATATAACTGCTTGAGCTGTGGGCTGTTCGGCTGCATGCCGTGGTGCACGAACACCCCCGGTTCCGCATCGAGCCGATCACGCGTCACCAGGTGCAGCTCCACCGCAGGTCCGCCGGCGGCTGCCAGCCGCTGCTGCAGGCTGCGAAAAGCCTCCAGCAGCAGCAAACCGCCCTTACGCTGCAGATCGCCGCCCACAAACAATATGCGAACAAGCTCTTGTTCGCCGCGCACATGCTCTTGTTCGCCATTATTCTGCCCTGCAGTTGATGACTTCCACGCAGATACATCCACCCCCGGTGGAATCACCGTCACCTTTTCCGGCGGCACCTGGTATTCTTCCACCAGCCCCTGCTTCGCCCATTCGGACCAGGTGACCAGGTGGCGCGCTTTCCGAAAACAATCCCGGTTCAGGCGCAACTTGAGTTTTTCCAGCCAATCAGGACCCGCCTGGTGCTGGTAGAAATCTCCGAGAGAATCGTACTGTTGGGGGGTAGCGTCCAGCGACACGATCGTCGGAATGCGCCGCATCCAATCTTGCGCCAGTACCGCCGGCACCTGCGTATGGATGAACAGCGCTTCCAGGCGCCTTTCGCGCTGCATCGATTTCAAAAACCGGCGCGCTTGCACACCGGCGCGCAGCGTCCAGTTGCTGCGCATCCCCGGCAGGCGGCTTTCCCACCCGGACGAATCCCAGGTGGGCAGTCCCCACACTGCCTGCACGTCTGCATCCTCAGCCACAAAGCGCTGTAAATTCTGCCCGTGCGTGATGTGTCCTAAAGCTTGTTCGATAATAAATCCGATGCGCTGCATACCAGGGGTTTCCGTCAACCTGTTTTCATTAAAGCCTGTAGCGCCGGCAGCGAGGAAAACGCAATCCCTGCCAGCTCCAATACCCAATTCAATTGGATCCCCGCCACGGGGCGGTAAAGCAGAGCATCCACAGCGTGCAAAGAAGCCGCGCGCACCACAGCCAGTATCGTCAAAAATGCCAGCCCCGCCAGCGCCGCCCGTATCCCCGCAGACAGACCTGCTAGACGCGGCAGCAGGATGACCCCCAGGGCTGCACTGATCGCCAGCAGCGCAAAGATAAACACTGCCTGCACCAGCCTGCGCTGTTCGTACCAGTTTTGCTCATAAGCCGACATCTGAAGCCACGCCGTGATTGCGCCGCTCAGGTTGAACAGCTTATTGACCCCCAGCACCAGCAGCCCGTAAGCCAGGATCGCCCCGCTGTTGCGCTTCCGAGCGGGTGCTTTCCTATTGTAATAGAACCACATCCCCGCGCCGGCAAAGTACACCGCCACCGTCAGCCACCCCATGAAAGACGGGTCGCCCAGACCGGGGCGCCAGGCAAGCCAACCCAGCGCGGCTCTCATACGATTTGCTGCTGCCGCTCTGGATCTGCCTTGCTGCGCAGATTGATCAAGGCCGCCGCGGCAATGCAAACCGCCCCCAGGATCTCCAGGATGCTGTTGATCCGAATTCCACCGGTAAAGCGAGATAGCTCCGGCAGACGCACTCCGTAAAACCCTGCCGCCCGCACCATGATGAAGCGCGCCAGGAAAAGCATCCCCAGCAGCAGCAGCCAGTAGCGCCGCCAGGTGCGGCGCAGCAGCCATGCCAGGGCAGCGGTCAAACCCAACGCCCCCAGCGCAAAAGCAAAGATGAATAGGCTTTGCAGCCCATCCCGCTGCTCGTACCAGCCTTGTTCGTACGCCAGAGCGCGCAGCACGTTCGTCATCCAGGTTTGCAGGTCTAACTGCTTGTTCACCCCCAGGAAAAGCGCCCCCAACGCCAGCAGCGTCCAGATCAAACGGTGCACCTTCACCGGCTTAGGGAACAGCTCCCCTGCCCGCCAGGCGACTCGTGCGCACAGCCCAGCCGCCAGCAGGTACGCCAGTACAGTCATCCACCCCAGGAAGGTAGGGTCGCCGATCTTCGGCTCCCAGCGCACGCTCTGCAAGACTTCCCAAACGCTCATTGATTCATGTAGTCCATATCCCAGGGCGCGCGCCGCAGTACCAGCTTAAGCGCTCATCGATTCATGTGTTCCATTTCTCAGGGCGCGCCCCGAAAAATGTGCCTATACGCTCATGGGGTTGCCGGTT
>JBGSTO010000090.1:0-8853 GCA_041736465.1 Anaerolineales bacterium | reverse complement strand
GCAGCTTCGTTTTCTTCGTTGGGTTTCGGGTTCTTTCCCCTGGCATACTGCTGGATTCTGGCTGCTGAATGCTGCTTACTGCAACCTGATTTCTATGGGGGGTGTGGGGGGTAAAGCCCCCCACCGGCTTGAAAATGTTTGTGGTTATATCCAGGCATGAAAACTTACAAACACCTCTATTCGCAGATCGCCGCCTTCGAAAACCTCTTCCAGGCATTCCGCCAGGCAGCGCGCGGCAAACGCAAGCGCGGCGATGTGGCTGCCTTTGAATAGAATGATGGCATAGATAACGGATGACTCCTATGGCAAAGAAAAAATCCACCAGCCAGGCAGATCGCACCATCCAGGGCGGCGTGCACGCCAATCGAGATGCTCATATCGGGGATCAGTATATCTACATCACCCAATACCTGGCGATGTCCCCCTTCTCCCCACCGGCCAATCTGACCGAGCTGCGCACTGCCTACCTCGAATACGTGCGCCGCACCCACCGGGCGCTGGACTTGAAGGGTATTCCCCAGTTGGAAGCTTTCTCGCGCGAGCTGCTGCTCGAAGACGTTTACGTGCCGCTTCTGGCGCGGCCTGAAGCGCCGCGCGGCGAAACATGGGAGCGCCGCCTGGCGGGGCGCGCTTTCGACCTGCAGGCCTTACCAGAAGAATCGGAAGCGGTGCTGGCAAAAGGCGAAGCCCACCCGCTGCGTGTGGAAGAAGCCCTGGGCGAGCACTCTCTGGTGGTGGTGTTGGGCGACCCCGGCTCCGGTAAATCCACGCTGCTCAAATACCTGGCGCTGCGCCTGGCAGCCGAGAGCGATGCCCCGCTGCCCATCCCGGTGCCGCTGAACGCCTACGCCCGCGCCTTGCGCAGCAGCGGCGATATCAACCTGCAGGCTTATCTGCCGCGCTACTTTGCCGGGCAGGCCCAGAGGGTGGCGGACCTGGCGCCGCTGTTCGCAGCCGCCCTGGAGAAGGGGCAGGCGGTGGTGCTGCTGGATGGACTGGATGAAGTCCAGGATGGGCGCAGCCACCTGGTGCACAAGATCGAAACCTTCGCCGGCGAGGCCGTAGCGCGCGGCAATAAAGTCATGCTCACCAGCCGCATCGTCGGCTACCGCGGCGCCCCGCTCTCTGCGCACTGGTCTCTGTACACGCTGCTGGATTTCAGCCGCCAGGATATCGACGATTTTGCCGCCCGCTGGTGCCTGGCATTCGAAAAAGGCGTCTCCGGCGATACGCCCGAAGCGCGCGCAACTGCCGAGGTGGAGCGTCGCGCCCTGCTGGAGGCGGTCGGCGCCAACCCGGGCGTGGCGCGCCTAGCGAGCAACCCGCTGCTGCTCACCATCCTGGCGCTGATCAAGCGCCAGGGGGTGTCCCTGCCCAACCGGCGCGTGGAATTGTATGACCTGTACCTGGAAACGCTGATCCGCTCGTGGAACAAAGCCCGCGCCCTGGATCGCTACCCGGTGGGACCGGAGCTGGATCCCAACGAGATTATCCAGATCCTGGGGCCGCTGGCGCTGTGGCTGCGCCAGGAAAACCCCACCGCCGGCGTGGTGCCCCAGGATATGCTGCTGGGCGAGCTGGCGCGCGTCTACATGTCCGATGACTGGGGCATGAATGCCGGGCAGGCCCGCACGCAGGCGCGCAGCTTCCTGGACAGTGTGCACAAGTACTCCAACCTGCTGGTCGAGCGCGGCCAGCGCCAGTACGGCTTCATGCACCTCACCTTCGAAGAAATGCTGGCAGCCTACGGCATCTACTTGAAGGGACAGCTCGATTTGAGTCACAGCCTGGCAATCATCCGCGAACACCTGACCGAGGCAGGCTGGCGTGAAACGATCCTGCTGGCGGTGGGGCTGTGGGGGCTGGCGAAGAACCAGCCGCGCGTCGCCGGCGAGGTGGTGCGCGCCATGCTGCAGATGGACTGCGCCGAGGAAGATACCTGCGCCAACCTGCTGCTGGCAGGCGCCTGCCTGGAAGATGTAGGCGAGACCGGCTTGGGGCGGGCGGCTTCCAACGAGGTGGCGGCAGCGCTGAACAGCGCCATGCTCGACCGCAGCCTGGCACCGCCCGTGCAGCGCGATGCCGGTTTCATCCTTGGCAGGCTGGCGGGCAGCAGCGCGGAGTGGCTGGAGCGTATCCGCCCCGACCTGGATGATTTCGTGCAGATTCCAACGGGCGAATTCCTTTACGGCGATGAAAAGCAGCGCATGACCATCGCAGAACCCTTTGCTATCGCCCGCTACCCGGTCACCAATCTGCAGTACCGGCGCTTCGTGGATGCTGGCGGCTATGATGACCAGCGCTGGTGGAGCGCAGACGGCTGGGCTTGGCGCAGCGGCAGGTTGGACAGCCAGACACCAAAGGAGGATAAAGTCTGGCTCGAAGACCGCCCGCCAGAGAATCGCAGTGAGCCATTTTACTGGCGCGATGTGCGCTGGAACAATACGTTGGCGCCGGTAGTCGGGGTGAGCTGGTTCGAAGCCGAGGCCTATTGCAACTGGTACTCGGTCCAACCCGGCAATCTCCCGGTACGCCTGCCCTCCGAGCAAGAATGGGAGCGCGCCGCCCGCGGAACTCAAGGGCGAGAATACTCCTGGGGCGACGAATTCGATCCGCAGCGCCTCAATTGTGCTGAGTACTGGGCGAAGCAGAATGATTTAATCGACGTAGAAAAATGGGCAAGATGGGTTAGAAGTGATTCTTTTAATGATGCTTCAACCACCCTAGTCAGCCAATTTCCCCAGGGGGCTACGCCGGAAGGCATCTGCGACCTGAGCGGTAATGCCTGGGAATGGACCGGATCCTGGTACCAAGTAGAACAGGTTAACCGGGTGATGCGCGGCGGGTCGTGGTGTGATGATCATTGGTTCGTTCGGTGTGCCGCCTGGCTCAGTCCCCCTCCTTTCAGCTTCTCTTACTTTGTGGGGTTTCGTATTCTTTCCCCTGGCATACTGCTGGATTCTGGTTGCTGAATGCTGGGTTCTGGTTAAGCACAACACGGATTTGGGCACGGATGCACGGATTTTGGAGTCGGGCGGGGCGGCGTCCGGGGAGCAATAAGGAATCGCTTTTTTAAATCGAAAAAATTTACGCCCGGTTGTCTCGCTGACTTGATTAATTGAACCGGTCACTGAGCGTTATCTATTGAATAGGCAGTTGATCAATTGACGGTAGATAACATTGTCGCTATTTTGCAGTGCTTCGAATACTGTCTCAATCGGGATGAATCGGATATCAGGCTCCGATATTTCTTGGGAGCGTGGGCCGAAATAATATAAATCGGTAGCGGTAGATTTGTATTCTCTCAGCAGTTGGAGCTTCCTCCCAACCTGCTCCATAGTAAAGGAGACTTGAGCGAAGATTTTTCTTCCTTCATCTCCCATCCCAACGATGTCAATGTCGAGCAAATTTCTACCGATGGGCATTAAGAGCGCATTGAGGATTGCTTTCATCTGTAAATATTCATAACAGATCACTTCTAATTGTGCAGGCGAAAGATTGTGAACGGCAGGTTCGATTGGGAGATCGTTTACAATAGAATTTAGGATCGCCTGGGCAGAGGGCCACCCGGAAATCGCACCTTTAATCGGTTGAATTGCGCCAAGTATTGGGTAATCGATGAGCGAAACTTCCTTCACGTTCTGAAGCTGAACCACCTTGTAGATAAAGGATTCGCCATACCTGTCTGTCCAGGAAATCTGTGAGCCGGGCGGGATTATTCCGACCAGTATTATTCCGGGGACGACCTGCCGGTAGGATGCTGCAACAATTGCGCCGGCTTGGCAGTATCCATGCAATCTCAGCAAGGCTACCTTGCCTGCATGCTCGTAATCGTCAGGATTCGTACTTCGAATGTCGGCATAATGGAGCGCGATTTCTCGACGATTCCAAAGATCTTGAAGGATTTCTGACGTGGCGAATTGCTTGTGTCTGATGAATACCGCCTTCATCGTGCTTCCTCCGTAATCGTCCTGGTGAAAATGATCAGATACCAGATTATTGGTGCCACTGACACTCTTGCTAGAATAACCGGTTGCGCGCTTGCCGTAAATTGATTATGATGGGCTGAGCTGACATAGCGGAAATAATTTTCGAACCCAAAGAAGTGAGCCAAAGTACGACACTTATTATAAAGAATTTTGATCTGGTGCAGACATGAGCATAAATATATCACCCAAGGTATTAGCAGGCTTGATTGATAAGGCAAGTTTCAAGACTCACGGAGACGTATATGAAATTGAGTTCGGCCATCTTGTAACTGAGCAGTTTCCCAATATTGAAAAGCTATGGCAGGTATTAGTTTTCCCGATGACGAGGAGACTTGAATCGGGTGCAAGGGAAAAAGCGTTAAGAATCCGGCAAGGCGTATATGAAGAGCTGGGGGAGGTTGCGAGCCAACATTACTCTATTCTAATGCATCTTGTTTATGCTCACTGGCACTATGCTCAGCAGTCTTTTCCCTTGATAGAGAATATTTATACTCATCTTGCCACAGTATGTGACTTGGTAGAGTCATTGGTAATTTCCTGGCACAAAATTTCGCTTCGCTGCAGGGGGCAACAATCTAGAATATTAACTGAATGGCCACGTGAAGAATTTATGGAACGACTGGGGCAATGGTACGACGAAAATTATCCGGACGAGTTTAACAACTACGTTGCTAAAGGAAAGCCAATTTCTATCAAGCGTCCGTATGTTCATGACCTGCTTAAGGAGTATTTCGGAACGTATGCTCCAAGAAGAGATTTTGCGAAATTTTCGAATTATATAAGACCGTATAGAAACGCTGTGGTTCATGACGTGGTATTGATGCGATTGAGTACAGATCGCGGTATCTTAATCCCAAAACTGCAGAAAATCGGCGGATATCGCAGGTGGAAAGCCGTTCAGGATGTGGCTGATAAACCCGAGATCATCGAGAGAGATTTTGAAGCAATTAACTCCCAGATTTTGGGGGCAATCATTGGGCTGGAAACAATCTTAGATCGACTTTGGGATTACCTTATCGCAGATGTGAGAGAAGAACTATTTTCGACCGAACGAGGTGTTCTGCGGGAAATGCTTGCTATTGAGTTTGACGAGTCACTGGAGACATTTTCTATATCAGTTTCAGAAGATACATCCAACGTGGAGCTAGGTTCACTCACTTCGTCGGGCGTACTTCCTGCAACCACCGCATCCAACACAGAAGATACCGGCGGTTCGGCTCTCTATCTGGTATCAGATGAGCAAGACTCGGGGTAACAGGCTGGAATTCTTCTAAAAGGGTCCGTGTTGTGCCCACGCCAAAACATCCCACACCATCGGCGGCAGCGCCGGGGTGGAAGGCGACCTGCTGGTGCGCCTGCACCCCGAGCGCTGGCTGAGCGTCGATTATTCTAAGCTGGAAATGCCGGGAGGCTAGCCGCTCACCTTCCTCGCCATCGCCATGCCCGTCATATTGATCGCCACCGGCTTCACTTGACCACCATTGGCAGGTGGATGTGGTAGCCGGGCAGGTTTACAGGCGGGAGCTGCGTCGCCGTTGCAGTACTGGCTGGGTCGTGTGTGGGCGATGGCCCAGGCGTGTGGGAAACCGTCGCGGTGCTGGTTGCCGTGTTGGGCGGTGTGTGTGAAGGGGTTTGTGAGGGCGTCTGGGATGCGGTGGCTGTTGGTGATACTGTTGAAGTTGGTGTGCGGGTTGCCGTCGGGATAGGCGTGCGAGTAGGCGTCAGGGTGGCTGTTGGCGCCGGCACGGTGATCGATGCTGTGGGGGTTAGCGAGACCAATGGAGTTTGGGTAGGCGGGGGAAAACCGGGTGAATTGTATTCGTATGCACCCATATCGCAGCGGTTCAGGCGCACGAACCCGCGCTGGTCGATGGTCAGCGCTGCGCCGTTCTCGTCACTGCAGCCTGCCGAATTCCCAGCGTTGATCGCCGGGCTGCCCATCAGCAGCGCGTGGGTGTAGGTCGCGCCGCCGTTATCCTGCAGGATATCCAGCAGCGGATTGACGCCGGTCAGGTTTCCGGTCAGATCTCCGGACAATGTGCAGCCGGTAGTATCGCCAAGCAGATTGTAACCGTCGCTGGTCAGCGCGCCGTTGCAGTCGGGGACAGCGCTTGCTGAGCCATCGAAATTGCCGGCGATGATCGTGTTGCGTAAGGTGACCGTGCCCTGGTTGGAGATGCCGCCGCCGTTGCCGTAGGTACCGCTGAGGCCGGCGGTGTTGTTGGTAATGGTCACGCTGTTCAGCGTGACCGTCCCGTTCGAATGGATGCCGCCGCCGTCGCCAACCGCGGTATTGCCGCTGAGAGTGCTGTTGGTGATATTCAAGATCCCGGAATTGCTGATCGCCCCACCGCTGCTGGTGTCAGTATTATTGCTCAACGTGCTGCTGCGGATGGTTGTCGTCACATTCACCTGGAGGAAAAGCCCGCCGCCCTGGTTGGACTCGATGCGGCTGCGGTCCACGGTCAGGGTCGAGCCGTTGAGGGCGTAAATGCCGCGGCCATTGAGGTTGTTCCAGATGCGCGCCCGGTCCAGCGTCAGGCTGCCGATCAGTCGAATGCCGCCGCCGGAGCTGATACCTGGGTCTCCTCCGGTCAGGGATAGCCGAGAGATGTGCACCTGGCTGTTGTTTAAGATCTCAAGCACCCGGTCGAGACCGTTGGCGTCGATCGTGGTCATCCCCGCGCCGCTGCCCTCGATGGACAGCGATTCGAGGATATCCAGGTCGCCTGCCAGGCCGCTGGCTTCGTTTCCTGCCAGGCTGAAGGTGAACGTGCCTGCCGGCAGATGGATGTTATCGTAACCCGTTCCCGCGGGACAGTTATCCACCGCCTGGTTCAAGTTGGCTGCCAGCACCGCTTCGCGCAGCGAGCAGTCGCCGTCGGCGTTGATTTCGTCTTCGAAGGTAGTGACGGTGATGTCGGCTGCCTGGGCGACGATACCGGGCAGTGTCGCCAGGGCGATGCCAGCGAGCATTGTTCCTGCCATGAGCAGGCGTAGGATCTGTGCGCCGGATGGCGCGTGTGTGGAGATCGGGTATGAAGGTTTCATTGGGCTTTCCTTTCCTATTCTTGATGAACAGTATAAAGAAAGTCCAATTAATCCGTATCGGGAATCATCCCCTATATATTCAATATTGAGTCCCTATTTTAGTCGAGCTTCAAATACCAGTACAGCGCCACCTCATCCGTTTCCGGGTGCAATCCCCTATACAGCATCCGGTCGAAACCTGCCAGCTCGAAGCCCATCTTTTCATACAACCGGCAGGCTGCGACGTTGTTGTTCTGCGTCTCCAGCATGATGCCGGGCAATCGCTTCCCCCGCGCCCACTGCACCGCCTGTTCGATCAGCGCTGCGCCGGTGCCCATCTTGCGGAAGCGCCGCTCCACGACGATGTCTTCGATATAAGCGTAGTTGTTCCAGTACACCTTAAGCAAGATCTGCCCCGCCAGCTCCCCTTCCACGAAGGCGAAGTAAATCTCCCGATCGGCATCTTCCAGCCAGGCGGCGGCGTCGATCGTTTCCCTGGGATAGCGCTTCTCGTACGGCGCTACCGGCGCGACGGTGTAAGAGATCTGCCCATTCTCGGCGTGCAGCCGGAGCACCCACTCGACCTGGAAGACCGGGTCGATCTGGTGAACGTAGTGCAGGTTGCCGGCGCTCAGCGGGCGGATGGTGGGCGGCATACTTTTCGCGGCTCTCGATCCCTTAAAACGGCTTGCGGTACACCGCGTCCCGCCGCACCACCCGAAACCCGCAGCTCTCGTACAAACGGGTTGCCCCATCGCGATTCTCGCTGTCGACCACCAGCGCCGACTCCAGCATCCCGGCGTCCACCTGCGCCTGCAGGCTGCGGGCGATCAACGCCTTCGCCAACCCGCGCCGCCGCCAGGCGCGATCCACGCCGATGCCCTCGGTGTAGCCGCGCTTGCGCTTGTACTTTTCGTTTTCGGCGTAGTCGATAAAGGTCATCACGTGCCCCACCACCCGTTCGCTCGCGGTGTCCCAGGCGATTTGCCAAAGCTGCGGCTGGAAGCGCCGCTCGTCCTCCAGCCAGGCCCGGTAATCCGCTTCCGTAGGCGGCTGGTAGCCCCATTCTTCCTGGCTGACATCGTGGATCGAAGCCCAGATGGCAGGGTAGTGCTCGGGCTGCACCGGGCGCAGCTGCACGCCTTCCGGCAGCGGGAAGTTGGGAATATTCTCCAGCGTGGGGCGCAGCATGTCGTAGAAGTGGCGCACTGCTGTGTATCCGGCGCCTTCCAGCATGGCGATATTGCCGGGCTGGAACTGCGTGGCGTAGTTCTGGAAATAGCGCTTCGGACCCAGCGGATGGTCTTCAGCTACCTGCCGCAGCCGCTCCTCTACCCAGCCCAGCATGGCGCCGCCGATCCCCTTGCGCCGCCAACCTGGCGACAAGAACCCAACGCTCGCATAGATGCGCACTTCATCGCTGTCATCCCACCACCAGCCGCGCTCGTAGCCGGTGACCTCTCCATCAACTTCGGCAAACAGCATATCCTGGTACGGGTCGCAGTTGGTCAGATTCTGGTAGTTTTTTGCGATGGTTTCAGCGGTGTCGGTGCGCTCGATATGGTCGGCTTCAGCGCTGGCGGCGACCACCGCTGCCATGTGCGGGTAGTCGCTCTTGCCGCGGAATCGGCGGAAGATCAGCCCCGGAACTGCCGGTGAATTATCGACGTGTATCCTGTCATCCATGCGCATCTTCTCCTGGTCCCAGCCTTTCAGCCAGGCTAACCACAGTTGCAATGAATAGCAGTGTGCTTTGAAAATCCGCCGGGTCGGCGGGGGTGCGCACCGAAGTCGCCGGGTCGGGGCGCCCGGCCCAGGTGCGGTCGATCAGCCC
>JBGSTO010000022.1:0-2964 GCA_041736465.1 Anaerolineales bacterium | reverse complement strand
CTCCGCGAGCATCTGGGAACGTGAAACAACCCAGGCCGGCGAATCGGATATGCCGACATAGATTACCTTACCGGCTCGCACCAGGTCGTCCAATCCTCGCATGACTTCTTCCACTGGGGTCATGTAGTCCCACATGTGCAGGTAATAAAGATCGATTGTCTCCGTTTTAAGACGTTTGAGGCTAGTTTCAACCGAAACCACCATATTTTTACGAGAGTTACCGCCCCCATTGGGATCGTCCCAATTTCTCGAGAGGCTGTACTTGGTCGCGATGACCAGTCGATCTCGCTCGGATTGAAGAAATTCGCCCAGGAATTTTTCACTGGTACCGTTGGTATAGTTGACAGATGTATCGATAAAATTGCCGCCAGCTTCCAAAAATTGGTCGAAGATCTTGCGGCTCTCCGCTTTTGAAGCGCCCCATCCCCAATCTTCACCGAAGGTCATCGTCCCTAAAGCCAGCTCTGAAACCCGCAGCCCGCTATTCCCCAACAACTTGTAACGCATTATGCCAATCTCCTTCCAGAACATTGAACAAACTATGGGAAACCCGTTTACGGATAGATGAACTAACCTAACTTCGCGGACAATTGTAACTTGATTCGAATCGAATAAGTCTCGTGTAAAAATAGGCTCTCCTGGAAACTCTGTGGGAGAGTCTCAGATTTGGGGGTGTACACCTCCACCCAACACCTATTCCTGCCTGTGCCGAAATTATAGGGCTGGGAGACTAACAAAAGGGGCAATTTAAAAAGCCCCCGTTTGGGGGCTTGCGTTCAATTACAAACGATCTGCGATTGGTGATTAACTCTGAACCTCTTGAGGCTCGACCGCGGGCGCTTTCGTTTTCTCGAGCTCGGCCTGCAAGGTGCGAATACCATTCCTGGCCTGGGTCAAAGAACGGTCTAGCTCCATTTCCAGTCGCATCAGCGTATCCAAAACGTATTCATCCGCATCCCGGCGTGTGGTTTCCGCCTGGGCTCTGGCCTGGACCAGAATCTGTTCCGAGCGCGCCTGGGCTGCCTGAACAATTGCATCCCGCTCAACCAGCTGCTCACTTTTTTCCCTGGCGATTGCCAGGGTACGATTCGCCTCTTCCTGGGCTTGAGCAAGAATACGGTCGCGTTGCGCCAACAATTGCTGGGCTTTCTTTACTTCGTCCGGAATGGCAACCCGCATCTGATCAATCAGGTCCAGGATACGGTCCTCATCCACAACCACCTGACTGGTAAACCAAAAAGACCGGCTTTGATTCAAGACTTCTTCGAGACGATCAACTAAATGCAAAATATCCATGGTGCTCCTCCCCGGGCAGTATGCTTGAAAAGCGAATGGACTGCAACAAATGGGGCTGAATATGATACAAAATCGTAACTGCTCAGACCTCTACCTCCGCCAAAATGGGGAGAAAATCTGGGATAAAAGGGGAAGCGTACATTGCCAATTTCAACGCTTCCAAAGCGCTGACGCCGTTCTTTCGAGCGGTGGATAAATAACCACGGATCAGGCAGAAGACCTTGGCGCCCTCCTCAGAGCGGAAACACCCGGAAATCTTCTGCTTCAACTTGACCATACGAATATCGCGTTCGGCCAGGTTGTTATCGAACGGCACCTTAAAATCGTACATAAAAGCCAGCACGGCTGGTTTGTGATCTCGCAAGCGATCCAGCAGGTTCTTGGGTGGGGGCTGCTTGAGCCTGCCTCGTTTGCCCGGTGGTCTTTCCGGGACTGGATTGAGTGCCAGGCCCTGCTCCACCAACTCATCATAGCGAGCTTCAAAGGTGGTAAGCTGCTGATCGTTCAGACAGGTCAAGCCTTGCGCCAGCGCTGCTTCGACGGCTTTTTTGATGGCCAGCAGGTGTTTGACCAGTTCGCCCTCCCAATCCTGTGGGTAGCGTTCTTGCAGAAAATCCAACTCCCGCAGGTGATGGGCGTTGCAGGCATCATGGCGGGCATTCGTGTAAGTGTAGTATGGCTTCCAGTCATCATGCATGCTGTTGCCGTGACGCTTGGGCAAGATCCCGGCTCGATTGATCCCTTCCTGGCCACGCTTCGGGTCCACATGGTAACAGGTGACCCGTTCAGTACTGGCCGAATGGATCCAGTGCAGCTTGCCCTGCACGCGCAGCCCGCTTTCATCGAAGTGGACCGTCTCGTCCGTCTCGATCAGATATTGCCTGGATCGTTCCTGAACCGGCTCAACCATTTCCGCCACTTGAGCGCTGGCATCCACAATGGTCCCTTCCCCAACCGAGTGCTGAAAAACATCTTCGCAGAACTCATTCACACGCTCCAGGGGAACGAAATGCTTCTGATTGAGATAGACCAGCAGCGCCTTGAAGCCAGGACCATACTGCGCCAGTTGCGTGACACCGGCTGGAAATTCCGCCTGGGTGAGACGACCACAGCCCGGACAGCACTTGACTTCCACCTGGTGTTCGGTAACCATCAGCCGCAAAGGTGGCAAATCATAGACCTGCCGCTTTTCTACCTGCTCAACCGGCACTTCTTCCAGAGATGCCTGGCAGTGGGAACAGCGCTGAACAGGATAGCTCTCAATCCGATCCGGTTTCGCCACCATCTCCAGCCGGTGACCGGGATGCCCGGGTTGGGCACCGCTTTTCTTGCCACTCGACTTGCGTAGACTGCGCCGACGTGTTGGCTTTTTCAACCCATCGCTGGATGGCGGCTTGCCAGAATTGCTGCTGTTCTTGGCAAGCTGGTCTTCCAATGCCTGCACTCTGGCAGCTAGAACGATGATCACCTGGATCAGGCTGCTGACCAATTGCACGACGGCATCTTCACCCTGTTGAACGGCAGTCCGGATTTCCTCTTCGCTGGGCAAGTGCAGGGATTCCATGCCCTTATTTTGATTGGCTTTGTCGATTTTGACAATGGTAAAGTTCAATCCGCATTAGATGCTGGGGACTAAAAATCATCTGACGTTGAGGTCTGAGCAGTTAC
>JBGSTO010000015.1:0-21744 GCA_041736465.1 Anaerolineales bacterium | reverse complement strand
TTGGGGGTGCGGGTGGGCACCGGCGTTGCAGTGGGCCAGGCAGTGCGGGTTGGCGTCGGGGTGCGGGTCGGCGTCGAGGTGGGTGTGAGCGTGCTGGTTGGCTCCGGCGTCGGGGGGGTGCCGCTGACGGTGAAGAAACCGGAGCGTTTCCAAATTAAACCGACAAATATTTGCACCTCATATGTGCCTGGCAGCCATTCCTGAGCCGGTGGGTTCCAGTCTGTAAAACCCAAACCACCGGTCTCGCCATCCCAGGGGATGGTCTCGTAGTGCACCAGCTCGCCATTTCGATACCACAGCGCAGACCACTGCGAGCCTCTCACCATGCCGTCGTATGAGAAAACGGCATACATGTGCTCGATGGGGTTCTCGAAGTTTTCTCCCGGTTTCAAGGGCTGGTATTGGTCATCGAGGCCATCGGTAAATACCAATGCGCTAAACACAGCGTCGGGATTAGGCGTAATCGTACTCTCGAAGCGCGCTTCGATTGCCAGGGGCATAAACGGAGTCGGGGTAATGGTGGGTGTATCCGAGACAGATGGAGTGGGTGTGATCGTGGGGCTGAGAGTGATGGTGGGCGTCAGGCTGATGGTTGGTGTAACACTGGTGGTAGGTGTGATTGAGGGAGTAATTGTGGGGGGAAAGTAAGCATACAGAATCGGCTCCGCTCGGGTGCCGACCAGGTAAACGAGGCCGATGAACACAAGCCCCACAAATACAAGCCGCCAGCCGCGGATATTCTGCTCGCGGCGCATGCGGAAGAATCGCAAGGCGCGTGCTTTGGCAATCAAGGCAATTCCCTGCCAAAAGAGAATGGCAATCAGCAGAATTAAAATTGCCTGGGCTGTCAGAACGCCAGTGCGGATATCTAGATCGGGCATTCCATATACAGTTTCTATAAGTGGTACAGGCTGCCAGGCAAGCGGATATACCGCTTACAGGCTGACCTGATGTGTTGCGTCACTCTCTACGGGATTTGTTAGGGTTCCCAGTCCCTCGATGCTCACCTCGACCCGGTCACCTGATTTCAATGGGCTGACACCAGACGGAGTTCCTGTGAGCAGCAGATCCCCAGGCTCAAGGGTCATCACGGAGGATGCATAAGCAATCAACTGCCGCACGCTGAAAACCATATCCCTGGTCGAAGCCATCTGGCGCATCTCGCCGTTCACGTGACAGGTAATCAGTGCATCGGAAGGATCGAAATCGGTTTGTATCCACGGACCAAAAGGACAGAAGGTGTCGAATCCTTTGGCGCGTGTCCACTGCCCATCGGAGCGCTGCAAATCTCGTGCGGTAACATCATTGGCAATGGTGTAGCCGAGGATATAATCGCCTGCTTCTTCCAATGCGATCCAACGCCCGCGCCTCCCAATCACAACGGTCAGCTCAGCCTCATGTTCCACCTGCCTCGACTGTGGCGGCATGATAATCTTATCGTTCGGATTGATGATCGAGGATGGGGGTTTTAGGAACAGTAGAGGTACTTCGGGAACCTCTGCATTGTGCTCCCTGGCATGGGCGACATAATTGCGCCCCACACAGATGATTTTGCTGGGGATGACCGGAGCTAAGAGATGAACCTCGTCCAGTCTGTAGACTGGATCCAGGCGGCGGTATTCGCCGAAAGGCGAGCCATCCAGCTGACCTACCTGGTTTTCCTGCACCCACCCGTAGCGCGGCGCCTCGCTGGCGGTCTGGTAACGTACGATGCGCATGCTTGCCTCCGAAATTACGCAGGGGTTTAGCCCGGCACGCCAGGCCAAACCCCCGTCACATGATTTTTATTATTATAAAGGAGAAATGTTATTCAAATGGCTGTTGGATCCGATTCATTAAATCCACGATCGCTTGCTCTGTGCCAGCGAATCGTTCTGCGAAACGCCAGCGCAGTACCTGCGCCAATGCGTAGACGATCGATTCGATGGTAATAATTCCAATCCCTAAAGAAGGATGCGCCTGAGCGGCAAGCACAATGTTCGCCGCGCGTGCGGAGGCCAGTGAGGAAGCCCCAACCAATGCTGCGGTGGGTATGCCTTTGCTCTGGGCTTCTGACAGGGCACGGGCGATATAGGCAGACTGCCCAACCACTTCCATGGCGAGCAGCAGGTCTTGAGATGTGGCTGTATTCACCGTGCGAGCAAGGTCGGCGATGCCCGAGCGAGCAATGTAGACGGGAAATCCACCCTGTTCCAGGTAATGCACCAGGCTGTAGGCGGTTGGCTGCGCCGGGCCTTCAGCCAGAACGACTGTGCGGCGTACCTGCCCCATCTGTTCAGCGAGCTTTTCAAGGGCCTCGGTATCCAATGAAATGCGCGTTTGTTCCAGTGCGACGGAAAGCTCATGCATTGCTTTGGCGGCGATACCCGGGGCAGAATCAGGCTCTTCTGCTTGTTTGGGGCGGATCAGCAAGTCAGCCTTCACGCGTGAGCGAATCTCGCGCTGCAATTCTGGAAAGCCTGAATAGCCCAAAAACTGGGAGAAGCGCACCACTGTTGCGGCATCCAGGTTCAGGGCGTGCGCCAGCTCGCTGGCGGTCATGAATGCGGCCTCAACGTAGGAGTCCAACAAAAAATCGGCCAGGCGCGAAAAACTTTTTGACATCTCCGGACGTTCACGTCGGATACGTTCTTCGTATAACATTGCCCATACCTCCTGTATGAACACACCTGTGCCGGGTGGTTGGTTGCTCCGGAAGCTGCTTTTTCGGATACAATACCGCAAAAAGAATTGGTAATATTTAGTTTATCACAATCATGAACAATATTCAATCTGATTTGATTTCTGGATGTATTGTAGCAAGATTTTTCCATTTTGCAAAATTCAAATAAAATTGTAAGTTCTACAGTTTGGAAGGCAGGATGTCAGGAGGTGGCGATGACCGATGTACGGATTTTCAGGGATACGGATGAGCTTGCAGAAGGTGCTGCTGATGAGATTGTGCGTCTCGCCGACTTGGCGATCGAAAACCGGGGAGTCTGCACGCTGCTGCTGGCAGGCGGCAGCACGCCCAGATCAGCCTACGCGCGCCTCGCAAACAAGTACTCCAATTGGAGTGGTTGGCGCAAAGTGATAATCGGTTGGGGAGATGAGCGCTGTGTGCCGGCAGAACATGCGGACAGCAATTTCCGCATGGCGCATGAATCGCTTTTGGCTCATGTTCCTGTATTAGCAGACAATATCTATCGCATGCCTGGAGAGCTGCCGCGTGAGACAGGGGCTGCGCTGTACGAGGCCAACTTGCGCAATATCTTCGTCGATCAGGATGCACCCCGCTTCGACCTCATCCTGCTTGGCATGGGTGAGGATGGGCATACTGCATCGCTTTTTCCTGGCAGCCCGGCATTAGATGAAAGCGGGCATTGGGTTGTGGGTGTCGCACATGAGCAGCCCCCGCTTCCATTGGTGCCTCGCCTGACGATAACCTTTCCGGTGATCAACGCAGCCAGGAATGTACTGCTGCTTGTCTCTGGAGCCAACAAGGCTTTTACTTTAATTCAGGTATTTAATCCTCAGCCTGCGGACCGGGCATCGCTGCCGGTTCAACGTATTCAGTTGAAATCGGGCACCCTGACCTGGATGCTGGATGCAGCCGCGGCGAAAGACTTGGATTTCTGACGTTGCTGCTATCCAGTGCGCCCTGAACATTGAATTGGGATGTTTGCTATGTTGTCCCGTTTTGGGGCGAAAATCCCTGCTTCAGCCGGGTTCACATGTGGTATATTTGCCGTCGTCAGCAGGAGGTTGCGAATGACACTCAAATCATCCCCAAAAACCACACGGGAAAAACGTAAAGAGGCGCGCACAGCACGACGGCGTAATGCCATCCTTTTTGTCATCCTGGCGGGTTTAATCGTCGTTGGTGTCGTAACCGCATTCGTGTACTTCAACCAACCCCAGCCAGCCGATCAAAGCAGCACCGGTGGTGAAGCAGTTACCGGCGCGGATCCTGATTTCGAGGTGATCGAGACCGATTCGGGGTTGGAGTACCAGGATCTTGTGGTTGGGGGTGGCGAAACCGCCGACTCCGGCGATACGGTGGCGGTTCACTATACCGGCTGGCTAACGGATGGAACGAAGTTTGATTCTTCGCTGGATCGCGGCAGCCCGTTTACTTTTACTATTGATCGCGGATCGGTTATCCAGGGTTGGCATGAAGGCATCCGCGGAATGAAAGTGGGTGGCAAACGGCGCTTGATCATACCATCTGAACTGGCATATGGGGATAGCGGTTATGCGGGAGTCATACCTCCCAAAGCTACTTTGATTTTCGATGTCGAGCTGATGGAAATGGTTAAGTAGCCGGCGCGGAGGGCAGACAGCGAACTTCATCGTCACAATAAAGCGGATTGTCTTTACTGTGAACGAACTCCCAGAAGGCATTTTGCGCGATAGTGGCAGGGCGGCGTAAATTCCTGCTGAGATAAATATCGCGGTAAATTTCTAGACCGTCAATTTTGATGTGCGCAACCCGATCTGATCCGAGACGATCTACAACCATCTCCGATATGAAACCTACCCCCAGACCCTCCTGAACCGCCAAGGCAATTGCCTCAGCGTTGCCCAGGGTCAACAGGGTGTTGAAGTCGTGGATCGAGATGCCGGCCTGCGCCAGCGCATCGCGCACAGCGGCATACGTACCAGCGCTTTCTTCGCGCAAGATGAATGTGGCTTGATGTAGTTCATCAGGTGAGACGTGTCCACTCTCTGCCCAGGGATGGGTCTTGGGGGCAATGAGGATGACTTTATCGCACAGAAAACGGCTCATCTCCATTTCGGGTTCGGAGCCTTCAAGCAGGCTGGTCAAGGCAAAGTGAACACCACCTTCAAGTAGTAGCTGCATGGCGATTTGCTGTGATGACACCTGGCAGGTGACCCGAACCTGCGGATAGCGTCGGTGAAAACGGGCCAGTAATTGGGGGAGCACATACTTGCCAGGCGTTGTGCTGCAGCCCACCATCAGGTGACCGACCACATCCCCTTTTACGGAACGCATTGCCTCCTCAGTACGGACAGAGAGCGAGACCGCTTCTCGCGCCAAAGGCACCAGCGCCAGTCCAGCATCGGTTAGCTCCAGGCTGCGGCCGTTTCGAATGAACAGCTCCGAGCCGAAATGGCGCTCCAGAGCCTGGATGTGCTGGCTGATGCTGGGTTGAGTCATGTGCAGCCTTTTAGCTGCCTGAGTGAAGCTCAAAGCGTCCGCAGCGGTGAGAAAGATATTGAGCTGGTGGATATCGAGCATACAATAACCTTGTCGTGAATTCTAGCACAAAATCAATAAGTAATTAGACTGGCAAAATTAATTTTATCATATGTTTTTCTTATGGTTCGGATAAGCAGAACCTATAAGAAAATGTTATCTTTGTCACTTGTTTGCATGACATTTTCTTTTATAATCTTATCGTGAATAAATACACAAATGAAAGGTGTGTGCAAATGGCTCTCCAAATTCGTCATCTCTTCTTGCCACTGGCTTGCTTGTTCGTGGCAGCTTGCGCGCAGGCTACGCCAATCGTCACGCCAGAACCCACGCTGGTTGTAGTAGACCCCACGCCGACCGTGGTTGCCGTGGTGGTTGAGCAACCCACCCAGGCGCCTACCCCGCTTCCCACGGAAGAGCCAATGGACGAATGCCTGAGCTGTCACACGGACAAGCAGCGCCTTATCGATTCAGCTGCTCCGGAAGCCCCTAAAGAAGCCGAATCAAAAGGAGTGGGCTGAGGGGGAGAAGTGGCTCCGTTGGAGCCTTGGGAAAAGGTGCTGGTAGACGGCGAAAAGTTCTTGCAGAGCGTACACGGCGAGACTAAAACCTGTATTGAATGCCACGGCGGCGAGCGATCCTCCGATAAAGAGACTGCGCACACCGATCTCAACCCGGATCCAAGCTTGGGTGAGAACAGTGTGTGCAGCACCTGCCATGGCGAAGTCAGCAGTGTCTTTTCTACCTCCTTACATGCCTCACAAGCGGGCTATTGGACGGTACTGGATGCACGCAGCTCCCCAGAGTCGCATGCTCAATTAGAGCCGATGTTTGATAACCACTGCGCCTCCTGCCATACCACTTGTGGAAGCTGCCATATCTCCCAACCAAAAAATGTCGGCGGCGGCTTGTTCAGCGGGCATGTCTTTGAAAAATCCCCGCCCATGACCCGCTCCTGCACTGCTTGCCATGGCAGCCGGGTCGGTAATGAGTTTTTGGGTAAAAACGAGGGATTCCCTGGCGATGTACATTTCCGCGAAGCACGTATGAACTGCATTAAATGCCACGAGGCGATCGAGCTTCATGGCAGCGCCCAGGATGATAACAGCACTGAGCTTGCGCATCGTTACGCGGGGGAGGCGATGCCTGCCTGTATCGATTGCCACCCCGAAGCTGCACCTGGGCAAACCGATCAGATGATGCACAACGCCCATGGTGATCGGCTCGCCTGCCAGGTTTGCCACTCGGTGACCTATACAAGTTGTGATGGCTGCCATGTTGCAGTGAGCGAAACCTCGGGCAACCCATTCTTCGAAACTGAAGCCACCTATTTCACCTTCATCATCGGTCGCAACCCGCGCCAGAGTGAGGCGCGCCCGTATGACTATGTAGTGCTGCGGCATGTTCCAGTTGCGCCTGACAGCTTTTCCTTCTATGGGGACAATCTGCTGTCAAACTTCGACGCACTGCCCACCTGGGCATATGCCACACCGCACAACATCCAGCTCAAGACGCCGCAGAATGCCTCCTGTGAAGGCTGCCACACCAATGCCGAGATCTACTTGACTGCAGAAAAGGTGCTAGAGAGCGAACTAGCGGCGAATGCCGGCGTCGTTGTGGAGTATCTGCCGCCAACGATGGATCAAATCTTCAATGCCCCAACGATGACGCCCCATTTGCACGAAGGCGCAACCCAGTGCAAGCTGTGCCATGACCGCGGAGTAGCTGGTGCTCCGCCAAATCCACCGGATCACGCAGGGCGAGAAGACGCCGGCTGCCTGATTTGCCATAAAGTTGTGAGGTAAGGGTCAATCTGCCGGGAGTCTAGCCCAAGAAGTCTCCAGGCGTATAGACCCCTATAACGAAAACATAATTAGAGGAGATGAATATGTCGAAGAAGTTGTACTTACCTGTAATTTTGCTGATCATGCTCAGCATGATCCTGGGAGCCTGCGCTCCGGCCCCTGCTGCGCCAGAGGTTACCGAGGCACCCATAGTGGTGGCTACCGAAGCGCCAACCGCGGTGCCTCCAACTCCGGTACCGCCTACCGAGGTGCCGCCCACGCCGACTCCGGAACCCCCTGATGCTGAGGCGCTCTTCTCGGCGCTGTTCGACAGCATGCCTGCCGATAAGGGTTTTGGCTCGGTAACAGCCGCCAAGCTGAATGAAGAACTGGTTGATAAGCCACCTTTCCTGCTGGATGTGCGCGAAGCAGCAGAAGTTGAAGCGGATGGTTACATTCAAGGTTCAGTAAATATCCCGATCCGGGAGCTTCTCAAAAACCTGGATAAACTGCCTGGGCTGGATGATCCAATCGTGGTCTACTGCGCTTCAGGACACCGTGGCGGCATCGGTTTGGCTGCGCTGCGCCTGATGGGCTACACCAACGTGCGCAACCTTGGCGGCGGTCTGGGTGCCTGGAAAAAGGGCAACCTGGAAGTTGTGACCGGCTCTATGCCGGAGGCGCCGCAGGCGATCAGCACGGCGATCATTGCCGATCAGCCGCTGTACGCGATGCTGGATGGTTTCCTGAGCAGCATGCCGGATAATTTCTATACGGTAAAAACGGATATGCTGGCAGAAGAGCTGACCGGCACTCCGCCTACCGTCATTGACGTCCGCACGACCGGCGAATGGGACTCCCAGGGTTACATCGAGGGCGCGGTCAACATCCCGTTCTCGGAATTCTTCACTCGCCTGGGCGAGCTTCCCGCCAAGGATGCTCCGGTTGTAGTGCTGTGCGCTTCGGGCCATCGCGGCAGCATGGTGATGATGGCCATGCAGTTGATGGGCTACGAGAATGTCCGCAACCTGGGCGGCGGCTTGACCGCCTGGAAAGCTGCCAAGCTGCCGGTTGCGGGTTGGGTTGACTGGCCTGGTGTATGGGGTGAATATCTGGCGGGGATGCCGGATAACTACCACGTCATCAACGCTCAAGGGCTGAACGAAGCCCTTGTGGATAGTCCTCCGTTTCTGGTGGATGTCCGTGAGAGTGCAGATTATGAAGCCGGCTATATTGCTGGTGCGATTAACCTCCCGATTCGAGATCTGCTCAAGAACCTGGATAAACTGCCCGGTAAGGATGAAGCAATTGTCATTTACTGTGCATCCGGTCACCGTGGTGGACTGGCGATGGCGGCCCTGCAGCTGTTGGGCTACACCAACGTACGCAATCTGGGCGGCGGTTTGGGCGCCTGGCAAAAAGCCGAGCTTCCGGTTGAAACCGCTGCTGCGCCAGAGCTGACTGCAGGTACCGCACCTGAAGTTGACGCCACTCGCCTGCGCGATCTGGATGCTTTTCTGTCTGCGCTGCCTGACGGTTTCTTCACCGTAAAGCCGGTAGACGTGAATGTAGAGCTGGGTGCTTCCCCGGCGCCGTATATCCTGGATGTGCGCTCGGCGGAAGAATTTGCTGGTGGATACATCGAAGCTGCGGTCAATATTGCCTTGCGCGATCTGCCCGCCAATCTGGCTACACTGCCTGCAGACAAGGCAGCCCCAATTGTCATCCTGTGCGCCTCTGGGCACCGCGGCGCCATTGGAATGATGTATCTGCGCATGCTCGGTTACACCGAGGTTCGCAATCTGGGCGGCGGTATGAATGCCTGGATAGCGGCAGAACTTCCTGTGGTGAAGTAGCCCAGGCTGTATCACGCTTCAATTGCCTGAAGATTAATGACGCAGCGGGACTGGAGCCATCCAATCCCGCTGCGCTGTTGCTGAGTCCGGGTTAAATTTCAGGCAGTAAGCTGCTTCTGCAGATCGATCTGCTCTTGCAGCACCTCACCCAGACGAGAGATACCCAGTTGTATATTTTCCGGTGTAGCGTTGGAAAAGTTCAAGCGCATGGTGTTCTCGCCGCCACAGTTGGGGTAGAACGGCGCACCGGGCACAAAGGCTACTTTTCGGGCTACCGCTTCCTGGAGCACCCTGGCTGAGTTCAGATGCTCTGGCAGCGTTCCCCATAAGAATAAGCCGCCCTGCGGCTGAGTCCAGTCAACCTGAGAGGGAAAGCTGCGATCCATAGCCGCCAGCATAACATCCCGTCGTTCTTTATACACTTTACGGATCAACTTCACATGTTGATCGAGGAAGCCGCCGACAGATACCTGGTGGGCTACCATCTGATTGAAAGAGGCTGTGTGCAGATCTGCGCCTTGCTTGGCCTGCACCAGCTTGCGAATGACCTCGGGTGGGGCGATCACCCAGGCCAGGCGCAGCCCTGGCGCCAGGGTTTTGGAGAATGTGCTCAGATAGATCACGTTGCCATGGTAGCAAGACGTACTGTTGTTGCGGAACAGGTCATCCAATACCACCACCGATGGAAGATGATCTCCCTCGTAGCGCAGCTGTCCGTAGGGATCATCTTCGATGATCGGTACACCATAGCGGTCGGCCAGTTCGATCAAACGCTGGCGGCGTTCGAGCGCCAGGGTCACGCCGGTGGGGTTTTGAAAATTGGGCAGTACATAGATGAACTTGGGGCCTGTCCTTAACGCCTCTTCCAGCAAATCGGTGTTCATGCCTTGCTTATCCATTGGCACGCTTACGTATTCTGCTCCATAGGCATTCCAGGCCTGCAAGGCGCCCAGATACGTGGGTGATTCGACCAAAATGCGGTCGCCGGGGTTGATAAATACCTTGCCGATCAGGTCCAGCGCTTGCTGGGAACCTGAGGTGATGAGGATATTATCGGCGGTGACCTGGATGCCGTAGCGTTCCGTATGCCGGCAGATCTGCTCGCGTAGAGGCAGGTAGCCTTCTGTGGTGCTGTACTGCAGCGCCTGCGCTCCATGATTTTTCAGCACAATCTGGCAGGCCTCGGTAAAGGCCTCGATGGGGAAGACTTCAGGGGCGGGCAGGCCGCCGGCGAAGGATATGATGTCGGGTTTCTCGGTCAGCTTGAGCAGCTCACGGATAGCCGAGCTGGCCATCCGCTGAGTGCGTTGGGCATAACGATGTTCCCAAGGGGTGTGCATGCAATTCTCCTATGGAAAACGGCTGATCACAACTGCAGGGGTTGGAAGGGAGGCTTTTTCACCGAGCAGGAATTCTGCCGGCGCTTTGCCTACCTTTTCAGGGGCGCTCTGGTAGATGTAAATCTGTGTGCCTTCTTCTCCGTTCTTGAAGTCCAAAAAGACCTGGCCGGTGAGCAGTCCGTCGCTGTCTACGGCGCAGCTTGTTACCCAACCGATGACCTTACCGCGCTTATCCAGCACCGGATCTCCGTTGTGTGCCATGCGTACGCCTTTCTCAGGGAAGCGGAAGCGCACCACCACACCTTTACGCTGCTTTTCTTGCTCCAGGTAAGCCTCGCGGCCAATGAACCACGGTTTGTAAGCCTTCACATAGGTGCCAAAACCACCTTCAGCGACGCCCAGGTCGGCGTGGCCGCGCTGTCCGGAACCGGCTCCCATCTCGTGACCGTAAAGAGGCAGCCCGGCTTCGGTGCGCAGCGAGTCACGTGCCCCCAGCCCAATCGGCTTAAGCCCCGCCATTCCACCTACCTGGAGAAGAGTCTCGAAAAGCTCGGCAGCCCGGTTGGGGTGGACGAACAGCTCGAAGGCCATCTTCTCACCGGTGTAGCCGGTGCGGGAAACCACCATATCGAATCCACCCACGATGGCGTCACACAGCTGGGTGCGCTTGAGCGCCATGATACGTTTGCGGGTTGGCGCATCGCAGCCCAGTGCCAGCAGGATCTCGCGTGATTTTGGTCCCTGCAGGGCAATATCCACACGCATATCGGCGCCTTCTTTCGGGTCCCGCAGATTGCGCAGTACAACTGCGCTGCCGTAGGCACGCGAGCAGGGCCGGCGTTTGTCGATCAATACACTGCCGTTTCGGACCGCGTTCAACCAGGTCCAGTCTTTGTCGTCATTCGAGGCGTTCACCACCACCAGGAACTTCTCGGACCCGCGCCGGTAAACCAGGGTATCGTCGATCACTTCTGCATCCGGAGTGAGGAAGTGGGTATAGCATGATTCACCCACGCCGAGACCGCCGATGTCATTGCCGCACACGCTGTCCAGGAAAGACGCCGCCTGCGGCCCTTCGGCCTGGTAGACGCCCATGTGGGCTACGTCGAACAAACCGGCAGCCTGACGGGTGGCAAGGTGCTCTTCCATCACGCCGCTGTACCATACCGGCATTTCCCAGCCGGCAAAGGGGATCAACTTTGCGCCCAGTTTCTTGTGCACATCATAAATAGGTGTGCGGCGCAGGCTGGGTTCGCCTTCCTGCCACTCGAAGCGTGGCAGCGGGTCGCCTTGCCCGGAGGGCATGCCGATGTAGTACGGTTTGACGGCAGCAGGCTTATCCAAGAGCGGGGCATCCTTGCAAGTTTTCTGAACTGGCTCAGCGCCAGACGCTTTGATGACCACCGGCCCAGGCAGCTTACGCTGCACATCATCGTCGAAGGCAACGTAACCATCCGAAAGATCACGCAGCCATGTCGCTGCCAGCGATGCCTGGAAAGCCGGTACGCTCAGGTGATAGTGATTCGTGGAGACGTACGTGACCGCACCTTCCACCGTACCCTGCGGTGTGTGCATGCAGGTTGGGATGCTTTCTCCAGGCTGCAGCGTGGATAGATCGGCGCTGATCGCATAATCCAGAACTTGATCAATCCGGTCGCCCAGCAGCTCGAAGACCGACCAGCCGTCTTTTTCTTCCGGTTTGTCATCCAGATAGTAGAAGTGCGGGTAGCTGTGCTGCGAAGGCTCATAATCAATGCCGGCCTGGGCTGCCATATCGCGCACCTTTGACTTGGCATGCTGCAGGGCATCGAAATCCACCCGCGCTCGGCGCAGCTCACCTCGCCGTCCTTCAAGGCTGACCGGTGTGCAGGCCTGCAGCAGCTCAGCGATGATGTCTGCCAGGGCAAGCATGTCGGTCTCTTTGAAACCACGCTGCGTGACCCACGGCGAACCCATGCGAATACCAGATGGATCCAGGGCGGATTTATCTCCCGGGATCGTATTGCGATTGACCACCACGCCAGCTATGTCCAGGATGCGCGCTGCCTGGTCGCCGGAGAGGGTAGTACCATCGGGCGCTTTCACTGAACCCGTGTCCAAATTCATCAAATGGGTGTTTGTACCGCCAAAGGGGATGCGAAAACCGCGTTCCTGGAATCGCTGCGTGAAGGCAGCGCAGTTTTTGACGATCTGAGATTGGAGCTGGCGGAACTGCTCCGTTCGGACGAGTTTAAAGGTCAGGGCAATCGCAGCGAACACGTTTACATGCGGCCCGCCCTGCTCACCGGGAAATACCGCCCGGTCTATCTTGCGCGCCAGGGCAGCGTCGGTGGTCAATATACAGGCGCCGCGCGGCCCGCACAAAGACTTGTGCGTGGTGAAGGTGATCACGTGGGCATAACCGACAGGTGAGGGGTAAACTCCGCCTGCCACCAGCCCGGCTACATGGGCGATATCCGCAAACAGATAAGCGCCGACGGCATCGGCGATCTGGCGGAAACGAGCCCAATCCACACTCCACGGGTAGGAGGAGTAGCCGGCAATGATGAATTTTGGCTGGTGCTGTTTAGCCAGCGCTTCCACAGCATCGTAATCGATCTTTTCGGTATCGGGATCCACGTTGTAGTGGATGGCATTGAAATATTTTCCCGAGCGGTTCACCGATGAACCGTGTGTCAGGTGCCCGCCGTGCAGCAGGTTCATGCCCATGATGGTATCACCGGGATTGACCAGCGCCTGGTACACGGCATTGTTTGCCGGAGCGCCGGACAATGCCTGCACGTTGACAAAGATTTGATCTGCAGTCACACCGTTAGCAGCCATCGCTTCGGCGCAGCGCCGCCGGGCCAGAGCCTCGACTGCATCGGCATATTCTACGCCCTTGTAGTAGCGCGGATCTGAATAGCGTCGGAAATACGCCAATCGCTGGTCAAAGTCCAGGATCTCCGCCTGGCTCATCCAGCGAGTGTCTTCGTCAGGATATCCTTCTGAGTAGATATTTTGGAAAGCCGAGCTAAGTGTTTCGCGGACTGCCAGGGGAGCAGCACTCTCGCTGGGGATCAATATCAGCTTGCGTGCCTGGCGCTCTGCTTCGATTTGGGTTAGATTGTAGACTTCAGGATCAAGATCGGCTAATGCGCCGCGGAAGAGATAATCGGACATAGAGGTCTCCTGTAAAGTCATCCGTATGACGTTTGGATTGTTCGGAGAACACCGCTTTCTGTTCGATGCAGAAACTGTTCTCTCGCTATTCATTGTATTACTGCTGGAATAACGGGTCAAGTACGCTGGCACGAAAACCAGAACAACCTGCGTGTTTGCGGAGTTAGTGTTAAAATATTACAGGATGTTGACTGTTTAATTTCAATTATGTGACGATCTAATGTGCGCTGAACCTTTGCTTGAAGATTCCGACTCTTTTGAGAACCCTGCCGGTGAGGCAGATTACTTACAGGCCCGGCTGGATGTAATCCACCGGTTGGGACAACTGGTTACCTCCAGCCTGGACCTGTCTGTTGTGCTGCAGCGGGTCACCCATGAGGTGCAGCCGCTGGTCAATGCCGACCGCGTCTCGGTGCTGCTGTTGGATGAGGATGGGGAAATCCGCTTTGCTGCCACCAGCGGTGCAGATGCTGATGTCCTGGTAGGGGTGACGATGCCGGCGAACGTTGGGGTAGCTGGCGAAGTGATCCAGACGGCACAGCCAGTTTGGGTTGGGGATGATGAGAGCCGCAATAAGATTTACAAAGTCGTCGATCAGGTTTCCGGGTACAGCACCTACTCTATGCTCGCGGCGCCGCTGATACTGAACGGCGAGGTGATCGGGGTAATCGAAGCCGTTCACACCAATCCTTACATCTTCCATCCGGAAGAGCTGCAGGTGCTCCAGGCTGCAGCCCAGTGGGCGGCTATCGCAATCCGGAATGCCCAGCAGCACGATAATTTGATGCGGCGCCTGCGGGAAACCCAGACAATCTCCGAGATCAACCAGGCAATCGCTTCGACGCTGGAAATCACCCGTGTTTTACAATTCATTGTGGAGGCTGCCCACCAACTGCTGCCGGGCGCACAACGGGCAGTGATCCATTTGCTGGATGAAGAGAAACAAGGCTTATCGCCGGTGGCGATGACCGGTTTGGTGGATATAGATTCTGAGACTTTTCGTATGCGCCCCGGCGAAGGGGTTGCCGGCAAGGTGATCTCAGAAGGCGTCACCATCAATATCACCGATACAACCCGGGATGAGCGCTTCCTCCCACTGGCAAGTAAAAGTGACATCCGCTCGCTCCTGGTCGTTCCGGTGCAGAGCGGGCAGAACCGGCTGGGTACGATCAGCGTGCAGAGCGCCAAAGCGAATTCCTTCTCGGCAGAGGATGAACGCTTATTAAGCACCCTGGGGGTGCAGGCAGCCCTGGCGATTGAAAACGCCCGCCTGTACCAGGATTTGGAACGGGCTTTACAGCAGGAAAAGTCTATTCGCGCGCAATTGGTACAGAACGAGAAGCTGGCCGCCATGGGTAAGATGATTGCTTCTGTGGCGCACGAGCTGAACAACCCCCTCCAGGCGATCCACAACGCCCTGTATCTGCTCATGTTGGATGAAGCTCAGGATGAACAGGCACGTGAAGATATCCAGGTAGCACTGGTGGAGGCTGAGCGCATGGGCGACTTGATCGCTCGCCTGCGCACCGTGTATCGCCCGGTGAGCAGCGATGAGCTGGTACCCGCGAGTCTCAATCCGCTGATTGAAGAAGTTTACCGTCTGGTTGCCACCCATCTGCGCCACAGCGGCATCGCCTACGACTTCATGCCGGATGAGGACTTGCCCAATGTCTCCATGGTGCCAGCCTATATCAAGCAGGTGATATTGAACTTGTTTATGAATGCAGTTGAAGCGATGCCCTCGGGAGGAAATATCACGATCATCACCGGCTCATCGGTAGATCACCGAGAAGTCTATTTGAAGATAACCGATAGCGGTCACGGCATTCCGGCGCAGGTGCTGCCGACCATCTTCGAGCCGTTTGTGACCACCAAGGAGAGCGGTACCGGGTTGGGATTGACCATCACGCATGACATCATCTCACAGCATGGCGGGCGTATTGACGTTCACAGCGAGCTCAATCACGGGACAGAATTTGCCGTCTGGCTTCCTGCTGCTCCAGAGACTCCCATCTTCTCCGGATAGCTGCGAAGTTAGCAAGTGAGAATGCCTGGGAACAAGGGCGAGAATAGATGAAATCACTGGGTGGAAATATTCTGTTGATCGACGACGAGGCCAGCCTGCGGCAAACGCTGACCCGAATTCTGCAGCGTAATGGGTTCGAAGTGACCACCGCCGCAGATGGTGAAGAAGCGCTGCGACGCCTGTCGGGCAACGCTTTTGATCTGGTTTTTTTGGATATCCGCCTGCCTGGGATGAGCGGTTTGGATGTCTTGAAACAAATCCGCCAGCAGGATATTAAGATGCCGGTTATCTTGTTGACCGCGCATGGCACTTTGCAATCTGCTTTGGATGCCATCCGGTTGGGGGCAACCGATTATATCCTCAAGCCGGTCAACCCTGAGCTGCTGGTAAATCGCACCCAGGCGCTTGTCCGTGAGCAAGTGATCCACCGCCGCCGCGTGGAGATTCAATCCCAAATCGATGGGCTGCAAGCAGAGCTGAAGGCTTTGGAGCAGGGACTGGAAGAAAGTGCTGCTGCTGGCTCGAGTCCTTCCACTGCCCAGGATCGCTATCTGTCCCGCGGCCGGTTGGTATTGGATCTGCAGGCCCGCCGGGCAACCCTGGCTGAACGACCGGTTGAGCTGGCGCCATCCACATTCGACTACCTGGTCGTGTTAGCCCGCCATGCCCCGGATGTGATCAGCTACCAGAGTCTGGTAGCCGAGGCGCAGAACTATCAGGTGAATACCAGTGAGGCGCGTGAATTAGCAAAGTGGCACATCCACGGGCTGCGCCAGGCGCTGGAAGCAGACCCTCAACAGCCGCAGCACATCCTGAACGTGCGCGGAGTGGGCTACCGTCTGTTAATGGATTAGCCTGCCAACTTTTCCAAACTTATCTTTCCTGAAAGCCAACTAAATATTCATCAATTTCTGCGGATAATAGGGTTGGTGCAAATTATGAATCAACCCAACCCATCTGCGCGTATCCTGATTGTTGATGACCATCCTAATACCGCCACCATGCTGGCGCGGGTGCTGCAAAAGGTAGAACTGTCCGTCAGCGTGCTGACTGCGCGCAGCGGCGAGGAGGCGCTGGAAAAAGCCGGTGATCAAGCCGTGGACGTGCTGATCACCGATTTTATGATGCCGGGGATGAATGGTCTGGAGCTTATCGAGCGCTTCAGCGGTGAACTGAAGCCGGCTCACACGATCCTGATGACTGCTTATGACACGCCCGGTCTGGCGATCAGTGCTCGCCGCCTGGGTGTTCAGGATTACATGGTCAAACCTGTGCAGCCCGATCGCATCCGGGAGATTGTGCTGAACACGCTGCGAGAATTGAATATTTCCCGCAGTACGACCATCATGCCGAAAAGCGAGAACACCAGGATTTTGATCGCCGATGACTATCCTGATAATGTTCGCTTGTTGGCTGTGCGCCTGAAGGCGGAAGGTTATGACTACATTACCGCTGCCGATGGGGAAGAAACCCTGACAAAGGTGCGTTCAGAGCAGCCAGACCTGGTGCTGCTGGACGTAGATATGCCCAAGAAGAATGGCTTCCAGGTGCTGGCTGAGATGCGCGCCGATCCGGAGCTTGCCTGCCTGCCGGTGATCATTGTCAGCGCGGCGCGCATCGGTCCGGCGGACGTGCGCGAAGGCTTGACTTTAGGTGCTGATGACTACGTAACCAAGCCGGTGGACTGGCGCGAGCTGATTGCCCGCATTCGCACCAAACTGCGCGTCAAGCAGGCGGAGGATGACTTACGCAGGAAGAATAAAGAGCTGAGCGCGCTCCCAGAGATCAGCCAGGGGTTGAGCACGCATCTGGATCTGGAAGACCTGGTGGAGCAGACCCTGCTGCGTACGATGGAAGCCCTGGACGCCTCAGATGCATACGCAGCCATCATACAGCCGGATGGCAGCCTGTTCGAGCGGGCCGCGCGCGGCAAGATCCAGCACAAATCGGAAAGCTCGGCCGAGCACAGTTTGAGCGTGCGCGTTGCCTCAACCCGCAAAGGTGTCATCATCTCCGATGCTGGCGTCGAAACGCAGTGGGATCTGCCGTTGAACGGCAAGACGCGTTCCCTGATCGCTGCGCCCTTGCTCGGAAGGCGCGATGTAATTGGGGTATTGACACTGACCCACGAGCGGGTGGGATATTTTCGCCCAGAGCACCTGGTGCTGCTGCAGGCAATTGGCTCTCAAGCGGCGATGGCGATCGAAAACGCCCAGCTTTACAACAGTGAGCACAAACGCGTACAGGAATTGGTTGCGCTCAACCTCCTGTCCCGCCACATCAGCAGCTTCACCAGCTCCGCCACTTTATTGGATACCTTCCCCGCTCTGATGCAATCCACCCTGGGGTACCCCATGGTGACACTGTGGTTGAGCGAATCCGAAGCCGCTGCGCCACCTCGGTTGAAGCTCGTCAGCCATGCGTGCGCGGCTGAGATGGAACTGGGCGATGAAGAAATGCTCCTATTGGCCCCGCAGCAAGCTGCCACCAATAACCGCGCTGTGCTGGTATCTGGGCTGGTTTCGAATACACCGGCGGGAAAACTGAAGACTGGCCAACTGCAGCTGAACGCACACACTTTTCGCTCGGTTGCCGCAGTACCGTTTCTGCTAAACAGCGGTCTGGCAGGGGTGCTGGCAGTGCACAGCCCTAAACCGGGACAAATCCAGGACTCTGACCGTGTCGTGCTGGAGACCCTGGCTTCCCAGGTGGCAGCTGCGCTGGAACGAATTCGCCTGTTTGAATCTGTCAATCGTGAGCAGCGCCGGCTGGCAGCAGTATTGAACAGCGCCGCAGATGCCATTTTGATGTTCGACCAGGAAGAGCGGCTGCAGATCACAAATCCAGCGGGGGTACGCCTGTTCACCGATATCGACGCCCGTATCGGACAACCCCTGCCAGCCGGAAAAGGCTACGATGAATTGATCGATATGCTCGCCCAGGCACGGGAGGCAGATTCTGGCTTGAGCGGCGAGGTACGCTGGCCTGATGGGCGCACCTTCATGATCTCAATTGCGCCAGTTAAAGAAGGGGGTTGGGTAACGGTGCTGAATGACGTCAGCCATTTCAAGGCGCTTGACCAGCTCAAGAATGAGTTTATTGCCACAGCCTCACACGATTTGAAGAATCCGATCGCAACCGTTATGGGCTTCAGCGATCTGATCGGCAAGGCTGGCCCGCTGAATGAAATGCAGTCGGATTTTCAGAAGCGCATCCAGAATGCCGCCCACCATATGCATGAGCTGGTGATCAATTTGCTGGAGATGGCGCGCATGGAGATGGGCATCGAGCTGGAAGTTGAAGAAATTGACATCAATCAACTGCTGATCGCCATCGAAGACGAATTTCGCCCGCAGGCCGCCATGAAGGGTCACCAGTTGGTTTTAGAGCACGCGCCGGGTAGTGTGATTGTGCGCGGCGACGTGAAGCGCTTGCAGCAGGTAGCCCGCAACCTGGTGGGCAACGCCATCAAATATACGCCAGAAGGCGGTATGGTGACCATCTCCAGCCAGGTTGAAAATGGCGAAGTCCGCATTGCTATCCAGGATACCGGCATCGGCATACCGGCGGAGGCGCTGCCCAACCTGTTCCAGAAGTTCTACCGGGTGCGCTGTGAGCAAACCGAGAACATCGAAGGCAATGGGCTTGGTCTGGCTATCGTGAAGTCGATCGTCGAACGCCATAACGGCGAAGTTTCGGTGACAAGTGTAATTGGCAAAGGAAGCACATTTTGTGTCACCCTACCATTGATGAGACCTGCGTGAAAAGTATAAATAGGATCTTTGTACCTGGGGACGACCGTTGAGGACATTTTTGGATAGAAAGAGTACGTGCGAACAGGAGAAAAATAACATGGGAATCCAGACACATTCCAGTATACGAAATCTCTGGTTGACGATCGCCTGCCTGCTCGGAGCAGGGCTGTTCTTGAGCGGTTGTATTTCTGCTGCCGCACCTGCTGTGGCTCCAGTGGTGGCTCCAGCCGAAGATTGCCCAACGGTAGAGACACTCGATCCGGTTAGTTTTAATGTACTCTGGGAATCTTCACCGCATGCAGATGATGAGGCTGAGGCGTTCAGGCATTGGGATGCTGAGACACCACAAGAGATTCCGGTAGGATGCGCGAAATGCCACAGCCGGACCGGCTATTTGGATTTCCTGGGGGTGGATGGGACGGCAGTTGAGGTGGTAGATAATCCAGCAAAAATTGGCACAACCATCACTTGCTATGTGTGCCACAACGAAGCAACTTATGTACTGGACAGCGCAACTTTCCCATCAGGGGTAAGGGTTGGCGGTCTCGGCCCGGAGGCGCGCTGCATCACCTGCCACCAGGGCCGTGCTTCTACGCAATCGCTTAATATCCGCATTACTGAGGCTGGCCTGCTCGATGATGACACTCCCAGCCCAGATCTGGCCTTCCTGAACAGCCACTCTACTTCTGCGGCAACTCCCTTTGGCTCCGAGGTGCATGGTGCCTATGAATATAAAGGCGCATCCTACCGCGGACGGTTTAATCGAGGAATCGATTTCTTTGCCTGCACGCGCTGCCATGACCAGCATACTCTCGAAGTCCAGGTTGAATCCTGCAGTGGGTGCCATACCTTCGACAGCGAGGATGTAAAAAATATTCGGGTGAACTCAACCGATATAGATGGAGATGGAGATGTGGTCGAAGGGATTGCCTTTGAGATCGAACAACTGCAGGCCGACCTCTTCGCCGCCATCCAGGCGTATGCGAGAGATCGGATGGGGGTGCCGGTTGCCTACGACCTTGCCCACCACCCGTATTTTTACATCGACACCAATGGCAATGGCGTGGTTGACCCTGAGGAAGTGAATTCTGAGAATGCATACAACAGCTGGTCTCCGCGCATGCTGCGGGCGGCTTATAACTTCAACTATGTTTCTCATGATGCGGGCGCTTTTGCCCATAACAGCGTCTATATCGCCCAGGTGTTATACGACAGCCTGGTCGATATCGGTGGAGACACATCTGGCATGGTAAGACCATAAGCGCAAACTGAAATTCATCACATGGATCAGGATGTTTCAGTTTCAGATAAAGGATGTGCAGCATGAGATGGTGGCAAAATAAGGGACTTAATTTCAAGGCAGCGCTCGGCATCGCAATCACGATGGTGATTGTACTGGGTATCGTTTTTGTAGTTCTCTCCCAGTACTTTAGATCCGTGTTGTGGCAGAGCGAAATCCAGAAGACGGAAAATATCAACTCAATTGCTGAGAGCTTGTTGATCGATGCCATGATGGCTGGGCGCAAGGATACGATCCAGGCGACGCTGAACCAATTGGGTCATAGTGTGAGCAACCAGCAGCTTTACAGCATCGCAGTATATGATGATCAGTATAGGCTCACATCCTTTGCCAGCGGCTTTCCTGGAACCCCGGAGGTACAGCAGAGCAGCATGCCAACCAATATCAATGACCCCTCTTGTTGGGGCTGCCACCAGCTCTCCCCAAGCGAACGCCCATCGCACCTGGTAGTCAGCGTGGAAGGGCGGCAGGTAATCCGCAACTCGATCCCCTTGTACAACGAGGAACGCTGCCAGAGCTGCCATGGCACAGGCAAACAAAACCTGGGCGATATTATGGTGGATTTCAGCGAGGAGCAATTCAACCAGGGATACACCACCCTCATGGTCAGCCTGGGTGGTGGTTTAACCATGGCAGTGCTGCTGGTAGCTGTGGTGCTGTACCAGGTGCTCCGCCGCATCGTGCTGAACCCATTGGAGAAATTGGTTGAGGTGTCGGAGGCCGTTTCCCGCGGCGATCTGGAACGTCAAATTGCGGTAAAAGGCCGCGATGAGATCGGTATCCTGGCGGCGGCATTCAACGGCATGATCTCACAGCTGCGTACATTGATCAGCTCGCTGGAGCAGCGAGTTGCAGACCGTACACGTGCTCTTCAAATCAGTGCTGATGTCAGCCGGCGGTTATCGACGATTATCGAACAGGATCAACTGGTCAGCGAGGTAGTTGGGCAGGTTCAGTCAGCCTTCGGCTACTACCATGCACATATCTACCTGATTGATGAACGGGACGAATCCCTGGTACTGGCAGGCGGTACTGGCGAGGCAGGTCGTGTGATGCTCGAACGCGGCCATCGCATCCAAAAAGGCAAAGGTCTGGTGGGGCGCGCGGCTGACAGCAATCTGCCGGTTGTGGTGGCGGATGTTACCAAGGACCCGAACTGGCTGCCCAACCCCCTGCTGCAGGAGACGCTCTCAGAGGTGGCTGTACCGGTCGCCTTGGGTGAAGAGGTGTTGGGTGTGCTGGACGTGCAGCACAACGTTGTCGATGCTTTCCAGGCAACCGACCTGCAGCTACTGCAATCGCTTGCCAGCCAGGTAGCTAT
>JBGSTO010000715.1:0-24309 GCA_041736465.1 Anaerolineales bacterium | reverse complement strand
CACCCACACACCTTCGCCCGCCAGGCGGCGCTGCATGGCAAGGATGCCCTCGTCGCTCACCGCCAGGATGCGCCCTTGCGATTCCTCGGCTGCCAGCAGCGCCTGCTCGCCGCGCGCCGGGCGCCCGATGCGAATGGCAGTCGCAACCGTCTCTGGGTGATCCACGGGATGCCCCACCACCAGCGGCGCAGCGCCGCTGGCTTGCACGCCCAGGATGCGCGGCAGCCCTGTGGATTTCAACTGGTTGTACTGGCGGAAGCCCATCCAATAGGCAGTGATGTTGCCGGCGTTGCCGACCGGCAGGCACAACCAGTCCGGCGCGCCGCCCAATGTGTCGCAAATCTCGAAGGCGGCTGTCTTCTGCCCTTCCAGGCGGAAAGGGTTGAGCGAGTTCACCAGGGCAATGGGCAGCTTCTGGCTGATCGCCACCACCAGGTTGAGCGCGTCGTCGAAAGAGCCCTGCACCTGGATGACCTGCGCTCCATACGCCACGGCCCCCGCCAGCTTGCCGGTCGCGACTTTACCCTGCGGGATGAGCACGACAGCGCGCATGCCGGCGCGGGCTGCGTAGGCAGCCGCCGAGGCTGCCGTATTGCCGGTGGATGCGCAGATCACAGTGTGTACGCTGCGCCCGGCAGCCTCGCTGATGGCGGCAGTCATGCCGCGGTCTTTGAACGAGCCGGTGGGATTGAGCCCTTCGAACTTAACGTACAGATCAAAACCGCCCCCCATCTCCTGCGCCAAGCGCGGCACAGGGATCAGCGGGGTGTTTCCCTCCAGCAGTGTCACAGGTTGTGAATAGACAGGCAGATCGAGCAGGTCCTGGTAGCGGTGCAGAATACCGTTGTAGGTGGTCATCATGAATTTCTGTTTAAGGCATGCCAGCAACGGTAATCAAGCCTTGAATGCGGCCGAATATCGTCGGGCCAATACCAGGTACATCCTGAATGGCTTCTATCGAGCGAAACGGCCCATTTTCACTGCGATGAGCGATGATCCGCTGGGCAAGTTCTGGGCCGATCTCTGGCAGGCTTTCCAACTCTTCCAGCGAGGCTGTGTTAATGTTGACCAACAGATCCGGCAGGCTGCGTTGAGCGGGTGGAATTTCTCCAGGTGGAATTTCAGCCGGGATTTCCTGGTTTACCGCTGGTACAAAGAGTGCCACCCCATCTTCCAGCTTAGCAGCCTGGTTGAGGGTGCGCACATCTGCCTCCGCCGTTAAGCCTCCGGCGGCTTCTATTGCCTGGTAGACGCGGCTGCCGTGCGGGAGTCTGTAGACACCGGGGTTCACGACTGCACCACCAACCTGGACGAGCACAGGACCAGGGGTCGGCGGCGGCTGCAGCTCGACCGGCTGGCCCTGCGGCTGGCGCGTGGCAAGCAAAATCACCCCGGATGCCAGCAAGCCGATCAGCACGCCCGCTGCAAGCATCCACACATAATCACGCCTTGAGGGCGGAGCCGGAACCGGTGCTTGTGCCACGAGGTTTTAAGCTGCACTTATCGCCTTGAGAGCAGTTGCTCCCCAGGCAGCAGGCTGACACCCTTCTGGTGAGTGCGTATCAACCGATCTAATTTCCGTCTTCAGCCGTCAAGCCTCAGGCTAAGCCCCAGGCGCTGGCGCATCGCATCCACGTGAAGGATGCGCGCGCGAACCGGCTGCCCTTCGACGAGCAGATCATCTGGCCTGGCGTCGCCAAGATCCTCGCTCATTTCCGAGATGTGAATAAGCCCATCCAGGCCTTCTTCAAGCCGGGCGAACGCGCCAAATGGCACCATGCTGGTGACGACGGCATCCACAATCTGGCCAACTTTGTAGCGCTGTTCTGCAGTTTCCCACGGGTTGGCGTACATGCGTTTCAAACTAAGCGCCACACGCGAGCGGTCCGAGTCGATCGAGATGACATGCACCTGAACTTCTTGCCCGTACTGCAGCACATCGCCTGGATGGCGCACGCGTCCCCAGGAGATCTCTGAAACGTGAATCAGACCTTCGACCCCACCCAAATCGATAAAAACTCCGAAGTCTGTAATGTTGGTCACGTTCCCACGCACGCATTGACCTGGATACAGGCGCTCCAGGAGCTGGTTCCGGCTGCCAGAAGCTGCCTGGGCGGCGCGCTCAGAAAACACCACCCTGCCGCGCTGCTCATCGCATTCGATGACCTTGAGATGAAGCGTGCGGTCAACGTAGGCAGCCAGAGCATCGCGCTGCTCGGACTCGGGCTTCTCCCCCGCCAGTTCTACCAGATGTGAAACCGGAACAAAGCCGTGCAGATGATCCCCCGCCACCAGCAGCCCACCGCGGTTGAAGCCTGTGACCAGCAGCATGCAAACCTGATCCTGCAGGTACAGACTCTGGGCGTATTCCCAGTCAACCTGATTGGATTCTTGAGGTTTGCGCAGCGGTGCTGCGCGCTGATTGCCCACGGGTGGACTGAATCCACGACGTTGGGCATGGACATATTGGGCTTCGTCCTCGGTTAGTACTGCTTCCCACCAGGATTCATCTAGCGGTGGCGGCCCCCCATTTTCAGTACGATGGATTGGTTTGGTCACCATTAAGCTCACCTTGCCTCACTCGATGGATTGGGTTGCTCAGCGCCGGAAAGAAGGGTCTCTTCTTCCAACGCCAATTTCTCCATTTCAAGCATTGCGCTGGCTACCGCCTCAATTGCAACGCGCTGCTTTCGATACAAATCCGCCTCCGACATCGCCAGGCGCATGGCTACTTCACGCACCTTGCGTCCCTCCATAAATTTCATCTCTAAAATATTATACAAAATCCACTCACCTGTAAAGCGCCGCTCGCCTTCTGGGCGCACATGTTCCACCGCGGCGCGCAAAATAGCACGCAGTGCGTTGGTCGGATTGCCTTCGTGCTCCTGCAATGCACGCTGAACAATCTTTAAACGCATCAAAGGGCTGTCGGTCAATTTGGGCCCACCCCAGTAATGCGTCAAGGCGTCCTTAACCCAAAGGGATAGGTTGCCTTGCTCGATGGTCACCTCAGGTTGGGTGAGCACATCTGCCAGCGCCCCCCGCCCTCCGTAGCGAGTAGCTGCCCGCAAAGTCTGTATTAATTCTACCTCAGGAGTCAATACTTCGAGTGAGGCAAATACCTGGCGCTGCAAAAGACGGTCTTCCAACGCCATTGCCGCCCGCGCCGAGAGCAGCAGCAGCGACTCGATTTGGTCTGGCTCCAGTACTTGGTCCGGCTGGCGGGCTATGCCCAGCAAGCCGAGCAAATTTTCATTATCTGCCCTGACAGGATACAGGGGCACCAACCAGTAATCCCCCCAAGAGAACAGCCGCCCACCGAAGCCATTGCGATGCACCTGCTCCAGCAGCCCGTTGGACAGATCCGACTGCTCCGGAATATGGGGAGAGCCGATGGTGATCAGCGTCTCCAGGCCATCTTCGCCCACACCGGTGACAAACGCCGCCGAGCTTTGCAGCTGGTCACAAATGGCTGCCAGCACCGATTCCAGAAACTGGCGTAAGTCCGAGCTGGTGAGCAGACGCTCCTCCATGCGCTGAAGCAAGTCGATGCCCTGGCGGTCGCCGCCGTGGAACAGCCAGCGCTCCCAGTGCGGCGCGGCCAGGGTAATTGCATACTGCAGCAGCAGGATTGAAGCCGCCATCAGCACCGGCACAGCCGCGTTGTATTCCAGGCCAAAGCGCTCGCCAGCCCGGCGGGCGAGCGTGGTAATCGCCAGCACTGTGGAAGCCGTCACCGGGCCGCGCATCAGCCACTTAAAGAGGCGGCGCTTGACCACCCGGTCGGGCCAGGGCACACCAAAGAAAGCCACTCCGTACGACATCAGCACCAGCAGCGCCGAAACCAGCAAATTGCTGATCATAGCGGCTATCCAAAACAACGCCGGGTAGCTGGCTGCCAGTCCGGGCCCCAGCAGCAAATACGGGTAAGAGCCTAAGGCAGGCGCTAGCCCACCGATCATCAAATAAGCCATCCGGCGCCGGCTGGCGCTGGAAACCGTGCGCTGGTAGGAGCGCAGCAGGTTGACCCCCGCCCACAAAATGACCACGGCATAGTAGGCGGTAAATATCCAGGTAACGGGCGTGCGCGCCAGATACGGAGCGGGCAGATGGCTTTCCACCAGCGGTCCTGCCAGCAGCGAGAATGGCAGCGAAGCTAGAAACACGAACGAGATCCCATACACCAGGCGTACTGCCAGGCGGCGGCGGCCGCGCGAGGGTCGTCCGGTGGTTGCCAGCAAGGCATCCGAGAAATGCAGGTATGCAGGCGGCAAAAAAGCAATGCCGACCCACTGCAAGCGCAGCCAAAAATCCAGTTCCGCCTGGCTGTTGGTGGTCGTGCTCAACGCATCACCGGTAAACACAATGACCACGCAGGCCAGGATGAATGCAAACGAACGCACCACCCGATCGCGCAGATTCAGGGTTAAGGTATACAGCAGCAGAGAGAAAGCCGTGATGGCAATTCCTGCCGCCAGCAGCTCATTAATCGTTTGCAGTATAGGGATAAACACTACCAAACCTACCTATCTATGTTCAGCCAACCAGCTACCTCAACGCAGCGATCTGGCAAAGAACAGCCCGATATCATGATTAGCGTAGTAACGATCATTATAGCCACAAAAGTCGAATCCCTGTTTTTGCACCAGACGGATACAGGCAATGTTCTTCGGCTGCATCTCCAGCACCAGGCGGCGAGTGGCGTGCTGTTCACCCCATTCCTGGGCTGCCAGAACCAGAGCGCTGCCGATGCCCTGCCGGCGAACACGGCGCATTACCGCCAGGTCGGTTACCCAGGTTGTCAGCGGAGCGATGTTCAGCATCAGGCTGACATAGCCAACAACCGCATCTTCCATGACCGCTACCAGGATGCCAGAGCGATTGGTCCACTCATCCTTCAGGCGGTCAACCGGGCGCGGGTAATCCACCCGTACCGAGCGCGGCAGGCGAATCTCTCGAAACGAGACGCCCACCTGCTTTTCCTCGCTCTGAATTTCCATCTGCCAGACGAATTCAGCCGAGTAGTTATGATCGATGGTCATTAAAACTGGGATGTCTGAGGCGATTGCGGGGCGAATTTGGATTTCAGGCATACATTACCTTCTTTCAAGGAGGTGTTTGTTCATTGATTACGCGCACTTGAACGACACAGGGAGGCATACTGCTTCCCTGGTTATCCACCACGACGAGGCTGAGCTGGTGGTAACCCGGAGGGAGCAGCCCAGTGTTCCAGATACCCAGGTTGCCATTTTGCTTCACTTCGTTGCCAGCCAGGATGGTCAGCCAGTTGGCTTCCTCTGGGCGTTTCATCTCCAGCTTGTAGAATCCAAAATTTGGAATGTTGGCGGTTCCGGTAATCGTGACCGAGGCGCTGATATCAATCCCCTCTGCGGGCCAGACAATTTCGATTTGTCCGGGAATGCAGCCTGCTGCGACCGTTTGCTCACTGGTCGGCGTCGGCGTCGTGTCAGAATTCGCAGGCTCGGTTGCCGCGGCGGGCAATGTGGTCGTGGCTGTTGCCAGTAGGTCGACGGTTGGCGTTGCCAGGGCAAATGCTCCAGGAACTGTAGGTGCGATGTAAGATACCAGCACAAATTCGACGATAGCAGCCGCCAGCAAGAGCACCAATACGGAGGCAGAACGGTTCAATCGCGCCTGGGCGCTTTCACGCTCCAGGCCAAAACCTGCGCCGCGCAGCTCTTGCCAGGCGAGGGTCAATTTCCGAAGCGCATAAACCCCCAATAAGCCCAATCCCAGATAGATCCAAATTTCTAATGCCCGAAAAAACCGCAGCGCTTCTTCCATTTAGCCAATCGATTATAGATGTTTGAGGATTCCCCGGATTAAAGCAGTCAGCCTGGGAACGATCAGGTCACCGGCTGCCAACACCTCCTCATGCGTGGTAAGCGTATCACCGTCTAAATTGGCCTTATTGCTGATGCCCGAGATACCCAGCACACGCTGTCCAGCATGCCGAGCGACGGTGGCCTCGGGTACCGTGGACATACCCACCGCGTCGGCGCCGATCATACGCAGGAAGCGCAGATCTGCTGGAGTTTCAAAAGATGGCCCCGCCAGGCACACGTACACACCCTCACGCAGTTGAATGCCAGCCTCGGCTGCCGACTGCCGGGCCAACTTGCCAAGCTGGCGATCGTAAACCTGGCTCATATCGGGAAAACGCGGTCCAAGCTCATCCAGGTTTGGCCCTCGCAGCGCGGAAAGCCCCGCCATCCCCATCATATTGATATGATCCGTGATCAGCATAAGCTCCCCGGGCGAGAAATCCGGGTTTACCGAACCCGCCGCGTTGGTGATGATCACCGTTCCAATCCCCAGGCGCTGCATCACACGAACTGGCAGGCCAACCTGGGCCATGCTGTAGCCTTCGTAGTAATGCGCTCGCCCCTGCATCACAAGCACTGTCTGGCGCTCCAGTTCACCGATTACCAGCCGTCCCTGGTGTCCTTGCACAGTGGAGACAGGCCAACCGGGAATTTCTGGATATGGGATGTGCACCGCTCGTTCTACCGCGTTTGCCAGGCTCCCCAGCCCGGAGCCGAGGATCATGCCGATAGACGGCAGCCGCTCGATGCGAGCGCGCACAGCCTCTGCCGCCTGGTCGATGTGTGCCAGAGTCAGGTATTCAGTCATCACTTCTACCTCTATTTCTTAATAATGGGATCAAAGCCAGTTACTCGAGGCGAAGCAGCGCCAATTCGATTGCGATAATTATAACATGCGCTAAATTCAAGGGTGTGCTGGCAAGGCCTCGCCGCGGCGGTTGGTTCGCCAGCACACTCCACAGGCTGCCTTGTGGCTGGTTAATGCACTAATCTTGCCGGCTGCAGTGTCTGCGCAAAGGCCTCGATTGCCTGCTCCACATCCCGATCCTCTATCCAATAATGGGTCACTAACCGGAAGCGCCGCTGTCCAACGGCTCCTACCAGCACGCCTCGTTCGGCCAGCAGCTCGGCGACCTGCTTCGTGCCCAAGGGAATTTCTGGCGAGATCGACAAGAAGAGCATGTTGGTGTACGGGCTGTTTGGGTCGAGCTGAATGCCGGGTATCTGCGCCAGTCCATCTGCCAGCCGGCGCGCCCGGGCATGATCTTCTGCCAGCCTGTCGATATTCTGTTCCAGGGCGACGATACCGGCAGCAGCCAAAATGCCTGCCTGGCGCATGCCTCCGCCCAGCTGCTTGCGAATGCGGTGCGCCTGTTTGATAAAATCCCGATCCCCACACAATACAGATCCCACCGGCGCGCACAGCCCCTTGCTCAAACAAAAGGTGACCGAATCGGCTGGATCTACCAGCTGCCGCACGTCTACTCCCAGCGCCACAGCCGCATTGAAGATGCGCGCTCCATCCAGGTGCAGCACCAAAGCATGCTTTTGCGCCAGGTCGCCGACGCTCCTGGTATACTCCGGCGTCAGCGCTACCCCACCACAGCGGTTGTGGGTATTCTCCAGGCTGACCAGGCGGGTAACCGGTTGGTGATCATCATCCGGGCGGATGCCGTCAAGGATGTCTTTCAGCGCCAGAGTGCCATCCGGCTGGTTGAGCACCTGGCGGGAATGCACCCCGCCCAAAGCAGAGATGCCCCCGGCTTCATACAGGAAGGTGTGCGCCAGATGCCCGAGCATGGCCTCATCCCCCCGACGGCAGTGCGCCAGGATAGCCACCAGGTTCCCCATGGTGCCGGAAGCCACGAACAACCCGGCTTCTTTGCCCAGCATAGCAGCAGCCATTTCTTGCAGGCGGTTGACAGTGGGGTCTTCTCCATACACATCATCGCCCACAGCGGCCGAAGTCATGGCGGAGCGCATTGCCGGGGTCGGCAGGGTAACGGTATCAGAACGAAGGTCGATTTTCTTCATTGCGGTGGATGCTCCTGTATTGAGTGTCGGGCGCAGCCACCTATCAGGCGGCGCGGCGCAGTTGGTCCAGTACAGCTTCCAGCTCGGGTGGAAGCGGGGCGGTAAAAGTACGCGGCTCGGCGCTCTGGGGCAGGCGAATGGTGATGCGCGCCGCATGCAAGAAATGCCGGTTTACGGGTATGCTGGAGGTTTTTCGCCCATACACTGTATCGCCGGCTACCGGGCAGCCCAGGAAGTGCATGTGCAGGCGAATCTGGTGGGTGCGCCCGGTGATGGGATGCACCTCCAAATAGGTGTGAGCGGGGAAATTCTCCAGGGTATAGTACTCACTAACCGCAGCGCGCCCTTTTTGGGTTGCGACCACGGCCATCTGTTTACGATCTGAGGCGCTGCGTCCAATCGGCGCCTCGATGCGTCCTTTGGGAGTCGGCGGCTGCCCGTCAACCAGGGTCAAATAAACTTTTTCCACCTTACGAGCGCGGAACTGCTCCTGCAGCCAGCGATGAGCTGCATCGTTCTTCGCCAGCAGAATCAGCCCAGAGGTGTTTTTATCCAGGCGATGCACCACCCCCGGGCGCACTTCGCCGCGGATGCCTTCCATCTCGGGCGCATGCGCCAGGGCTGCGTGCACCAGCGTGCCGTGCGCATGCCCGGCTGCCGGGTGTACCACCATGCCCGCGGGTTTATTGATGATGAGAACATCCTGATCTTCGTAGACGACGTCCAGAGGCAGGCTCTCCGGCTGCAGCGTTGAGGGCTCGCTGGGCGGAATGAGCACCTTAATGACCAGCGCACCATCCAACATCTGGCCTCCCTTGCGGGCTGGCACGTCATTTATCCACACCAGGCCGTCCTTGATCAATCCCTGCAGCCGAGAGCGGGAATACCCCGGCAAACACGCTACAAGAAAATGATCCAGGCGTTGGGGGGCATTCAATTCGGGCTGAAAAGTAAGGCTGTGTTCAATCAAGAGCGGCATCCTCCTGGGCAGCAGGTACAGCCGGTTCCGGGTGATCGCCGGCGTCCGTTGGTCCAACCGGCGCGCCGGCTTGGCGATCTTTCAACCAGATGCCGAGGATCAGCACGGCTACGCCCGACGAGATGCTGGCATCGGCGATATTGAACACAGCGAAATTCCCCACCGAAATGAAATCGGTGACGTATCCCTGGGTGACGCGGTCAACCAGGTTGCCAAGCGCCCCGCCTAACTGCAGTCCCATCGCCAGGCGCAGAATGCGATCTTCGCGCGGCACCTGGGGGTAATAATATAAAATTGCAGCGGCAACGATGATCGCCAGAATTGTGAACACGCCCCCAAAATTCTGCAAAATCCCGAAAGCCGCGCCTGTATTTTTCCAATGCACAATCCGGGCGTAGGGGGTCAGCCAGGTCCAGGGAGACCAGAATTCACCAAAGGCAATATTCGCCTCCACCAGGGCTTTGGTCCACTGGTCCAGGGCAACGATGACGCCCGCCAGCAGACCCAGGCCCAGATAATCTTTAACTATTTGTTTCAAAGTTTGCTCCCACAACTGTAGATGATTACTGCTCTATTTTACCAAACGCAGGCGAAGGACGGCTGCGCAGCCTGCTATCTGAACACCGGCAGGCTGGAGCAGTTCCAGCGAAAGTGCGCTGCTTCCGGGAATGCGGGCTAGTTCAGCCAGCCCACCGTCCCAAAAAATCTAACTGGTGGGCGATATATACCAGCTCGCCGCGAACGATCTGGGCATGCCGTTCTTTGATCCAACGCTTGAATCGGGCTGGCGATACGTCCGGATTGGCGCTCAGGGCCTGATCGATGGTCCAGATGATGAAGTGCAGAAAATAGGCTTCATCGCCAAGATAGCCATCCTGCCCAGGAAACACCACCCAGTCAGAAGCGCCGGCATCCAGCACCTGAGCGCCTGCCCGGCGCAGGTATTCGAACAGGTGGCGCCCGGCGCGGCTGTCCCCGGAAGGCAGTCCATCTGTCATGCGGTCATCCATGCTGCGGTGATACAGCGCCTGGATGTGCTCATCGTAAACAGGATCGATCGCCGGTTCCAGCAAGGTCATGCCATCGAAATTGATGGTGAAGTAAAACAGGCCTCCCGGCTTGAGCAGGCTGAACAAAACCGGCAGCGAGCGGGGGATATCCAGCAAATCCAGGAAGGCGTTGGCGACCAGCAGATCCCATTTTTGTGCATGCGCTCTGGCGGCAAATTCAAACACATCACCCTGCTCGAAGCGCACCTGAAGGCTGAGCTGCTCGCCGACGATCTCCCACGCACCTGCGCTGCGATGAGCCTGGCAGCCTCTCGCGGCAGCCCAGGCTGGCAGGCGCTGGTTGGCAGCCTCGATATTCTCTGCCATCTGGTCGAGCGCCAGGTAGCTTGCCTGCGACAGCGCATTCCACTCGACCATGCGCTCCAGCATGGTGCCTATACCGGCGCCCACCTCCAGTACCTGCATCCCGGCAGGCATCGATCGGATCTGGCGCACCAGGCTGTCCCACACATGCCGGTTCAGGGCGCGATCATCGACAGTTTTTTTGGCGGAAAGGTAGCGAGAAAACGAATAGGGTTGGGGATCGATCATGTGGGCACCAGCGTTTTCAAGAACAGGTGAATGCTTTGACAGGTCTGCTCCCAGGTCGGATGCCGCAGGTAGCGCTGCCTGGCGGCTACACCCATGCCCGCCAGGCGCTGGCGATCCCGGCACAGCTCGCTCAACAAACCGGCAATCGCCCCGCTCGCGCCTGCGGGCGCCAGGAATCCGTCCACGCCATGGGTGATGATCTCGCCAGCCGCGCCGCCGGTGGTGGCGAGAGCGGGCAGACCAAAGCCCATTGCTTCCAGGTAGACAATGCCAAAACCTTCGTAAGAGGAAGGCACAGCCAGCACGTGGCTGCGGCGGTACGCGCTTGAAAGCTCGCCGGCGCTCAACCCGCCGCGGAATTCGACGCGTCCATCCAGATGATTGAGCGCAGCCTGGCGGCGCACCCGCTGAGCATAGGCTGGGTCGGCATCCATGCGACCCACAACTTCCAGCCGCCAATCGCAGTCTTGCTTCTCTGCCAGGGCTTGCAGCAGCAGGTGCAGCCCTTTGCGCGGGATCAGGTTGCCGACAAACAGAATGCGCAGCGGGCCTGGCGCCAGCGCTCGCCGGGAAATCTCTTCAGGCTCGACCTGCGGCTGAAGCTGGTCGCCGGCAGGATAAGCGACCAGCATTTGGGTTTCGACTTCTGCAAGCCTATGCACCGCCTGGGAGGTGGTATGGGAATTATAGATGAACGCCTCCACGCTGCGCAGGTAGCGGCGCTCCACCAGGCGATACAGCCACATGGCCCAGGCAGGGTGGTCTTCCGATGATCGCAGGTGATGGACGATGGAGACGAGCGGATATTTCACCTGGCGGCGCAAGCGCGCGTTGACCCATGCCAGCGACGGGTGGTTCAGCTCATCCTGCAGCAACAGGTCGACCTGCAAATCTTGCAAGCGGCGGCGCCACGCACAAGAGAGATTGTCTGCCAGATGGCGCGGGTAGCTGCGCCAGGGAAGCGCGACAATTTCCACACGCTCTCCCTGGGATTGCAAATACTGCACCAGCTTGCGGTCGTACAGATAGCCGCCGGAGATGGTATCCAGGCTGCCGTAGATGACCAGGCCTATGCGCATGTGCGCCTCCGCGGCGCGCTTCAATCAGCCGCTGCGTTCCAGGCGATAAGCAGCCCAGGCGATCTGGTTTTCCCACAGGCGTACCACCACGGTGGAGATATTGGCAGCCTGGATGCGCTGGCTCAGCGACCGGCACAGGATGCGCGCGAAGTGCTCGATGCTGGGGTTTAAACCTTCGAACTCTGGCAGCTCGTTCAGGGTGGCATCGCGATAGTAGGCAACCAGGGTATTTAAATGATTCTCGATGTCTACGATATCCACCAGGTAGCCATGCCGATCCAGCTCGGCGCCTTGCAGCTCCAGCTCGATCCGGTAGTGATGCGAATGCCGCTGGTTTTCTGCACCCCAGTCACCGCCGATCAGGTAGTGCTGGGCAATGAAATCTCTTTGTACAGCAACCGAATACATAAGGTTCCCTTCGACCTCACCGATGTTTAAGTGTACTGCAATACCGCCTGGATGCAATCTTCTGGGCTGCGATCGAGCAGCTCGAAGGCTTGCGAGGCTTTGCGGAAAGGCACCTGGTGCGTGATCCAGCGCGATGGGCGCACGGCGCGCAGCATATCCCAGGCGACTGAAAAGCGGCGCTCTTTTGTCCAGCGCCCGCTGAGCTGCGGGTCAATCGTGCTGACCTGACTGCTGATCAAATGGAGGCGGCTGCGGTGGAAATGGCTGCCCAGGTCCAGGCTGGCGCGCTTGCGCCCATACCAGGATCCAACCACCACCCGCCCCGAGAATCCGGTTACCTTGATCGCCTGCTCCAGCACAGATGGCGTTCCGCTCAGCTCATAGGTCAAATCGGCGCCGTCTGGAAAAGCCCTGGCGGGCATGCCCGTCTCCGAGGAATCGAGGCTGGCATGCGCCCCGGCGGCAAGCGATGCCTGGCGCCTCGCAGGCAGCGGCTCGAAGCTGGTGAGCTGCGCCAGGGGAAAATAAGCCAGCAAGGCGGTGGTAAGCAGTCCAACGATGCCCTGCCCAAATACAGCCACCCGTTCGCCGATGCGCGGCTGCCCGTCCATCAAAAGGTTTACCGCGGTTTCCATGTTAGCCAGGAATACGGCATCTTCAACCGCCACCCCCTGCGGGAGCGGTATCAGGCTCTGCGGGCTGGCGTTGAAGGCGCTCTCATGCGGATGGAAGGCAAACACTAGGCGATCCATCCAATTGGAGGCTACCTCTTGCCCCGTGGCAGATACCCTCCCAACCAGCGAGTAGCCATACTTGAATGGATAGGCGCTTTTTTGCTGCAGCTCCGGGATGCTCTCATCCAGTTTCAAGTCATCTGGAAGCTGGCCGCGATAAACCAGCATCTCCGTGCCTGTGCTGATGGCGCTCATCAGGCTGTGCACCTGCACCTGGTCAGGGGCAGGCCCGGCAAGCTCTTCTTCCGCCAGGCGCACCTGTCCCGGCGCAGTAAAGACCAATGCGGTGCGTTTCATGAATATGCCATCGTTCCCCAAAGAACCAGGTCTACACCCACGCGGGCAAACTCGAGCGGGTGAATGCGCGGCAGGGCGGCATCCCCGCCGGAAAGCTGTGCCAGCGGGCTTTCGACGACCGCCAACCCGCCGGCAAAGAAAGGCGCCACCGTGATCACTGCCTGATCAACCAGCCGGTTCGCCAGGAAGCGGGTGATCACCTGCGCCCCTCCTTCAATCATCAGGCTGCAAATGCCGCGTTGAGCCAGCGCAGACAGCAAATCCGGCAGCGAAACACCACCTCCTGGATCAGCCGGCAGGACAAGCACCTCAGCCCCAAGCGCTTCCAGGCGGGCGCGCAGCGTATGATCAGCCTCCCGTTTACACGCAATCCAGGGTTTGCGAGCCCCCGAAAACAGGCGGGCGGTGCCGGGAATGCGCAGGCTGCTGTCCAGCACGACCGGCTGCGGATCTCGCCCGGAAACCAGGCGAACATTCAAGCGCGGGTCATCGGCAAGCACAGTTCCGATGCCAACCAGGATAGCATCATGTTGAGAGCGTATTTGATGCGTCAGGCGCTGCGTTTCGGGAGAGCTGATTGCCATAGGCGCGCCGCGCTTAAGTGTCAGGCTGCCATCCAGGCTTTGGGCATAGCTTAAAGTAACCAGGGGCCTGCCGGTGCGGCGCGTGTGCTCTGCGGCGCGGGAGAGCGCCTGCTCAATCGCTGGCATGCAGGCTGCCATTCCCGTTCCTGGGCTGATCGAGCAGGCTGGCAGGGATGGAAGCGATATCGAGCATGTGGTCCATGCGCTGGACTTTGGTAATCAAATAGTTGGCGTTATCGGCGTAGACCGTAGTCTCAACCGGCACCCGGTCGATGACAGGGATGCCCAGGTCAATCAGGTTTTGGATCTTGCGCGGGTTATTGGTCAGCAGCCGCACCGAGCGCACACCCAGCTCGCGCAGCATCAAAGCCGCCACCGTGTAATCGCGCTCATCTGCCTGGTGCCCCAGGGCCAGGTTGGCTTCGACGGTGTCATAGCCTTCATCCTGGAGGTTGTAGGCGCGCAGCTTATCCAACAGCCCAATGCCGCGCCCTTCCTGGCGCAGGTAAACCAGCACCCCCTCGCCTGCCTCTGCAATCGCCTGCATGGCGCAATCGAGCTGCTCACCGCAGTCGCAGCGGCGGGAGCCGATGACATCGCCGGTAAAGCACTCAGAATGCAGGCGCACGAGCACATTTTCACGCTCGTAAACATCGCCCATCACCAGGGCTAAATGTTCTTTACTGTCATAGTTGTTGGTGTACAAGCAAAGTGAAAATTCCCCGTAGCGGGTGGGGACTCGCGCACAGGCCCTTCGTTCTACATGCAAATCACTCATAATTTCCCGTCCTTCTTCAGCGGGCGGGGGAAGCAGAGCTGTTATTTACCCGGCTTATCTCGCCAAAGCAAAGCAAGCAGTGCCACCTCGATCAGCTTGGTAGCATAACCCATCATCCCTGCCGGCCAAGATTTTTCACCCATAACAACCCAGGCCAAAACAGTTACCGCAGTATACCCGATGAAAGCCCACCTCACCAGGGAGAGGTTGTCCTTTGCGAAAGGCAGCGGCAAGAAATACGCTGCCAGCAGCGCAAGATAACCAAGCCCGTTGAGGATGAAGATCGGATCGGGAAAGAGCAGCGTGAAATGGATGCCAGCCGTGGCGATGGTCAGCAAGATAATCGCAATTTTTGCAGGGCTAAGCGAGGCGTTGTTCATGTCCGATCTCCTCTCTAAATTAACCAATCTATGTCTTATTTTTGCCGAAGTTTACCACCAATTAACCTGCGCACGCAGTATATTAATACGTTTCCAATGAGCGGCTGGATTGCTAAGGCGAATAAGTCGCCGCTAGCGGCGATGGGGAAGTTGCTATGCCTGACCTGAGACCGGCTGGCGGCTGGTTTCGATCAACTTTTGCGCCTGTTGGCGCACGATCTGCATCAAAGCCGCCGGGTCGCCGACCGGCAAATCTGCGGCGCGCAGCGGGGCGCTGTAGGTCACCCGATTGGTCACCGGGCGGACGAAGGGCAGGCTGGTGTGTACCAGCACCTGCAGGGTTGCCCCCAGGCGCTCCTGGGCGGCTTTCTCTTTACGCAGGCGGGTAATGGGATGCTCGATGGCAGCCTTCCAGATCACACCGCTGACAATCGCAACCACAATGCTGGTTTCTGGCACCATGCGGGCAAACAGCGCCACGCTCTCCGACCATGTAGACAGCGACTCGATCGCGCCCGGCATGCTGACCGGATCCGGCTCGATCCTGCCGGCAGGCATGTTGAGCAGCGCCCCGCCGGAGCGCAAATGCGCAACCGCTGCGCGAACGACAGCCATGCGCTGCGGGGTTTTTTCATCGGCTACGTAGATGAGAAAGGGGTTGACGCTGTGCAGCGATTGCAGGAAGGGGCGCACCGCGGCAATGATCCGCAGGTCGGCGCGCGGCAGGCTGGCAAAAAGCACCAGGGTGTCCGTCATGCCGGGATGGTTAGACAGCACCAGCAGCGGTCCTTGGCGGGGCAAATTATCAGCTCCCACAACCTCCAGCCCACCGGCGTAGCTGGTCAGGGCGCGCCGCGAAGCGGCAGACAGCCCGTGCTCGGCGACGTCGCGGTCGAAAGCGACCATCTGGTGAGCAAAGCGGCGCGAGGGATACCAGCACAGCGCCTCCACCAGCCTGCGTCCCCGGCGCAGATTTTCCAGGCCCAATGAAACCAGAAAATCCTGGACATTAATGCGGGTAAGCGCTTCTAGCTGGTCGTCACGATCTGGCATGATCTGGTTGGCTGCTGTCCTGAGTGGCAAAACCTGCGCGCTGCGCAGCGGAGGCCGGCAGGCGCTATGATTTTACTCTTGCTTGCGGGAAGCGGCAATGCTCTGCGACTGTGGCCCGCGATGCAGGAGCAGGCTTAGTGCGGCTTGAATACCCCGATGACCACGCCGCGGATCGAGAAACCACTCGCCCCTGCATCGAAATACTGCTCTTGATACTTCAGATTGCTGCTGTTGGGAACCAGGCAGATCCTCCGGCCGCGACGGGCGAAGGACTTCAAGGTGGCGCCTTCATCCTCGCCGTTGATCTCAGCCGCGACGATATCACCCGGCTCGGCGGTATCCTGCTGCGCCATGAGCACAAAGTCGCCCGGACTGATCCCGGCCCGATCCATGCTGTCTCCAACCACCTTCAAGATGAAATAGTTTCTGGCAGAAGAAAGCCGGAGGATGCCCAATGCCGTGCGCAGGCTGTACAAGCGGCACTGCACACCCTGGATATTGAAATCTTTCACTTCGCCTTCAACCCGGATGCTGCCCAACCGGTGAGGCAGCTGACCATCCACGCCAAACCCTCCAGCCGGGATGCGCCCGATAATGTTCAACAAGCGCGGCCGGGCGACAGCCAGGCGGGCCTCAACCCACCCCACACGCGAACCGGGTTTCCTGGTGGCAGCGGCCAAATGGCTCGCCTGCGGTCGTGCCGGTGGAGCAGAATCGGGAGGGTTATCCCCGGCTACCGGCAGCCGTAGAATCTGGGTGTTGCTGGTGGGGGCATCTCCTGCCGTCGGCTTTGGCACCGGACCCGGGCCGGCAGGGCGCTCCGTCCGCTCGGGAGAGACACTATCCGTCCACTCGGGAGAGACGCTCTCCACGGAGACGCCATCCGGGTTCACTTCCCAGTATTGGTTGAGCTGCTGGCGCATTTCCTGGATGGCAGCATGGTACCACTCTGTGGTTGGCCAGATGGCCTGGTAAGGCAAAGCCAGGATTTCAAACTCAGCCAGGCTGCTTTTGAAGTATTCCAATGCTTTCAGCGACAGATTTTTTTGATCGTGCAGCAGCAATCCCTGCATCCACAGCGCCACGCCGTGAAAATGCCGGTGCTCATTCGAACAATTCACGATCGGGGCCAATATAGCGATCGCAAGCTCAATCGATTGGAATGCCAGCTCTTTCTTTTCGATAGCGTAGGCCGCGCGCCCGCATTCCAACTGGATCTGAGCGTACTCCAACGTATCCAGGCTGCCCTTACAGGCTTCTTTCAAAGCATGGATCAATCGCTCTACGGTTTTACGCTGCTTGTGAGTGGCAGCCTGGCGCAGCTGGCTCACCAGCACGCCAATATCATACTGGTAGCAGACCGCATCAGGCACCAGGCGTTGATAGGCACTTTCCGGGTCTTTCAATTTCATCCTCCCTGGCATCCCGATAGCGGGAGCAGTAGTAGAAGGATAGCAAGAGCAGCCCCTGCGCGTCAACTGATGAATGTCATATAGTATCGAGGATGAATTGCAGAATGATTGCGGCTTTATATTTCCTCCCTGCATCCGGTCAAAACTAGTTCGCTTTCTTATCGTTTTATCATCGCCTCTAGCTGGCGGACAGCTTCGATCGTCGTTTTCCACGCATCTTCAAAGGTAACCAGTTCGCTATCCGGGATCAAATAGCTCAATTGCTTCGCCCAGGATTGCTCGTAGTCTGACTGGCGTTTTTCAAGCAATGATACACTCAGGGAATTGATATCGACACCACGATGGTGGAATTTCTCAGGCAAGTTGGCGACAATGTCGATGAGAGCGACACCCGATTGCAATAGACGATGAATATCATACACATCCCGTGAAATAGCAAAACGCCTCTGCCCACACACCGCCCGTACTTTCTCGGAAAGCACTTCAGGCAAGGTGTAACAAGGAACTGCTTGCGCTTCGAGCTGATCTATATCTGAGTAAGCGTGAAGGATTGCCCGTTCTTCCAACGGCCACAGGAGCTTTTCATCACGGGTGATATCCAGGCGAATAGCCCGGGGAGAACCGCCCCAGCGGAGTGGTCCGCGATAATAAACTCGAACCTGGAATGATTCCTTCCCATAATCGTCTTCGACCACCTCCTGCCGAGGGGGTGATGCCAGCAGGTCGGGCCCATTCTGGCTTGCAGACCAATCTGCTATTTGGGCAACCCAATCGCGAAGTTCTTCTGAGGCGATATAGCGGGTCGCTGTAAAGTCCAAATCCTCTGAAAATCGATAGCCTGAGAAGTAGCATTTCCTCAAGCAGGTTCCGCCTTTAAATCGCGTCCCATCTCTTGCACTTGAAATTTTGGATAGTCCAGCCAGGAACCAGCCTAAGGCGTAATCTAAATCGGGGATCATTGGATCAACTCGCCAGAGAGCAGCCAGGCGGCGAATTTCTGCCTCAGATATCATCCTTTTCCTCCAGGGGGTAGACCTGGTACATTCATCTGGATTCGCCAGGTGGTGACATATGGGCCGCGCTTACCCGCGCCAGGCTCCAGCAGAGAAATACCCTGAGTGAGCATGGCTCTCCAGCGCTTCAGCCTGTCTTCACGCCCGGGAACAGGTATTTTTAGCTCGTCTACCAGATATCCCAGCCTTTTGACCACGGCGCCGCCTCCCCATCGCTCCAGATACCCATCAACCCTCGCCCAATCGATCTGTTCATGAGCGTTCTTGATAGCCTGGCTGAGCTGCACGATTCCACCGCTCAGGTCAGGCCGGTCTGCGCAGTCAATCAGTGTTTTCTCACGATCGGTGACATCAAATTTGTTGTCATTGATTTTGCGTTCAACAACCCCAAAATAATGCTCTCTCTTAATCGTAACGAATTGAAATTGCATCCCCTGGATCTCTAAAGGCCGTTTCCGTTTTGTCGATTGGACAAAGGTGATGCGCGGTATCTGTTCGGTCATTTGCCAGTAGCTAAGCGCTGACCAATAAGCAATTGCTGAAGGCTTGATTAAATATGGTGTTATCACCAGAGGGCTTTCCGTCCAGAGCCGTTCCGGCCCTGCTTCGAGGGGAACGAGAAGATAAACACCGCGATCGAGCCTCTGAAGCCATCCTTTCCTTTCCAACCGGTGTAGGGCAACGTCGATTGGTGTAGGCCCTCGCCACACTTTTTCGGCTTCTGCGGTGGTAATGACCGTCATGCCATCAACCACCATCCTGGCAAGAAAATCGGATTCTTGTTGGCTCAAAGTCATTATATTCTGTGCGCTTGAAATATCAATATCTGTAATTTCGGTTACATAGATTATAACACAGCATCATTCAACCATATCCTCTTTGCGGCTATTTACTCACCCAGCACAAACTCCGCCACCACCCCGCGGTGATCCGAGACCCCGTCAAAAGGAGCGGCGCTCGCAGTGTAAACGCGCCACTGCGGTGAAGCAAAAATGTAATCGATGCGCGCCAGCCACATCGGCGCGGCGATGCCCGCCAGGCTGGGGCGCGAGCTGCCCGGCCCATCGCTGCCGGGAAAAGTGTGTCCCAGCCCAAAACCGGCATCTGCCCAGGCGTCATGCAGCGGCCCTGCCAGGATGCGGTAGGCCTGGCTGGTGGGTGAGGTATTGGCATCCCCGGCGGCGATCAGCGGACCGCGGCGCCTCGCCAGCTCGACGATCGCCTGCGCTTGCGCCTGGCGGTAGCGGGATTGTTCATCCAGGATAGGCAGCGTGCCCAGCGTGGAAGGGATCATGTGGAAGTTGACCAGTGCGATCTGCTGGCCCTGCCACGCCATCTCCAGCACCTGCGGCTCGCCAACCCAATCCAGCGGCAGGATCTCCCCTGCGGGGGACAGGGGATACTTGCTCAATACCCCCATGCCGTGCACGCCGGGCTGCGGGTCCAGCACCTGGTATGGATATTGTTCAGCCAGATCTGAAGCCAGAAGCGCAGCGAGCGCCGGGTTCAGCTCCTGCAGCAGCACGACATCAGCGTCCTCGCCGCGGATCATCGCCAGCTGCGGCTCGGGCTGGGCCGCATACCCAAGGGCGTTGAAAGTCAGTACCCGCAGGGCAGGGCTGGTTGGCGCTGCCGACAGGGGAGGCAGGAACAGCCCACCCCACTGCCAGAGAAAAACCAGCAGCGCCGCCAGGCTGAACGCCCACAGCTTCACCCGCCGGCTGTACCAGGCGCTGAGCAGCGCCAGCGGCAGCGGCAGGAACAGGTAAACGGCGAGCAGGTTCGCCAGCGCTACCAACGCCAGCCGGTCGCCGGTGAATGCGCTCAAAGCCAGCCAGCCAAACAGCAGGGTGAAATAAACCCAGTTGGCGGCGACCAGGTAGCGCGCTATGGTATGTTTCATCGCTCAGGATGATACCTGGGGCAGGCTCATGCCTCTGCCGGCAGCACGAACCAGCCGCCCTGCAGACAGTCCAGCGCAGCAGCATACACAGGGCACAGCAGCGGGTGAGTGTCCATGGCGAGCACTTCCCCGGGTGTGAGCCATGCCAGGCCGGTCGTTTCCGTTCCGTCGATGCGCTGCAAGCCGCCGGTCAGGCGGCAGGCAAACAGCGCCACAACCGATTGGATCTGGTCGCCGTTGGGATACACCCACATCTCCGGCGGCGAGAAGATGCCCAGCAGGCGCTGCGGGTACACCTCCAGCCCGGTTTCTTCACACAGCTCGCGCACCAACCCCTGGGCGGCGTTTTCACCAAAATCGAGGTAGCCGCCCGGAAAATGCCACAGACCGTTATCGCTGCGCCGGGCGACCAGCAGCCGTCCATCCGCACGCTGCACCACGCCCGCGCTGCCCACACCGATGTACGCAGCGCTGCCAATCTTTTCGCGGATCGACTCGATCTGCCGGGCGTACGGCGTGCGCTCGTTGGGCGGGCGGAAGGCGGGCGGCCCGCCTGTCAGACAGTCGTCGAGCATGGCGTTGTACCAGGGCAGGATAGCGTCACGCGGCAGGTCATGGGGGGCGAAAAAGGCCTGCTCAGTATTCTCCACGCCATCGGCGCGCATCTCACCGCCGGCAGCCTGCGCCTCGAAGCACACCGTGAACTGCTGGACTTCGTCGCCGTTGGGGTAGACTGCGTCGTACTCCGGCTCGGAATACAAGCCGACCAGGCGCAGCGGCCCGGCGTGCAGACCGGTTTCCTCCAGCAGCTCGCGGCGGGCGCAGGACTGGATGTCTTCGCCCAGCTCCAGCGAGCCGCCCGGCAGTCCCCAGGCGTGAAAATCCGCCCGCCGCTGCAGCAGGATGCGCCCGGCGGGATCGCGTAAGACGACGGAGGCAAATGCCAGGAAGGTCTTGGAATGCCCGATTTGGGCGCGCAGGTATTGGATGTAAGGTTGTTGTGGGGATGTCATCACGAGTTTGCCAGGGCGATCAAACATGCATCGCTGTCCAGGCGCTCAGCCAGTATAGCAGATCGAACGGCTGCGGGCAAGACGCCTGGCTCGATCGAATCCTAACGGGCGAAAACAGGTGTATGTCTGCACCAAAACAGACATACACCCATGCACGATGGGAGTCCAGCCTTATGGCAGCGCTGCCCCGGAGTATAATTAGGCTTCGCAGCAGCCTGAGAACACATCTTTTCCCGAGGAGACGGCGTGTACGATTTCAGCAACCAGGTAGTGCTCATCACCGGCGCGGGGCGCGGGTTGGGGCGCGCTTTGGCGCTGGCATTTGCCGCGCACGGCGCGACCGTGGCAGCTAACGACCTGACGCCAATCAACCTGGATGAAACCGTGCGCCTGGCTGAGGAGAGCGGCGGCATCCTCCAGCCCTTCCTGTTCGACATCGCCAAAAAGATGCCCGTGCAGGGGCTGGTGGAGCAGGTGCGCACGCAGTACGGGCGCATCGACCTGCTGGTCAACAACGCCGCGGTCAAGCCGCGCCGCGCCATCCTGGAGATGGACGAGTGGGATTGGCTGCGAACCATGGACGTCAACCTGAACGGCCCTTTCTATCTGACCCAATCGGTGGGGCGGGTGATGAAAGAGCAGGGCGGTGGCATTATCCTCAACGTGATATGTCACGCGTTGGGACAGCCCAATTATGCCGCCTATGCCGCCAGCAAAGCCGGGCTGTCTGAGCTGACGCGCCAGGCGGCGCACGAACTGTCGGCATTCAATATCCGGGTCAATGCCATCTGCCCGGCGGCGATGGATGCTCTCGGCACGCCGCCAACTATACCTGTCGAGATAAGTACGGGGATAATCGACCTGGCGCTGTTCCTGTGCTCAGCGGATGCTGGCGCCATCAGCGGTCAAATCTTCTCCATCGACGCCGGAATAAACGCCGGCTGACAGTCAGGCCGCTAACTGCCTGTCTAGCCCATCCCCCTACCTGAGCGAGCAACCTGTCAATGTCCTTTTCTTTCCATATTCCCCCTTCCCTGCACAACCCGCGTTTCCGCTTCCTATGGTTCGGATTGATGTTCTCGATCGCCGGCACCCAGATGCAAACCTGGGCGCTGTTCTGGCATATCCGCACGCTGAGCGACCAGCCGATTGCCCTGGGCGGCGTGGGCCTGGCGCGCATCCTGCCGATCGTCATCTTCTCGCTGATCGGCGGCGCGATGGCAGACGTGGTCAGCCGGCGGCGGGTTTTGTTCATCAGCCAGAGTGTAATGGCCTTCAGCGCGCTGGCGCTGGCGTACTTCACCTTCACCGGTGAAGCCACTTTATGGCACCTGTACATCCTGACCGCCGTCCAGGCCACCGCGGTCGCCTTCGATACCCCTGCCCGCCAGGCGCTGGTGCCCAACCTGGTGCCGGCAAAGGATCTTTCAAACGCCTTCAGCCTGATGTCGATTGCCTTCCAGACCGGGTCGATCCTCGGTCCGGCCTTGAGCGGTCTGGTGATCGCCTACATGGGGCAGTCCTACACCTATTTATTCAACGCCATCAGCTACCTGGGGGTCATCCTGGCTTTGATCGCCATGGGCAGCGTGCCGCAGCAAATCGTGCGCGACCGGCGCAGCGGGATCAGCCTGTCCGCCATCGGCGAGGGAATGCGCTTCATTATCGCCCATCCCATCATCCTGTCCACCATGCTGATCGACTTCTTCGCCACCTTTTTCTCATCCGCCAACACCCTGATGCCGATCGTGGCGCGCGATATCTTGAAGGTGGGCGCGGTGGAATACGGCTGGCTGTCGGCGGCTCAATCCATCGGCGCGGTAGCCGCCGCGCTGGCGGTCTCACAGTTAGACCAGCTGCGCCGCCAGGGGGCAATCTTTATGTGGGCGGTGGTCTCCTTCGGCCTGGCGACGGTCGCCTTCGGGTTGGTGCGCAGCTTTGGGTGGGCGATGTTTGCCCTGGCCTGGATCGGCGCCTCGGATTCGGTCAGCACCATCATCCGCAATACCATCCGCCAGCTGCAAACCCCTGATCACATCCGCGGGCGTATGACCAGCGTCAACCAGATCTTCTTCATGGGCGGCCCGCAGTTGGGCGAGATCGAGGCCGGGTTGGTGGCGCAGTTCTTCGGCGCGCCGGCAGCCATCATCTCCGGTGGGGTGGGCTGCCTGCTGGCGGTTGGCTGGATTGCCCGCCGCTGGCCGCAGCTGCGTAAGTACAACGGCGACGAGCCGATACTGGCTGGCGCCACCGCCGATTAGCCCTGAGCCAGGGCGGCGGCTGCCGGAACCGACAGTCCCAAATCGGCGTGCAGTCCGCGCACCGTGGCGGCAAGCTGCTCGGCGGGGATGCAGAACGAAACCGAGTTCTCACGGCTGGACTGCGCCACGGCGATCACGCGCGTACCTGAGCTGCCCAAGGCAGCAAAGGCGCGGGACACAATGTCGCTATCCTGCCCTTGCGGCACGCCCACTACGGATACCGTGGCTACTTTCAGGCGCACATCCAGGTGAAATCCGCCGGTATTCTCTGTTTTGCCCGCCAGCTCATCCCGAAAGGCTTCTTCCAGCAGTTTGATGCAATGTTCCTGATCCTGCTGGCGCACCACCAGGTTCAGGCTGTGCTCAGAAAAAGATTGCGAGAACATGGGCACGTCCAGCCCGGAGGCGCCCAGGCTCTGCAGCGCGCGCGAGGCCAGCAGCGGATTCCAGGAATCATCCTGGCTGCCCAGGCGGATCAGCGCCAACCCATTGGTGGAGATGATCGCTACCCGGCGATGCTTCGCCGCCTGCACGCTGCGCCGAATCGGATTCGCCCGATCGATGGCTCGCGCCGTAACCAGCGTGCCTGGGTGACCCGGGTTGAAGCTGTTGAGCAGGCGCAGCGGGATGCCGGCGGCAGCCACCGGGCGGATGGTCTTGGGGTGCAGCACATCGGCGCCAAAATATGCCAGGGTTGCGGCTTCCTCGTAGGTCAGCTCGTCCAACGTGGTCGCTTCTGGCACCAGGTTGGGATCAGCAGTCAAAATACCATCCACGTCGCTCCAGATGCACACCTCGCCGGCCGGCAGCGCCGCCCCCAACAGCGCAGCGGAGTAGTCGCTGCCGCCGCGGCCTAACGTAGTAACTGCGCCCTGGCGGGTGGCAGCCAGGTAGCCGGTGACCACCGGCAGCACGCCTTGTTCCAGCAGCGGCA
>JBGSTO010000713.1:0-7438 GCA_041736465.1 Anaerolineales bacterium | reverse complement strand
TTCCTGCCGGCCGGCGAGAGCTTCGGCCTGGAGAAGTTGACCACCGTGCAGGCGGAGGCGACTTTCCGCCAGGAAGGCTGGTGAGACATGCAGGCGCGGCGCAGCGAGCGAGGGCAGGTCACCCCGTTCTTCATGTTCGTTATCCTGGCCCTGGGCCTGATGACCGCCGTTGGCCTGCAGATCGGGCGTATCGTCTACGCCCGCGGCGAGGTTGGCAAGGCTGCCGACTCCGCCGCGCTGGCCGCCGCCGCCCGGCTGGATGTCGTCACCTACCGGGAGACCGGGCAGATCATCTTCCTGCCCGACGCGCCCGCCACCGCCCAGGATTACGCCACCCGCAATGCCGGCTTCCTTTCCAGGCGCGGCATCGCCGTGGCAGTGACGAGCATCTGGGTAGATGCCGGGGCGCGCCTGGTATATGTAACCGTGGCCGCCGATCTATCCTCGCTGCTGCCCGGCTTTTTGCAGCACCAGGGCGCTTACAGCGTCACCGGCTACGCCTGGGCGCGCATGCAGGGCACACCGTGACGCCAGCGTATTCCGGTAAGGAGGTGATGCTCGATTAGCCAAACTACCCGCTGAACAACCGCATACTATCCTTGGATCGATTCGCCACACGTTTGCAGCATTCCCGCTGGACGTGTGGCGTTTTATTACCCCCTCTGTCCCCCTATTTTCTCCGAAAATGGGGGGAGGAAAGGAAAAGATCATGCTCAATCAAGTGACTTTAGAAGGATTTATCGTCAGCCGCTGGCAGTACAAAGGCGAAGAGTTCATCCGCCTCGCACACCAGCGCCCGCGCCGCAAAGGTGAGCTGGTGCACTCGGACTACGTCACCGTGCGCATCGCAGAGAATTTGGAGCAGCTCCCCACATTACAGCAGGGCGACCTGGTGCACGTGGAGGGTGAAGTATGGGGCAAAGATATCCTGGAACCGCTGGGGCGCGTGCTCCAGAAAGCGCGCTTGAACGTTACACTGCCTGCTGAATTGGAGGACCTGATCGTGCCGCGCCCGACGTGTTATGTGCTGGCGCAGGAGGTGCGGCTGGTGGATGCAAAGGAAGAGGCGTATGAGGCGGCGGCAGAGGTGGCGGGCAGACCGGTGGGCTCCACCCGGCATCCAAGTAAGAAGAAAAAAACCGGTCCAGAGCCTGAGTTGTTAGAGAATGACCACACTGTGCCTGCCATGGCTCAGGTGCAATCCGGCTGAAATTCAAGATAGCGCTCGTACCGAAACTTAACATCTGCTCGAACGATGCACCCGGGCTGCATAGGCGATACAGAAGCTGACAGCGGATTTTCTGCACGGATTTCTCGGCTTAACCGCTTCGGCAATGGTTAGTTTGTGGAGTGTGATAGTTGGTTATGATTCCGGAGGTTGCTCTGCTCTCAGCCGGCCCGGAACGAACAGCCATTGGCGATTGGCAAGGTGGTCGGTGAGCTTTTTCGGCGGGAAGATACGCCGTAGCGCAGACTGCGCTACCCGAAGTTGATCAGCAGCCCAGCTGAGCAGCCAGAAACCGCCAGGTAGCCAATCACCTGCGCCAGGTGGCTGTTATCCAGGCAACGCAGTACCTTGATCTCGACCACAATCTTTTCTTCAATCACAAAATCCGGGATGTAATAGCCCACCAGGTTCTGCTCATCCGGAGCGCTGAAGACACTTAAGAGCTTCTGTGCTTCAAAACCCAAGCCGGCTTCCTGTAGGGAGAACGCCAGCGCTCTCTGGTAGCTATCTTATCTCAGCGAAGAGCCCAGCGCGCGATGAACTCCCATCGCACAGCCGATGATACGGTAGGTCAAGTTGTCATATGGCGTGACTACTCTCTTCTCACCCATGATTCACCCGCTTGCTGTATCCAATCCGTTCAAGCCGAGGTCATAATCTGTTGTCAGCTTCCTGGCATTGATCCAGAGCAGCGTGGGTGCCTTTTCCCACCCGGCAGGCATAGCTGTGATGGATAAAACGCCTCTCCCAGATCGGCTCGATCACCCGGCAGAGGGCGTAGTGGACGACTCGATCCGGGAACGGGGCGGCGCTGACCAGGCGGCGCTTGGGTTCGAAGATATAGAAATTGTGGTAGCTGCCGGGCTGGTAGGTTTGGGTGCGCAGCTCTGCCTGCAAGCGCAGCAAATTGCCCTCCAGGTTGAATTCGAACGCTGCCGCTGCCTGGCGATCACGCTTGCCGCGCCGGGCCAGGTGGTAGGCTTTGAAGAGATTCTCGAAACTGCAGATCTGCGAATACAGGTTCTTGTAAGTCCTCATCAACTTACCTGACCTCCACCCACCTTCCTAAAACGGGGGGCTAGGTCAATTCGCCCCCCCTTTGGGGGGAGGTAAAAGCAAAAACCAGAAGTCCAGAACCCAGAACACCAGCAGATCAATTTCCTGGGGGGGCGGCGCAGCGGAAACCGACATCGTAGCTGCCGCGAAGGTCGGGGTAGATGCCGTAGGAGCGGACCGCCACACGCAGGTAGCTCCAAAAATTGCCCCAATCGCCGCCGCGCAGCACCCTATATGTGCCAGTAGCCGGCCCTAGCGGGTTGCTGCCGGGTGAGGTGCTGTAATAGCTGCTCGAATACCAGTCATTAACCCACTCCCACACATTGCCTGCCATGTCCAAAGCGCCATAGGGGCTGGTGCCCAGCGGGTAGCTGCCTACCTGGGAGGTGTCGCCCACGCAGTATTGGCCGGTAGGGTTGTTGTAGCTGTTTGCAAGCGTGCAGTCCGGGTTCTGGTCGCCCCATGGGAAAGCGCGTACGGTTGTGCCCCGCGCCGCTTTCTCCCACTCGGCTTCGGTCGGCAGGCGTTTGCCGTCCCAGGTGCAGTAATCATGCGCATTGTACCAGGAAACATAGATCACCGGGTAGTTAGCGTAGATTGGGTTGCCGTAGTAGGAAGTGCGGGTGGCGGAGGAGTTGTACGCCGGTGGGGCGCAGCTCCCGGCTGCCACGCACTGGGCGTACTTGGCGTTGGTTACTTCGTACTTGTCAATGTTATACGCATCCAGGTAGACCGTGTGCAGGGGCAGCTCAGCCGAGTAGCAGGAAATTCCGCCGTTGTGCGCCGGGTCGCAGCCCATTTGGAACGTACCGGCAGGGACTAAAACCATGTCACCGGTACCCGCTTGTGCGAGAAGTATTTTATAAGACAAAACAACCGCCTCATAATCGGCGATTGTGTGGCCTAATACCTCAAAACGCACCCCAACCGGCACCTCAAGCCCGCCATAAAGACTCCACCATGGGGTTTTGAACAAGTCAGCTTCCAACTTCAGGAAAACGTTGATATCCGCGTATGGACCTATCACGCCATATAACAATAAAGCCAGACGGACACCCGAGTAGCCCTTACAATCTAATCCCGCGGAAAGTTGTGGAGGAGTATAGGTAAACTGTTTGCTGGCATCGGATAGCAGAGCCCATTCCCCATTCAAGTATTTCACACCTCCGAACATAGTGACATCCTGTTTTACGCTGGTCGTCATTCCAATATAAACACTTCCGTCCACTCCGATATTCACAGTCAGCACCGGCGTGAGTACAACCGGAAGCGGTCCAACAAATGCTACGATTGGGGAGAGGTAATATCTGGCGAGCTCTTTCTCCTTCTTGTTGATAGAAGCCAGTTCTAGCTTGGCTTGTATTTCTAACTCGGCAGTCTCTTTGTTATGCATGACAAAATATAGCTGCTGTAGTGTCCAATCCTCAACAACCAGGGCAAAATCGAATCCTGGTTCAAAGGATAGTGTGCCATTGGCGATGATTTGATCCGACGTAGTTTGAGAATCACCATCATCGTCATACAGCACTACGTCTTTGATCTCAAGGTAAAAACCCTGCAGATCTGCCCCAAAGGGGGCGCTCATTGGCTGGACACCGCTGGCGTAGTGTTCTTCGATGATATTAGCAGGAGACAAACTTTGTTTGATTTGCGCCACCCCTTGTTGGATGGCTTCTTCGAGTGTGGCTTGCTGAGTTTCAAGTACGATATCGCTGCCGGATGGCGTTATCGCGGTTACTTTACGCAGAAACCCGTTTGGCAAGATAGCGTTCGGCTCGCCGACGATGATTTCCCCCACCGAGATTGCGTCAATCTCCGATGTGCCTTGGGTAAAGGTATATACCCCACTTTGGGACACTGCTGTTAAATATTGTGTTGTCGCTTCAGACAATATATTGGTCGTTTCCGGAATAATGGGTATGACACCATACGAGTCCTTAAGAACCCACGGCAAGTAGGATGTATAAGCAGCATTGGTACCTTCAATGCTTTGGCCAATGTCAGTCGTTTCATCCCGACTTTCTGCCCAACCGATCGATCCATTCTGGGAAAACAGTACGCTCAAGATCAAGCATACTTGAAGTAATGCTGCCAGTTTAGGTCTCATGTGGATCCCCTTTCTTCAATGGCTCCCAGCCGGTGTCTTAATTTCCATCCGATATACATCTTAGCGAAAATTCCATGAAGAGTCGAGTGAATATTGTCCTTTGTTCTCAATGTGAAGTAATGTGTTTATTTGGTTTACCCAACCTCTCCAGATTTCGTGGGATTAAGTCCCGCACTTAACTTACATTATCCTCGCTCAGCATGCAGGCTACACATGACTGGGCTTGACCGACATATTCGAGCTCAGTCATGTGTCGCCTGACATCCATCTCAGCGACCTACTCCTCCGCCCGGCCCGCGGCCAGCCCCTGCACGTTCGCCGCAATCCCCTATTCTCCTACAAGTCATGAAAGGAGGCCACTCATCCATTTCCACAGAACAATAGATAACCTCACCCTAAAGAACCCCACAGAAAGCGAGGTACGATGACCGAAACCACCGACATCCTCCAGCAGTTGTCCCAAGCGCTGAAGACACTATTGAGTTGCTGCACCTCGAAACCCAAGCCTGCTTCTTTCAGGGAGAACGCCAGCGCTCTCTGGGAGCTGTCTTCTCTCAAGGAAGGTCCCAGCGCTCGATGCATTGCCATGGTGCAGCCGATGATACGGTATGTCAGGTCATCATAAGGCGTGACAACTTTTTTCCCGGGATTATTCACCATGATCCCAGAATCCCGTCCGGATAAAGACAGAAAACTGCCAATGGATTACTGGAATGGATTGAACGGACACGCGCGAATTCCGTTCAATCCGTGGAGAAAATCCGCTGTCATTTTCCTGGGGGGGCGGCGCAGCGGAAACCGAGGTAGTAGCCGCGAGTGGCAGGGCCGTAGTCGTAGCGGTTCGCCACGAGCAGGGGAAACCAATAGTTGCCCCAACCGCCGCCGCGCAGCACCTTGACCGTTCCCGTAGCCGGCCCGGGAGGATTGCTGGATGGTGAGACGCTGTAGTAGCTGCTCGAATACCAGTCATTGACCCACTCCCAAACATTGCCCGCCATATCCATTGCGCCGTACGGGCTGGCGCCCAGCGGGTAGCTGCCCACCTGGGAGGTGTCGCCCACGCAGTAGCTGTATGTTGATCCGTTGTAATAATAATGGTTTGCCAGCGTGCAGTCCGGGCTTTGGTCGCCCCACGGGTAAGCGCGCACGGTCGTGCCGCGGGCGGCTTTCTCCCATTCGGCCTCGGTCGGCAGGCGTTTGCCGGCCCAGGAGCAGTAATCGCCCGCATCGTACCAGGAGACCCAGATCACCGGGTAGTTGGCATAGGTTGGGTTGTCGTAATACGATGAGCGAGTTTGAGAAGAGTTATAGAGTGGCGGCGCGCAGCTCTCAGCTGCCACGCACTTGGCGTACTGGGCATTGGTCACTTCGTATTTGTCCATGTAGAAAGCGTCCAGATAGACCGTGTGCAGCGGAAGCTTATCGTAAGAGCAGGAATAGCCGGCGTTGTGGGCCGGGTCGCAGCCCATTTGGAATGTACCGGCAGGAACAAAAACCATATCATCAGTGACACCAAATGAGTCCTTAGAAACCCACGGCATGTAGGATGTATAAGCGGTATCGGTACCTTCACTGCTCTTTCCAATCTCAACCAGTTCTGCCCGACTTATTGCCCAACCGATTGACTTCTTCTGCGAAAACAGTACACTCAAGATCAAGCATACGTGAAATAACGCTGCCAGTTTTGGTCTCATGTGGATCCCCATTCTTCCGTGGCTCCCCGCCGGTATCTTAATTTGCACACTATTTACATCTTAGCGAAAAATGCCGAGCGAGTCGAGTGAAAATCGTCCTTTGTACTCAACGTGCAGTAATGGATCGATTGAATTTGCCCCGGATGTCCACAGTTCACAGGATAAACCATGCACTGTACGTTTATTATCAAGATCGGCACGCAGGCTGCACATGACCGGGCTTGATCGCCATATTCGAGCTCAGTCATGTGTCGCCTGACTTCCATCTCAGCGACCTCTCCCTCCGCCCGGCCCGCGGCCGGCCCCTGCACGTTCACCGCAATCCCTAATCCCCCACAACAAAGAAAGGAGGTCATCCATCCGATTCCTCAGAACTGAAACCACCTAACCTTACAGACCCCACAGAAAGCGAGGTACGATGACAGAAACCACCGACATCCTCCAGCAGTTGTCGCAACCGCTGCACCCACGCCGCGTCAAGCGCCGGCAGGCGCCTGGCGAGGGCAATGTTCCCTATCTCGAAGGTTTTGACGTGATCCAGACTGCCAACCAGATCTTCGACTATCGCTGGTCGTTCGACTTACTGAGCGAGCCGCGGGTGATGATCTGGGAGCAAACGCTGACCGCCTACGACCGGCAGCGCCGCGAGCGGGTTCCCATCCTGGACCCTGTGAGCGGTCAACCGAAAACGCAGCGCGCCGGCATGGTCTACCTGACCGGCAAGGTCACGGTCGAGCTGGACGGCAAAGCCTACACCCACGCAGACGTCGGCCGGCTGAGCTTCACCGGCGACACGCCCGAGGCGCTGGACACTGCTCTGAGCGGCGCGGCTACCGACTGCCTGAAGCGCTGCTTCCGCCAGCTTGGCGACCAGTTTGGGCTCTCGCTGTATGACAAGGACAACCCCCAGACGAACGGCAAGCCAGTCACCGAAAAGGCGAACGGCGCCAGATCCAATGGCAAGCACGCCCAGGCTGCAAACGAAACCCCATCACAGAATGGCAGCAAGGACGGGCTCAGTTTAGAAAAAGCCCGGTCAGTGCTCTGCCCGGTCGGCTCGGTCAAGAACCCGCATTGGGCTGGCATGCCGTTGGGGCAGGTGCTCGAACAGCCGGACGGCCAGCGCATGCTGTCTTACCTGGCCGGCGAGCAGTTTCAAGATAACGGCGATCCGCAGCGGGTGCAAGCCCGCACCGCAGCCCGGCTTTTGCTGGGCGAAATCCAACCCCAAGGAGCGTGAATATGTCCTACCAAGAGATCACCATCGTCGGCTTCCTGGGCCGCGACCCCGAGATGCGCTACACCCCCGGCGGCGCGGCGGTGACCAGCTTTCCGCTGGCTGCCAACCGCCGT
>JBGSTO010000127.1:0-3192 GCA_041736465.1 Anaerolineales bacterium | reverse complement strand
GCCTGACCGGCGCCGTTCAGGAAGCCATCCAGCCCGAGCAGGTCAGCCTGTGGCTGCGACCAACCGCCGTGCGCCCGAAGGAGCTGCTGTGATCGCCTCGCTCCGCAAGTCCGACTGGTTTTACCGCTTTATGCTCGTCTACACCGGACTGCACCTGGTGTGGGGGATGGTGCTTATCTACGACTTTCTCACCCATCCCTGAGCACCTGATCCCATCATGAACTCGACGCTCTACCGCTGGATTCTCGTTATTGGCATCACCCCGCTCTCTCTGATCGTCTCGATCCTGGTTATCCGCCGTACGCCCGGCAATGTAACCGGGCTGTTCCTGCTATTATGGAGTGTGCTCAACCTAGGACAGGCAGTGCCGGCGGACTCGCCGCTCAATATTTACAACCGCGCCTTCAACACCGGCTGGACCGGGCTGTGGCTGCTGGCTTTGTATTTCCCCAACGGGCGGGCTTATCCGCTGCGCTTCGAACGCTGGATTCGCGGGTTGAGCGCCTGGACGGTTCTGATCGTCTCGGCCTGGTATTTCTTTCAACCCACGGTCAACAACTGGAATTATGGCGATCCTACCACACTCATGGTTGCTAATCCATTTTTTATTCCCGCCTTGAAGCCGTTTCTGCCGGTCGTCAATGTGCTGGATGCGATCTCGTTCGGCCTGGTCATCCTGCTGATCATCCCATCCATCCTGCTGCGCTACCGGGACAGCAGTCAAACCGAACGCCTGCAGATCAAATGGCTGGGGTGGACCTACGGAATATTGATCGCCAGCCTGGTTTTCTACGTTCCATCCGGTCTTCTGTCGGGCGACCCGAACAAATATGGCATTCCCGGTCTCATCGCCTATCAAGCATTCGGCATCTTTGTCGCCCTGGCGCCCTATATCTCCGTGGGCAACGCCATCCTGCGCCACCGCCTGTATGACATCGACATCGTCATCCGCCGCACGCTTCAGTACGGCATCCTCACCGCCCTGCTGCTGCTGCTGTACTTCGGCAGCGTGACCGTGCTGCATGGGGTTTTTACCGCCCTGGGCGGCTCGCAATCCACAGCCGCCACGGTAATTTCTACCCTGGCGATCGCCGCCTTGTTCAACCCGCTTCGCCGCAGGGTGCAGGATTTCATCGACCGGCGCTTCTACCGCCGCAAGTACGACGCTCAGAAGACACTTGAGGAGTTTGCCGCCATTGCGCGCAGCGAAGTCGAGATGGAACCGCTCACACAGCATTTGCTGGCTGTGGTAGAGAACACCATGCAGTCGGAGGGTGTGAGTTTATGGCTGCGCCCGTCTGGTCGAGGCAAATTGGGAGCCCTGGAAAAATCGTCATGAAGAGCCAAAACTCCCGTTTCGATCGTACGCTTACCTATACCTTTGCAGCCATCTTGATGCTCCAGGTAGGGTTTATGCTGATTGGGTTCGCCAGCACCCCTTTGTACTATCAGCGCGTCTCGACGCAAACGGTTGAGCCGGTATCCATTGCCGGGGAGGTAATCCTCAGCAACGCCATCGTCGAACGGATGGCAGCCATTCGAGGGCTGTCACTGGGGCAATATGCGATCTATCGCATCATCGTTACCTCGCTAGCGGCCCTGATTCCTCTCGTGGTAGCTTTTTTGATTATCTGGCGAACGCGCCGGCAGTGGTTTGCCTGGTTCACCGCCTGCATTATCGTTTTCCTGGGGGTTTCTTCACTGTCTGACCAGATAAATATTGCCCGATTCATTCCCGAAAAAGCGTTCGGCGCCAATGCCATTTTCTGGTTCCTGGTACTGCTCTATATCTTCTTGTTCCCCAATGGTAAAGCCGTGCCCCGTCGTGCCGGATGGCTGGTAATCGCGTTGGTGGCTTATCATTCCTTGATCCAAGCTGGCACGGTGATCTCCTACTTTGCACCCGATCTCGCCGCTCGCTTCAACCTGCCTAGTTGGGGAAACAGCGATTACATCTGGCCCGTGGTCTTGAACTTTCCGATCATCCTGGCTTGCCAGATTTACAGGTACCGCCGTATTTCTACCCTCACTGAACGCCAACAGACCAAATGGTTTCTCTTCGGTTTTGGGCTGATCATCGCTCTGATCCCGGTCTCAATCCTCGTCGACAGTACGCAGCGCGACGGCTTTTTGAATGATTTTACCGATCTTGCATTATGGCTCCCTCTTTATTTGAGCCTCGCCGTTGCCATCCTGCGCTATCGCTTGTTTGATATCGACATCCTCATCCGCCGCACGCTTCAATACGGCATCATCACCGCCCTGCTGGCGTTGGTGTACTTCGGCATTGTCACCGTGCTGCAAAGCGTCTTCACCGCCCTGGGTGGCGCGCAGTCGCCGGTCATCACGGTGATTTCCACCCTGGCGATTGCCGCCTTGTTCAATCCGCTGCGCAGGCGGGTGCAGGATTTCATCGACCGGCGCTTTTACCGCCGCAAGTACGACGCTCAGAAGACACTTGAGGAGTTTGCCGCCATTGCGCGCAGCGAAGTCGAGATGGAACCGCTCACACAGCACCTGCTGGCTGTGGTAGAGAACACCATGCAATCGCAGGGCGTGAGTTTATGGCTGCGCCCGTCTGGTCGAGGCAAATTGGGACTGCTGGAAAAAGGATCATGAAGAGCCAAAACTCCCGTTTCGATCGTACGCTCACCTTTACCTTTGCTGCCATCTTGATGCTCCAGGTAGGGTTTATGCTGATTGGGTTTGCCAGCACCCCTGTATACTATCAGCGCGTCACCACGCAAACGGTTGAGCCAGTGTCCATAGCCGGGGAGGTAATCCTCAGCAACGCCATCGTCGCACGGATGGCAGCCATCCGAGGGCTGTCACTGGGGCAATATGCGACCTATCGCATCATCGTTACCTCGCTGGCAGCCCTGATCCCACTTGTGGTAGCACTTTTGATCATCTGGCGAACACGCCGGCAGTGGTTTGCCTGGTTCACCGCCAGCATTATCGTTTTCCTGGGGGTTTCTTCACTGTCTGACCAGATAAATATTGCCCGATTCATTCCCGAAAAAGCATTCGGCGCCAATGCCATTTTCTGGTTCCTGGTACTGCTCTATATCTTCTTGTTCCCCAATGGTAAAGCCGTGCCCCGACGTGCCGGATGGCTGGTAATCGCGTTGGTGGCTTATCATTTCTTGATCCAAGCTGGCACGGTGATCTCCTACTTTGCACCCGATCTCG
>JBGSTO010000612.1:0-3136 GCA_041736465.1 Anaerolineales bacterium | reverse complement strand
GTGATTGATTACGTTTTTGACGGGCACGACACCCAGGATTATCACGACCAGCACAAGGGCGCTTTTGTAGCCACCACCGATGTGCCGCAGGTGCTGCAGGGGCATGGCTATGACTGGTGCGACCTCGTCTGCCTGGACGATGAAGAAACGGCCCAGCGCTATCCACTGCTCGAACAGCCTGCTCCCAGCCTGTGCGCTGATCGTCTCGACTATTTTTTGCGCGACAGCCATGACCTGGGCCTTGCCGGCCTGCAGCAGGTGCAGCGTGTGCTGCGCCATCTGCAGGTGCACCAGGATCGGATCGTCGTTACGGACCTGCGCACCGCTCGCTGGATGGGTGAGACGTTCATTGCAGCAGACCGGGCTTCCTGGGCTAATTTTCGCGAAGTGGGCATCTATGAGCTGGCAGCCCAGGCCATCCGCCGCGCCCTGGCATTGGGTGTGTTGAGCGAGCAGGATTTATGGGGCACCGACCAGCCAGCGTGGCAGAAGCTGCAAGACTGCCGCGACGCAGAAATCCAGCACCTGGTGAGTCTGGTCGCTCCCGCCACGCGTTTTGCCTGGGACGAAACCCAACCCACCTTTCGGGTGAGCACCAAGCTGCGCACCATCGACCCGCCGGTACTGGTCAATGGAAGTGTGCGCCGGCTGTCGGAGACTGAGCCTGCTTTCGAGCGCCTGCGCCTGAATTACCTGTCCAGCAATTCAGGGAAATGGCCTATGCGCGTCATCCCAGCCAATTAACCTGGAAGACGCTGCCTTCACTCATTATTGGTCGAATTGGGTGACGTTGTATTTCAGCAGCAGGTTATCCAGCGCTTCACGCAGCAGCACCGCCTCGCCCACACCTTCGCGTTCCGCCAGCCGCGCCAGGCGCTCCAGCTGTGTCTGGGTGTAGTGGGAGGTCTTGGGCAGCATGCGTTCTTCGTAAGCCAGGCGCACCTGGTTGCGCCCCATCTGTTTGGCACGGTAGAGCGCCTGGTCGGCTTTGCGCAGCAGCTCAGTCTCGGTATGGGCATCGATGGGGAACGATGCCACACCAACCGACACGGTAGCCTGCAGCGAGATCGTTTGCTCGCCAACCACCAGGGATTTCATCTGTTCAACCGCACTGCGCACCTTCTCCATGGTCAGAAAAGCCTGCTCTCGCTCGGTGTATAAAAAGAGAACCACAAACTCATCCCCACCGTAGCGCCCCACGATGGCGTCTCCAGCGGCGATGCTCTCGATGGTGCGCGCCAGGCTGATGAGCAGTGCGTCACCGGCGGGGTGCCCGTATGCTTCGTTGATGCGCGAAAACCCATCCAGATCCAAAAACGCCAATGTGAAGGGGAATTGCTCGACTTCGATCCTGGTGAATGTTTCCCGCAGGTGTTCATCGAAACTTTTGCGGCTCAGTACGCCGGTCAGGGAATCTGTCTGAATGGCATCAGGTGTCATTTCGTCCTCCTACAGCAGGCTTGTGCGGTATTCTATACACACATAATATGTATATATATTATGTTTGTATATTATAGCTATATATGTTTTTTGTCAATTACAAAATTGTCAGGTAGTCAGGCGCATCACGCGTAAATCTTCGCCAGCCAATCCCCCAACCTTCATCACGCGAAACAGCCTGGATATGCGGCGGAAGTAGGGCGGCATCTCCGGGGGTGTGATGGCCTCGAAGCCGAACCGCTGGTAGTAGGTTTCTAAGCTCGCCCGGCAGGTCAGATAAATGGGACGCGGCGCGGCTCGAAGCAGGTGCTCGATCACCGCCCGCCCGATCCCGCGGCTGCGCCATTCCGGCAGCACGGCGATAGAGGCAAGCTCCAGAGATTTATCCTTGTGCGGCTTGAGCTGCCCGCAGCCGAGCACAAGCTGCATGGGCGTGACGGCAACCACAAACCGGTTCCATTCCAATCCGGTTGGGTTGATCCTGGCCTGCCAGATCAACTCGCGAATGGCAGGGAAGTCGTTTTCTAATGCCGGGCGCAGATCAAAAACCGGTGCTCTCTCAACCGTGCTCATCGCTGCTCCCCGATTCCAAACTGAGATGGATTATCCTCGAGATTATAAGCGACTAGCGGAGTATCTCAAACACAATCATGTAAAACTTCCTTGACAATTAGCAAAGCTCGCTTTACAATAGTGTAAAGTAAGCTTTACAATCAAGGAGGTTGGTTAAATGGAGAATAAGCCACAAGCCAAAAAATACGCCAGGCGGTTCATCTTGGCGTGCGCCGCATACGCGGTTCTGGTCATTATTTACGTGTCTGTACGCCGCAGCCTGGCAGACCTCACGCCCTGGCGCTACCTGATCGCCCTGCTGCCAGTTATCCCGGTTGCATTCGCCCTGTACTACCAGCTCATGGCGCTGCGCCAAATGGACGAGCTGCACCGCCGCATATTTAGCGAGTCTTTCATCATCAGTGCCTTGCTGACCGGCTTCTTGACCTTCAGTTACGCCTTCTTCGAGCAGGCCGGTTTCCCGAAATTCAGCACGTTTCTGTTCTTTCCTGCAATGATCATCATTTGGGGCTTCGCGAATATGATCCTGAGCCGGAGCTACCAGTGAACAACCGCATCAAAGTGCTGCGCGCCGGGTATGACTGGTCTCAGGAAGAGCTTGCGGACAGACTGGGCGTCTCTCGCCAGACGGTAAATGCCATTGAGCGCGGCAAGTACGACCCCAGCCTGCCGCTCGCCTTCAAGATCGCCCGGATTTTTAAGCTGACCATTGAAGAGATCTTTCAACCAACCGAAACCGAATAATCCATCAGATAACAGGAGATTTCAATGAATCAGGAAAGTAAACCAAAACTGAATATGGGCGCCACCATAGCTTTGGGGGTTGCCATCGGCGTGGCAATCGGCACGGCAATCGATAACATCGGCGTTGGCGTGGCGATTGGAATCGCCATCGGAGTCGCCATGGGCGCGGCCCTTAATCGCCCAATGGATCCGGGTAATTGAGTTGTTTTGCTATATAATTGGGCAAACAATATCACATCCCACCTTTCGCACCTTAAAATAGCATTTTTTGGGAATATCGGGTAAGCTTGGCGCATGAGCGCCAAACCGACATATGAAACCCAACGCATAGATCATTTAGGGATAGTCGCTGGGATCTGCCAGGAGATCTCCCTAATCG
>JBGSTO010000610.1:0-12328 GCA_041736465.1 Anaerolineales bacterium | reverse complement strand
CACCAGTGTCTCCCAAACGAGGAGAACAATGGTCGAGCTTTCCAGATTTAAATTCGGATGGTCCAAATGGTAGTGACGGTTAGAAGCGCGGATAAAAGCGACCGCCGCCATACCCAGCGCTGAAAGGACAGCCGCCAACAGCGCCAAATCCATGCGGCGAAAAGCACGCTCACCGATGCGCTCACGCAGCACATAAGTCACAAGGACTAAACTGGCAGATAGGATGGGTCCGTAGAGAAAATCTGCCAGGTCATAGGCAAAAACGCCGATGGCATCGCGCGTATTTCCGGTGAGGTAAATCAACGGGGCAGCGATAAACGCCACCGCCAGCAGAAAAGAGGCCAGTGCGCCCCATTTGTTGCTGGTCATTTTATTCGATGTGTGCATATTCTTCTACCCGATCCAACCACTCATTCACTAAGGCTCTGAAAAGCGTCTTCTGTTCAAAAGCCAATGCGTGCCCGGCGCGATCCAGTATGATAAAACTCGCCCGGGGATAATTGTCTAAGAGGCGATAGGCATCCTGGTAACCGCACCAGTGATCCTGGCGTCCAGTAAGAAACAGGGTGGGCGCCGGAAAAGGAGCTGGAAGCGTATCCACGTCGAAGGAGAAAGCATTGTGTTGGCTCAAGCGCTGTAAAAAGGCATGGTCAGCGATTTCAACTGCCGGACTAATAAATTGGCGAAACTGAGCCAGCACGTCCATACTTTGCGCGACGACGAATTCTTTCAAGTCCTGTTCGTCCGGCGCCAACGCGGCCAGAAATTCCGCATCTTCATGCACGACCAAATGTTGGGGGATGTCTCGTTTGGCGAAATCCAGCTCGATGGCCGGCACCCCCAAGAAGAGTCCGTTGATTTGAGCGCCGCGATGATGCACCAACCCGCGGGCGAGAAAGCCGCCATAGGAGGAGCCTGCAAGCACGAAGCGTTCGCCAGGGATGACAGCGTCGATGAAATCGATGATCAAATCGAGCATCTGATCTTGATGGGTGATCCAATCTGCAGCACGCGTCTTTCCCATCCCCGGCAGGTCGGGATAGATACGTCGCCACCCGCTGCGGTGCATGAAAATGGGTTCAAAATCGTTGGCTATGGAGCGATGGTCGAGCGGTCTGCCATGCAGCAGTAGCAGCGGCTTCCCGCTGCCGAACTGCTCATAGTAAATTGTGATATCACGTACCTGGCATTCCATGTGTGCCTCCATCACTCTAGCAAATTCCGCAGCATACGCTGGGGTTGATCGCTCCATCCGGCGGAGGCTGCGTCAGGCGGTTGTGAGGTCTGGGCTAACCTGGCATGATAACCTATGCGTTGAGAACATCGTACCACACGACGGCGAAGGCGAGGGTGACTGGCACATGCATCTTAATCATGATTCAGCATGCGGCGTCAGCTCACGATACGCCTGATTGAGCTCCCATTATGAGGTGTGGCTGCGGTAAAGGGCGGTGCGCACTTTGCTCGGCAATGGATGTTTCGCTTGAGGATTAATCCAGGTGACCACTGATTTAGTCACTTCGAAATGCGGTCCTCGAACGAGAATCTCACTTAAACGCTGATAATGGCGAAAGAAGTCAGCCCGATCGCGAAATGCATAGCGCTGCAAGAAAGTTGGATCATTTCGTTCTGCACGCTGCTGCATACTGAGCATCGCAGCCTGAATGTCACCCGGCGCCAGATCCATTGCCTCGACACTGATCAGCAAGGTATTGCCGCGCTGTGGCAGCAATTGGCCGAGTTTGCTGGTAATTGTATCGGCCAGTTGCACATGCACAGTGTTCTTCGGATCCGCTTGTACTCTTGTTACTTCAAGCATAAAGGTAAGGCTGGTGGTAAAGGTGACGGCGAAGTCGGGGCTGCGAATGCGTTTGGACAGCTCTGGTTCGTACACCACACTCAAGGATCGTTCTTGCAGCAGCAAGTAAGCCGTTTCTAATTCTAGCTGAAGATCCAGGGGACTTTCCTGACCCTGGGTTATACGCAGTTTCTTTCGGATTTTGTCTTGGAAGGTGGTGACAAAGGCAGTGAAGCGACGCGACGATGCCAACCACACAGACATTGGCTGAAAAAGGGGATGCGGCTGTCCATCAAAAAGGTAGGTAAACAAGTCGTCCGTCAACATCGCTGTCTTTGGAAATCGCTAAAATGGTTCAACTTTGAACACAAATACTTGTTCAACCACAGATCAACACAGATGAACACTGATTCTGACCATAATTCTGGTAATTCCTTGCCGGTGTGCATCTGTGGTTTCTGCACTCGTTTGTAAAGAGTGCAAAACTACTGAATCTTTTTTTTACCCGGCGAGTACAGATGGATAGCCGCCCTCGAACGGCGCTGCTCAAGAGCGAACCACCTGTGTGAATTAAGAATGCGTGACTATATTTGCTGTGATTTGGATAACAAAAAGAACAAGCAGAATGATCCCGTATGGCACGGAATAATATTTCCAGGTCATTACCACAAATCCATAATTCATCGAGAAGTAGAGCGCGACATATGGCGCCAATTGTTTCCAATCCATTGTCTCTCGGAACGGAATCTTCAAAATCCAGTCATATAGAGCTTCGATCGCCAGAAACGCCAAAAAGATTCCCAGAAAGATAGTGTATCGTTGTGTCTTATGCTCCTGTTGGACAAGGAAAATCGCATAAATGGCTGGAATCGCTAATAAAAAATATACCCATCCAATTTTTTGCAGTAGATCAAAATGATTCTCACGAATCAGAAAGATGAAAATCAGAAATCCACTGTTCACAAGACCCAGCGCGAAATAGAATGGCTCAAGCATTTTGAAACTTCTTAAGCTGTTCATCCAATTAAGCCTTTCTTATTAGCCCAACAGTTAGCGGGGTGGGAGGTGTCCAAAAATAGAGTACATCAATATCCATAATTAATCAAGAATTCTCGGTAAGAAGGAAGCGCCTGACAGGTTGCGTCACCGGCGGGGAGGACGCCCCGTTCGCGGGACGCTGTGTCAGGCGCAGCTCTCAGAGATCATAAATAGCTGATTATGGCAGCCAGCCCAAGGAATACAGGAATAATCACAATCAAGGACTTTGCATGCCCTTTGAAGTGGTGGGAGAAATCTTTGTAGTCATCTTTCAGTGTCCCAGGAATAATCACAAACCTGGGAGTTATTTTACTGATGATGAGCCAATCAAGTATCACCAGATCTCCGATTGTTGCAAGTATGAATAGTGCAAACAGATTGGCGAACGCCGCTCCCCACGAAATATCACCTGAAAGCTTCGCCTTCAATACCAATGTTGAATAAACCGGGAATCCAAGTGTAAAGATAAACCACGGCAATGCGATCAGCCCTGCTATCTTCTTTTCGCCTTTCGTTTGGGGTGGTACCTTATCTTTTATCGCTTGCGAGTAATCGCTGTAGCCCCAAATGCGTGGGCTGGTTGTAACCATAACCATAAAGAGATAGCTGGTTACTACGATCGCATAGAACAGGCCGTGCGTAAGGAGATGGTTTACTATCATGATGCCTCACACATTCAATGAACATAACAGCCGAACCAATTACCCCAACGATGACTGCCGCTGAACAGATCACCGTGAAGATCAATGTTCTCGCCGCCGTGTGTTTGCGCCGATCTTGCAGAATCACGAATGGCTTTGCGCATTCGCCGCTGCGATTCTTCGCTGAAATGCGGCAACATATTCTGGACGGAGGCATTGATTGCCGGATCAGGCGAGAAGGTGAAATCCCTGACGTCATTCATAGTCTCATTCAAAATCGCCTGGCAGCTTGCGTTAGCTGATTGGGGTGGGACGGGACAGCGCCAGTTTATCGGAACCAACTCGAAGCCAAGAAAAACGTCTGAAAACGCGAGGCGTAGCCACCGTCCGGTGGACGCTGTGCCGGGCAACCCTGATCTGGGCTAACCGGTCATGAAATCATACCCGTTGAGAACATAATACCAGACGACGGCGAAGGAGAGGGTGACGAACGCATGCATCAGGATGAGTTCCCAATGGCGCTGCGTTCTTGAGAACGCAGATCGGAGCAAAAGGAACTGGATGGCAGGGTACATCAGCGTGAAGAGGGAGTCTGCGCTGTTAAGTTTAGCGCCAAAAGGCAAGCTGAGGGCAACACCGAAGAGCACGAAGGGCCACCCGACTGCGCCAATGCCCTGCCAGAAAAGGACTTCGAAGAGCTCGGAGGGCGTGTAACCTCGGAAAGGCGGTATTACGAACGGCAAGAGTGTCCAGGAAAGCATGAAATTGGCGATCAGTGTTGATACGATGAGTTTGGTTTTCGAATTGATTGCAGGTTTGATCATGATTCAGCATGCAGCTATGGGTGACTAGATTTTGTTTTTTACCTGGTGAGAACGGATGGAAAGCCGCCCCCGAACAGCGCTGCGCAAGAGCGATACTCCTCCGAACATGATGATGAGAAGAAGTAAAGCGGATATCCATCTCAACCACTCTCCTTGAAATGCCAACCAGAGCTCTCTCACTGCGAGAAACAATGCGGTTACAACGACAAGAATGCCTAAAGCGCCGAGGAAAAGTCGAAAGATTGGTCCGATGGAGATCTCGTGTGTCTTGAACATAGAATTTTGTCACCTCGCCTGACGGTATGTGTTACTGGCGCTGGGAGAGATGAGAAACCGTCCCCTTTACGGAACCAGCCCAAAGCCAAGAATAATGCCTGAAAACGGCGACGCATACCCCAAGTCGGCTTCACGCTTTGTTGGGCAGTTTTCAGTATACATTAGGTCATGGCTTTTCTGGAGGTCCTTCAATACCTAAGCTTTGGGCACGAGCTCGCAAAGCTTTTAAGAGTTTGCTATAACCATTCTCTTCATCGTAATTTACCCACTGGCGATTACTTAGGCGAGCAGGCACAGTGCACTCTTCGAGTTTTAATGGAATCAAGAAAATTGCACCTTCTGGTTGTTCATCAGCTACATCAAGCGCATATTTGATTTCCTTCTGAACATAACCTGCCTTGTTAACTGAACCTTGAGAAAGACACACGATTACAACATCGGCATTGCGGACTGCTTGTTGAATTTCAAGCTGCCATTCTTGCCCAGGCAACAATTTCTCTTCATCAAGCCATGGATCGAGCTTAGCTGCAATCAGTCGGCGATACAATTCGCGAACTGCTGGTTTGTCATTGGAAGAGTGACAAAGGAAGACTCGTAAAGGGCGCGGAAATGTAGATCTGGTAGACTGTAGTATAACGTCAATTTTCTCCCGCATACTCGGCACGGTGAAATAAGTTGCCTGTTCGTGATCCCAGCTAACTTTGTCTCGCTCATCTTGTCTAACAAATCTCTCGTTAACCAGAAATTTAAGCGCTGAAGTAACCTCGTCCTTTGAGTAAAGAAGAACATTGGATAATTTCCTTACGCTAACGCGAGAGGGACTGTTTCTTATAAAACGTAATATATGCAATTGAGTTTCATTTAGCTCATGCGGACGATTTGTTGTAGCCATAGATGCCTCCATGTGTTCTCGGTCAATCAAGCCAGACTGAATCTGATTAATGAGAGGTTGGTACATCTTAGAAATGTAAACTCGGCGAGAACCCCAACTTTGCATATCACCAGAACTCCATCTTCCATACCAAGCCCAAAGATCCCCATGAGGGTTTGGATCTTGAAACCCACGTCGCCGAAGCTCAGCCGCAATAAGCTTTCGGCGATCTGTATATTGCTTGTTGACCTCTTCAATTCTCGGACCACCCGTCGCTACTGCAATCATCAGACTTCGTTGCGTCTCGACTTCAGTAATTAGTTCGTCATCTGTCATGATTCCTCGCAGCTCTGTGTCTGCTAGTGCAATTAATAGATGATCTTCCAGTAACCCGACCAATAAACACAATCTTCACTAATCTTAATATCTATTGTATTTTGATAGATATTTGAACCACCCAACGACAAGCGTAAGTGGCGGTGGTGCGGACGGGGAACATGACTCGTCAGAATTCTACCTCGGCACAGAGATCGCCAAATCGCGCCTGATTCCCAAACGTCAGCTTCACGTCGTGTTAGGCTTTTACGATTGCGAAGACAGACTTGTAGAGGTTGAGTAGATTAGTGTAGGACTCCTGACAATAATGATCAACACGAATGCCCGATGGCATCGTGGGATAGTGAATTGAGACATTTCGGCCTCCCATGTAAGGTTCTTCAATAAAGCAATGGAATTGGCGGAGGCGACTGTAATGGGTTATAGTGTCTCGCATTTCAACTAGGTCCTGTATCCACTTGATCCGGTGCAACTCGAACAATGCTCCCATATCCTCAAAGCCATTATTCATCAGGGCATCGACTACTTTCCCGCCAATTACTTCTACGCCTGCAACCGTTTTGCTCTTAAAGGAATGATTTGATCGAAGAGGTGGCACGACACAACCGAGAGCCTGTGTAAGTATATCCAAACTGCTCTTGACTTGAAATAAGAAAGCCTCAGTCTCGTAGACTAAGCGAGGATTATTAAGCTCTATCGCGATGCCCGATCCCGCCGAATAACTCCTCTCAAATTCCTTCACTCTATCGACAATCTCACTTTTCAAGGTGCGAAGATGGTATCGCACAGCGTGTAATTTGTGCCGACAGTCTACTATCTTTTCGCTAAATTTCCGATTCTGCCTCTGATTTGAAAATTCAAATATTGGATTAATGATAGACATAATCTCTTCATCAAGATCTTCTGGCTTAAAGCCGGATATCAGCGCAGTAATACTGCCTGGATGTTTTATCCAAGTTTTCCCGTCCGGGCTAGTTAAATAATAATCTATGATTTCTGGCTTATTCTTGGGACTCACCTGAAATGAACGTGCTTGCTGGTCAATTTTGGGATGCTTTCGCCTTTGTCGTTTGGCCATTATTCATCTCCAGTGCGCGGCCCAACGGTTGGCATTACTGGCGGCGGGGCGGAACGCGGACAACGCTTGAGAGCAGTATTAACCTGACGCCAGAAAAATGCTCGAAGATGTCGCAAAATCCCCTGCGCCAAGTGCACGCTTTGTTCGGCGCACCCCTCAATCACTCTAAATCGGCCTCGGGCAAAGCAATAAGATATTCTGCGAATTCTTCCATCAATCGGTATCTCTTTGCGTTGCCTCGTGTGACATCAATCACTAGACCATTGTTTTCAAGGATTTGAATTTTACTTTGAAGATCCTTGTGCTCCTCAAAGTAATACACAAGATGCTTCTCTGGAAAATTCATTACCCAATGCTTGCCGATAATAAAGAATTCGCGTTTGAGAGAATCACCTTTTAGATCAGCGCTCATTTCCGCGATCAGTTCAGGCATCAGGGATCGAATTTTCGAAAACAACTTTTCTTCTCCTGAGACAACCGAACTGCCAGATATTAGCGCGACTACTCTTAATAATGCGTCAGTTGCTTCGACACACATGGCTGCGTCACGAAATGATGCTGTTCGTCTGTGTTGGAGATCATTTGCTAAATCCAACGCAGACTTAGCAAATTTACGTGCAGCTTCATTCGATGACCCTTGAAGTTCATGTTGCAAGTATGCTTCAAGCATGCGTTTTGCATCACTGTTACTTGGAATGATCCCGTCGACGGGCAAGTGAATGTTGGCGTCGTAGACAGCCTGGGCTAATGAGACTATAGCTTCGCGGCATAGCAAACCGATAGTCTGGAATTGTTCTTCCGAAGTTGCCTGCTCCAATTCTTTTTTGCTTTGTTCAATCGCTCGTTCAACTCTTCCCAAATCCGTTCTCATTTTAGGGTCCTTGAAAAGCATTCGTGCCCATTACGATTGCGTTAGCCGCAAGTGGGCGAGAACAGGCCCGACCCAGGAGCAGTATAATCCCAAAGCCGGAAGAAACTTATAGATCACGTCGAATCCCACCTGTCAACAACATGTGGTGTTGCCTGCCTTTATAAATACAGGACTCGATGAACGACTTAAAGGATTTTAGTTTTTCGTAATTCACCACTTTTATCACTACGTTCGAATTGTTCTGATTGTATTTCGTCAGCAATCACACCCTCAATAATCTCAATTGCCAGACTGATGGGAATTTGTATAAGAACATTATACTTTTCCCGATCAGAGCATAACAAAACTCCAATGACATTGCCTCCTTCCGAGAATTCAGTGAAAACGACATACGCATGAACAAACTGATGAGTAAGCAATTTAAGAGACAACTTCTTCTCTATTCCCGAATAAAAGTCGAAAACTTCATCAATATTGGATTTTGTGAAGTCGTCAACGATCATTCCCTTGCTGGGATAGGTAACGAAGTTGTATTCTCTGTGACTGGTTCTGTCAGTCAGTTTTCCAGCTTCGATCAGCGCTCGAATGCCGAAGAAAGTTAACATCAAGTCTCGTTCAAATAAAACAACTGACCTCTCCGTCCAGCGACGTTGATTAAGCCTTTTTCGCAAGATACGGACATCTTGCTCTAATTTCTCTTTCCAGATCAATAAATCGATCATCGGTTATTGAATGGCAAGCCAACGATTAAGGATTGATGTGGCAGTCAGTACCAATGTCGCAGCTGTATTCAACGCGCCACCACATCCTTCCGAGTTGAGCGGGCGGTCTTTGCCCGCCCGGGCCGTTTTAGCCACTGCACCGGGCTGTATTGATTGTACAACAAAAAAAGTCGGCTGTCACAAGGCGGAGATCTGGTGAAAGAGGCAATCAGATCAATATTTCCTATCCGGAGACGAGCAGTAACAAATGCGCCGCCGCGCAACCCAGCATTTCTACCCTACCCCAAAGCCCCACGCCAGCAGGCTGACTTACACCACATGGTAATTACATTTGGTTCTATCTGGGGTGGTCAGGCATTGACCCGGCAACAGCATACCTGTGCCCTGAGCTAATCCCAGGGAAGCGCCGGCAGCTTTCGTAAGGAGGCGATGTAGCTTTGCGGATCGTAGCTCCGTTTATATTTCAACATCGCGTACATTACCGAAGAAAGCGCGACCGCGATCAAACGGCGGGCTTCTTTATCCGAGATACCGCTGGCGAGCAGGCGGTCATAGGTTTCCTTTGTCTCCGGCGGGTTCAAATCGCGCAGTTGGTTATCAACTGCATCCAGAATCGCGGCGGTTAATTGTGGCCTGGCGTGTTTTATCATGCTTTCGGCAACCTTTTTTTAGATACTTTACCACTTTAGCGGTATCCCTACCACTGCTCGCCGAAACATATATCCCGCCCTGTGATCGTATCAGGCGGAAAACTTATCTGGCCTAGATTGCGCTCACCCAACCAGACCGCGTAAGTTCCCCTGTCAACGTCGCCAATCACAAATTTAATGATTCCTGCACCGGCACAGTCTTCCGTGCAGGCGTAGCTGCCGCGTTCTAATCCTTGTGCAGCAAATGGGTCAATCACCACAAACAGTGTGTTGAATCGAATTGTGAAGCGTGTTGTATCAACCTTGATATCGACTGATTGCTGGATTGGTCTTGTGCAGCTGCTGGAAAAGCAGCCTTTGGGAATGAAATATCCTTCCACATGCAACGCGTCATCATACTCGCGAAAACAAATGTAGCCCTCGTTCTGAATGGCGAGAGGGTCGCCTGATAATTGTGGAGCATCCGTTGTAGCCGGGTTTGGGGCACATCCTGCCAGAGCTACGCAGACAAAAATTACCCACCAGGCACGCCTGCAATTTGAAATACACATCATACACCCGCCAAAATAGTGCTAGCTGCCCAACGGAATAAGGTGCTGTGGAGCTAAATTAATTGTATAACAAAATGAGAACTTTAGCACAAGCCGTAGATCTGCTGAACGCGGCAAACCGCACTGGCCCACACCGCATTCGGAGTAAATGTAAACCTACCCCATCGGGGCGAAGATGACGCCGTTACTCGAGAGACAGTTGGACTAAACCATCACATCGCAGCGGCTGCTGCGCGCATCGACCTCGACGACCTCACACCGATCACCAGTGCGATGACGACATACACCGCGCTGACCCCTCCCAGCGCAACCAGCTCGTCTACCTCCAGCAGCCTGCCGGCGAAGTTGAGCATCTGGTGCAGCAGGATCGCATACAGCAAATTCCCGCCGCGAGCGTATACCTCCCCGATGATCACCGAGAAAGCCACCAGCCCAAGCATGAAGAACAGGATATACAGCAGCAGGTTGGCGCCCTGAAAACCGGACACGAACCACAGCGGCAGGTGCCACACCCCCCAGATCGCGCCAACGATCAGCGACGACTTGAGCAGGGAGAAGCGCTTGTTCAGCTCGAGCTGCAAGTAGCCGCGCCACCCAAGCTCCTCGCCAAGCGGGCCTCGGATGAGGCTGTCGAAGAACATGACCAGCAGCGAGGCGACCGATATATCCGCCACCAGATCAAACAGCGCCTTTCCGGTGGCCAGTGAATAACCAATCCAGACGACGATGGTCGCAGCCACCGGAATCAGCAGCGATGCCAGCAGGGGCAGCAGCCTGATGGGTGTCGCAAACCGGTCCGCAATGTAGCGCCAGAGAGACCTACCTGGGTCCACCCTGCGGTGGACGATGGCAAAAGCCGCGGTCGGCGTCCATGCCATCAGAATTTGGGCGAGCACGACCAGGTAGTTCGGACTGCCGGTGGAGATCAGAATACCCGTGATGCCGAAACCGGCGATGAACAGTACGAAGGTCAACAGCAGAAAGAGATTGAGTGGCTTCAATGGAGGCTCCTTGTTTGTACCACACTAAGGTAGCAGTGCTTTCTTCATGATGTAGTCAGTTTGCAGCTCATCGCCCATTCTGAATGTGTGCTTTCCCGCCGGTTGAAAGCCCAGCTTGCTGCAAAATGCGATCGCCGCAGTATTCTTTTCCCAGACTCCTAACCAGGCAAATTTCTTATTCAGCGACCTGGCCTTTTCCAGGGCAAATTCGAGCAATTGCCTGCCATACCCATTTCCCTGGTATTGCTGGCGTACGTAGATCCTTTCGATCTCTAATCCTTGTGGATCGTGGAGATCTGTTTGCGCCTCGGCTTCATTCAGTTTCAGGTAGCCCACCACGCCATCGTCGATTTGCAAGAAATAAAATGCGGAGTCCGGATTCTTCAGCTCTGCCAGCAGCTTTTCGGAGGTGAAGGCTTCTTGCAGATAGCTGTCGATGGTCGCGGCAGCATTCATTGGGCGGAAGGTTTGGTCATAGGTTTCGTAGGCGATTGCCTGCAGCGCAGCGAGGTCCCCTTCGGAGCATGGACGAATTCTTTTCATAAAATGGTCCGTACGTCCAGCCAATTCAGCCTGCAGTTGGTATTCTACTCCTGCAAACCGATACTTCCCTGGCCTTGGATCGCAGAGCACCTGTTTCACCTGCACCGGAATTAAGTTATTGGTGATAGGTGTTTCGCCGGAAGTGTTTATGCAAAAGTGCTAACGAACACCGGCGAAACCCTGGAGTAAACCGCCAATTTGATTGCCTAGTTATTCTAATCACTTTCGGCGGTTTACCTGGCCTTGCGACGTACGAGGATTCCTAGCGGCAACCCGATAAGCAAGATATGTTCCAGGTTCGCCTCGAGGATCCATGGCAGGGTTGGAGCTGGTAACGGTGGCGCCGCGCTCAGGGGCAGTACAATAAAGTACATTACAACGAATACGCCAAAGCCATAGAGGAGCGAGCCAGCGATGGCATTGCGGCGCAGGAGGGGAATTCGACTGGCGCTCAGGATAAAAACGCCAGCGGTTGCAAAGCTTATGAAAAAGTGTAAGAACACACCGAGCAGTGCGGTGGCAATGCCGCCTTCGAAGGCGGCATTACCCAATACGCCGCTGGCTACATATTGCTCTAGGAGAGTAAATGGGTTCTTTTGAATGAGACTTAAAACGAGCCATGACTGGATTGTCAAATGGAATATGCCGATAATCATTCCACCAAGCGCGATGGAACGAAGGAGTGAATTGCGGTTGTCGAGGGGTGTGCTGCTCGCAGGAGTCATGATTTTGGTTCCTCTTTCTGTTTGATTCTAAAGAACTTACATGTAATTGAGCCTATGATCTACACCTATGGTTTGCGCAACATCCCATCTGGATGTTCATATGTCAAAAACCACCTTGCTATTACCGATGTAACCACTAACCCGGTTACCAGTATACCCCAACCGACTTTGAAAAACCTTCCTATCCAGACCAGTAAGGAAACCAGGAATAGCAGTATGATTCTGCGCCGTTGTGATAGATGAAGACCGTGTTGTAGCGGAGTGCATAAAACGGCGCAAGCCGCACAGTAAAACGGAGTAAGGCGCACACCAAAACGGCGCATGCCGCACACCGTTTCGGTGGAAGCCGCACACTTATGAGGGTGGAAAACGGCGCTGGTTAATCTCAAAATGTGGCATGCTT
>JBGSTO010000573.1:0-18533 GCA_041736465.1 Anaerolineales bacterium | reverse complement strand
GCGTACCGGCAGCCTGGCTCGCAGGAGGGCTGGTGGGCGAGGCGAACGGCGTGCCAGTGAACGGCGGAGTGGTTTCTTCCGTTGGAGCAGGCTGGCAGCCCGCCAGCCCGGCAGGCAGGGCCAGCGCGCCGGCGCTCACTGCCAGGGTGCGCAAGAAATCTCGGCGCGTAATGGGTTTCATTGGAGACACTTCCTATGCCAAAAGACGGTACTGCGTTTTTTGGCTCAACTCGTGGCTTTTGCCGCAGTTTTCGAACACCTCGTATTCCGACAGACCGGCAGCGAGCTGTATGCTGTATACTGCTGCGCTTTCGCCGCTGCGAAAGTTCACCTGCCAGCTTTGCGGCCCGGTTTCTTGAACTTGCTCGAGCGCCAGGGCGTCCAGCCGCAGCCCGGGCTGCTGCTGGTGCAGGTAATATTCTGCCGCCTGGACGTGGGCAGGATAAGCTGCACGGCCGCGGTAATGTTCGCCCAGCAATTGCTTTTCTCGGCAGGCGTATAAAAATTCGTCTGCGTGCGTGGCTTGCAGACGCCCGTAGTAAATGCCGTAGGGCAGATAGATGGCGTTGGCGGCAAAGCGGTGCCCGCCGACATGCGAGCACTGCCAGGTGTTTTGGGGCTCCAGGGCAGCCAGGCGGCGGTAGAATGGCGCTCCCAGGGAGGCGCAGCACGCATCGCGCTTGCCGTTTGTGCACACCAGGTACAAAGGCTCCTGGCGCACTGCCTGCTGCGAGTGCGCGCCGGAGGCCAGCGCATGGACATCCAGCTCCAGCAGGTGGTGGTAATCGTCCAGGCTGTACTCCAACAGCAGCGGCTCACGATTGTGGTTTGTGCAAATGAAGAAGCTCACCTTCGAGCCGGGGCGGCTTCTGCCCTGCTGGATGAGCAGCACGCGGCTGCCAGGGATGCTTTTTTGCAGCGCATTCACATAGGCGCGCACCGGCTCGGGCAGGTGGTTATCCACCAGCGCCTGGGCGGTCAGCGGTTCGTTGACCGCCAGCAGCAGCCAGGTTTTAATCTGCGGGGCAGTGCCAAACAACTGCTCGCCGGCTTGCAGCGAGGCCAGGGAACAAGTCAGTGCCTGCATAAGATTGAGTCCTCCATCTGACTAAGTATAGCCCGATTAGATTGGCCTGGCAAATAATCTTGAAATCATTGCAAATTTGTCCGAATTGAAGTAGAGTCTATATAGGATGAAAGTACCAGTGAGTGGCGAGGAGATAGCCCTGGCAGGGGCACAGGCGATCCTGGCAGCTTTCGACCGTTTTCACCAGGAATTCAAATGTCTTACCCGCCGGGCGCCGGAGCGCTTTGTGCAGCAGGATTGGCTGGCAGCCCAACGCGACGCGGTGGAGCGGCTGGACCTGTACCCGCGCGTGGTGCAGAAGATCGTGGCGGATTTTCGGGAGAACCCGCACGCTGTGGCAATGCAGGCGCCATCCACCTGGACGCGGATGCGCCGCCACTACTCCCGACTGATTGCCGGGCGAGACGATCTGGAGCTGGCGGAGACTTTCTATAATTCGGTCAGCCGGCGCATCTTCAGTACGGTGGGCGTCGATGAGCGCATCGAGTACATCGATACCGACTTCGAGCTGCCAGACGACAGCGGCGCTTCACGGTTGTACACCCGCTACCCCCGGAGCGGCTCTACCGCCGACCTGCTGCGCACAATCCTGGCAGAGCGTGATTTCCAGGCGCCTTATAAGCGTCTGGAGCAGACCCTCCCGCGGGCTGCGCAGCAAATCGATTCCCACATCAGCTCTGCCTGGGGGGCAGGTGGATTCGAGGCAGCCGAGGTGCTCGAGCCGGTTTTCTTCCGCAACAAGGGCGCTTACCTGATCGGGCGGCTGGTGCGTGGGGCGCAGCTCTGCCCGCTGCTGATTGCCCTGCGCCACCCGCAGGGCGGCACTCAAGTCGACGCGGTGCTGCTCAGTGAGGATGAGGCTTCGATCGTGTTCAGCTACACGCGCTCGTACTTCCACGTCGAGGCAGATGCGCCGCACCAGCTGGTATCCTTTTTACGCTCGATCCTGCCGCAAAAACGCATCGCTGAGCTGTATATCTCGATTGGCTACAATAAACATGGCAAGACGGAGCTGTATCGCGACCTGCTGCTGCACCTGTCCACGGCTGAAGACCGTTTTCAGATTGCACCCGGACAGCGCGGTATGGTCATGGCAGTTTTCACCCTGCCATCTTATGACATGGTCTTCAAGATCATCAAGGACCGCTTTGCCGAGCCCAAGCGCACCACACGAGAGGAGGTGATGAGCCGCTACCAGCTTGTTTTCAAGCACGACCGCGCCGGGCGGCTGGTGGACGCCCAGGAATTCGAGCATCTGCAGATCGATTCCACCCGCTTCGACGAGGCACTGCTCGCCGAGCTGCTGGATGTGGCGGGCGAGACAGTGACCCTGGAAGACGGCTGCGTCAATATCCGCCACCTGTATACCGAGAGAAGAATGACGCCGCTGGATGTGTATGTTAATGAAGCCAGCCCAACCGCGGTAGAAAAGGCGGTATTGGATTATGGGCAGGCGATCAAAGACCTGGCAGCAACCAACATCTTCCCGGGAGATATCTTGCTGAAGAATTTCGGGGTTACCCGTCACGGCAGGGTAGTCTTCTACGATTATGATGAGCTGACCCTGCTGACGGCGTGCAAGTTCCGCAGAATGCCGCAGCCCAGCGATTATGAAGAATCGATGCACGCCGAACCGTGGTTCTATGTGGGTAGGGATGACATTTTCCCCGAAGAGTTTCGCACATTTCTCGGTTTACCCTCGCCTTACCGGGAAATTTTTGTGCAGCACCACGGCGATTTGTTCGAAGCGAGCTTTTGGCGGCAGATGCAGAAGAAGCACCGCCTCGGGGAGGTGATGGATACTTTCCCTTACCCGTCCGAGAGGCGCTTAGATTCCCATGCTGTTTTGTAAGAGCGCATGCAACGATAGAAGTTACCAGACAGATTCACAGGAGGCTACGTATGAAGCGAACAGCAGTTGTCTTACTTACCCTGGCGTTGATGCTGGTCTCGTTTGGCCCTTACCAGGGTCACTCAGCAGCCCAGGCAGCCGCCCCGGCCTATTCCGGCTTTCCCACCTTCTCGATTGTTTCGGTGGTGAAGGATACCAGTGTCAAGATCAAGACCTACAACCTGCCGCCCAACGATACCTTTGTCGTCAAGATGAACTATATGGGCACGCGCGGTGTCCACGGCATCGAGGTGGCAACCTTGAATTCTGGGGCCGGTGGGGTGCAGACGCTGGAATATTCCATCCCGGCGGCGCTGCAGGGCGAATACCAGATCGCCATCCGCTTGCAGAGCACGAGCGGTTCTGGCTACTACGCCTACAACTGGTTTTACAACAACACTGCCGCCAAGCCGGGTTCGCCGGGGTCCACCAGCTACCCGACCATGAAGATCCTGGCTGTGCAGCGCAACGTCAACGTCACCGTGCGCATTTACAACCTGCCCGCCAATGACGAGTTCAAGGTGCTGATGAACTATCTGGGCACTCGCGGTGTGGGCGGCTACAAGGTGATTTCGCTCGATACCCTGGGCGGCGGTACTCAGGATCACACCTTCAGCATTCCGGCTGAGCTGGCGGGTTTACGCCAGATTGCCATTCGCATCCAGAGCAAGACCGGTTCCGGCTATTACGCCTACAACTGGTTCTACAACAACACCACGCCCTAAACGGGCAAAAAATAACCTCCAGAGGCTGCCGCGCTGCGCGGCAGCCTCTGGAGGTAAGTTCCAGGAATTAGCCTAAGCCCAGGCTGCTGCCAGCTGGACGCGGGTATACGCCAGGCGTTCTGCCACGACCTTGGCGACCTGGTGCATCAGCTCATAGCCCAATTGGCTGTCTGCTGATACCAGGCTGCGCAAGGCAGCCGCGTCGATCTTCACGAAACGGCTGTCTGCAGTGGCGGCGGCGGCGGTGTTGTACTTGTGCGGTTCAATCAAGGCGCTGACGCCGAAGATCTCGCCGGGGTTGATATCGCCCACCGGGAATATTTTTCGCGTTTTAGGGTGGTATTCTTCCTCAGATTTGTACGTCAGCTCGATGCCCCCTTCAAGCAGCAGGTAGAGCGCATCTGCAGGCTGGTGCTCGTCGAATATTTGCACACCAGACGCCGCTTCGATTTCTTCGGCGATCATGGCGATTTCGCGCAGCTGGGCCTCATTGAATGGACTGAAAAAGCGGAAACGGCGTAGAAGCTCGGGTGAAACCATACGGAATTCCTCCTATAAGGCTGAATCAGGCTTATGGGTGTGCGCCTGTGTGGATGCGCCGCCATCCTGAAGCAGGCTTATCACCGTGCGCACTGCCAGCGGGATGGCGGCAGAAACTGGCGGGCTGAGCTGCTCAGAAAAATCGTACACGTAAGGCGACTCGATGCCGACCACCATCACCTCCGCCGGCAGCTCGGCGCCCATCTTGCGCCCCATCTCCAATGCGGTCATCAGGCTGGTGTCGTGCGCCGAGCCCATGTGCCCGCTGTTGGGATTGGGCAGCGCTTCCAAAGGAAAAGAGTAAACGCTGCCGGTTTCGCCGATAGACAGGTTCATGGCATCGATGATGATCGCCCGCTGGCAGCCGACCAGATGTTCCATCAGGCTCAGCCCTCCCAGCGAGAGCAGCATGACTTCCACATCTTGCCAGGCGCCGGTTTGCTGTAGCTGGTTTTGGACGGCTTCTGCTACACGCCAGCCGGCGCCGTCATCTCCCAGGATCGGGTTGCCCAACCCAACGATGATCGTTTTCACGCGCAGCACCCAGGATGAGCGGCCCTGGCGATGGGCAACCATCGCCAGGGCCTTCGTCTCTAAAGCGAGTTAGCAGAACTGCCTGAGCACGTCCACCGGGTTGCCGTTCGCATCCCGGATGGTGACTTCGAGCGGCATCTGCCCGGGCAGGGAGTGTGTAGCGCAGCCGAAGCATGGATCGTATGCCCGGAAGGCCATCTCTACCATGTTCAGCAGACCCTCATTGACCACCGTGCCCTTCTTGATCAGGCTTTGGGCGGCTTTCTTGATCGACATGCTGATCGGGGCGTAGTTGTTGGTGGTGCCAACAATCAGGTTGACTTCGGTCAGCAGGCCGCGCTCATCCGTCTTGTAGTGGTGGGTCAGGGTACCGCGCGGCGCTTCCACGATGCCCACACCTTCGGTCGGTTTCTCAGTGGGTACCTTGTGCACGTGCGGCGAGGTGATCTCCGGATCGGTTGCCAGCTCAACGATGTGCTCGGCGGCGTACAGCAGCTCGATCAGCCGCGCCCAGTGGGTCGCCAGGCGCTGGTGCACCGGCTTACCGCCCAGGGTGGAGTAGAAGCGCTCGTAGTGTTCCTGCGCCAGCGGGGTCGCCATGCTGTCGGCGGCATTCAGGCGGGAGAGCGGGGTGGCGAAGTACACACCCGAGTCCTTGCCGTCTACAAAGCCTTTCCAGCCTACTTTCTTGAGGTAGGGGAACTTCAGGTAGGTCCACGGTTCGACCCGCTCCGCCACCCAGTCGGTATACTCGTGAGGGGCGTATTTTCCGATGCGCTCGCCGTCGGGTGCAACCACGCTGACTTTGCCGTCGTAGAAGTTGACGCGATTTGCCTCATCCACCAGACCCATGGAATAAGTCTGGTGGGTATAGATATCGCCCAGGATCAGGTCGAGATAAGCCTGGTTGCCCAGCACGATATCCGCGAAGAGCTGCAGGCTGAACTGGGCGAAATCGATCGCCCAGCGGCCCATCTGCTCGATTTCCAGGCGCTGTTCTTCGGTAATACCTTTGGTCAGGCCGCCCGGGATGGAGGTGCAGGGGTGCACTTTACGCCCGCCGATGATCTCCACAATGTGGTGACCGTATTTGCGCGCCTGGATAACCTTTCCGCCGATCTCCAATCCCACCTTGTGGATGATACCCAGGATATTGCGCTCGGCGACGGGTGCGGTCGGCCCTATGACGAAATCAGGCCCGGCCAGGGCATAGAAATGGGTGGTGTGGTCGGTGAAGTAGAAACCCATGTAGAGCAGCTCGCGCAGCTTCTTGGCTGCGGAGGGCGGGTCTACATGATAGACCGCGTCGGCAGCCTTGGCGGCAGCCATATGGTGCGCCTCTGGGCACACGCCGCAGATGCGGTTGGTGAGCAGAGGCATCTCCTCCACCGGGCGGCCCAGGCAGAAACGCTCGAAGCCGCGCAGCTCGGGGATCTGGAAGTAGGTGTTGGCGACATCGCCGTCTTCGTTGAGGAAGATTTCGATCTTGCCGTGCCCTTCCAGGCGGGTAATGGGATCTATAGTGATTCTTTGCATGGCTGCCTCCTAGACGTTGCCCTTCCAGGCGGGTTTTGCGGCGCGCAGCAGCGAGCCAGCCAGGTTGAAGCGGTAGAACTGCCCCGCGGGATCGGGTATGCCATCCAGTATGCGCTCGATCTCAGCCGGATCATTGCTGTCGATCACCGAAGCGAAGGCGGTGATCAAACGCGAGCCGTAATCCAGCACACCTTCAGCCGGTCCGTAACAGCCGATGCACTGAGCGCCAGCCTGCGGGCACAATGCGCCGCAGCCGTTGCGCGTAGCCGGGCCATTGCAGGGCACACCTTGCTCCAGCAGGCACAGAATCGGATCCAGGTTTGCCACGTCCTGAATGCGCACGAATTTCTTGATCATCTTCTCATTGCGCGTGCGCGGGCAGTCATCGCATACCGTAGAATTGCCTGCACCGATGGTGGCGCCTTTGGGCGGCAGCTGGGCTTCGCCATGCAGCACTTTGATCACCAGGTCTATGACGGCAGCGATCTGGTGCGACTCTGGCGGGCAGCCCGGCATGTAGTAATCCACATCCACCACCTGGTCCAACGTCTTCAAGACCGGATAGAAGGACGGGATATGGATCTCCCCTTCGGGCATCTGGTAATGGTACTGCGGGCGGGTGTTGTTCGGGTTTTCTGTGGATACGGTGCTGTACACGGTGTCGAGCAGATCGCCCGGTGCGCTCAGATTCGCCAGACCGGGGATACAGCCCTCGCAGGCGCAGGAGCCGAAAGCCACCAGGATCTGGCTCTTGCGGCGCATCAGGCGAGCAATCTCCTCGTTTTCTGCGTTGCGAATGCCGCCGTTGAACAGGGTCAGCAGGATGGCTCCATCCTCCATGGCCTCAACGTCTTTGTACTTGGCATCCATGGCGACGGGCCAGAAGGCCACTTCGAAGTTGGCATCCACATCCAGGATCTTCTCGCCGATATTCAGCACGGCGATCTCGCAGCCGCCGCATGAGGCGGCCCAATACATGGCGAACTTCGGTTTGCCGTTGGTGGTCATGCGGACACCTCCTCGGCTTCGACGTGCGACTGCGCCCCGTGGGGCGCGCCATGCCCATTGGCTGCTTGCCATTTCGGCCAGTTGAGTGGACCTAAGGCGCGGACGGCCTCGACCATCTTGCCGATCTCGTCAGCCAGGCGCACACCTTCTGCTGCGCTGGCCCACACCAGGCGCACACGATCAGGCTCGACGCCCATCTGTGCCAGGGTGCGGCGCAGCAGCAGGAAGCGCCGCATAGCCTTATAGTTCTGTTCCAGATAGTGGCATTCACCCGGATGGCAGCCGGTAATCAGCACACCATCTGCGCCTCCTGCCAGGGCTTTGAGCACAAAGGTCGGATCTAGCCGCCCGGAACACATCAGCCGGATCAGGCGGATGTTGGGCGGGTATTTTACCCGGGCTGTGCCCGCCAGGTCGGCGGCGCGGTAGCTGCACCAGTTGCAGGTGAAGCCGATGATCACGGGCTCAAACGTGTCGGTCATCGTCAGTCTCCTTGCTACACTTCGTAGCGATAGCCGCCGTCATGCGAAGGGGTGCTCGGCGTAAGCCGCCAAGGTCAACCCCAGCAAGCCATCGATCTGGGCAAAGATTTGTTCATTGCTGAACACAGTGCCCGAGATGGCCCCTGCCGGGCAGGCTGCCACGCAGGTACCGCAGCCCTGGCACAGGGCAGGATTGACTTCGGTCACCATGCGGTCCTCGTGGAAGATAATAGCGTTGAATGGGCACAGGTTGTTGCAGATGCGGCAGCCGGAGCATTTGGCTTCGTCTACAGTCGCGCGCACTGGCTCCAATTCAATGTGTCCCTGGCGGATACGCCCCAGCACTCGCGCTGAGGCTGCCGCGCCCTGCGACACGCTGGAGGGGATGTCTTTAGGCCCTTGCACGCAGCCGGCGATGAAGATGCCTTCGGTCATCGTAGCAACCGGATCCAGCTTAGGATGCTTCTCGATAAACCAGCCGTCGGCGCTGCACGAGATGCCAAACAGGTGGGCGGTTTCTTTGGCGTCATGGCGCGGTTCCAATCCGGAGGACAAAATTACCATATCCACCGGGATGCGCCGCTGTTTGCCCGCCAGCGTATCTTCCACCTGGATGATGAGCCTGCCTTCCTCGCCCGGCAGGCGGGCTGCATCGGTCACTTCGGCGACTTTACCGCGCACGAACAGCGTGCCTTCTTCCAGCACCCGCTGGTAGAACTCATCGTAGGCCTTGTAGGCGGTGCGCATGTCGATATAGAAGTTGTACACCGTTGCGCCGGTGCGTTCGTGTACCAGGTGGGCAAACTTCAAGCCCTGCATGCAGCAGATGACCGAACAGTAGTTGTTGAAGTTGCGGTCGCGGCTGCCCACACAGTGAATGATGCCAACCGCCTCCGGTCTTGTCACCCCATCGCGCAGCACGATCTCACCATTGGTTGGGCCGGCGGCGTTGCTCAGGCGCTCGAATTCGATGCTGGTGAACACGTTCGCCAGGCGCCCATAGCCATACTGGGTTACCCTGCGAGCGTCGAACAGATCGTAGCCGGTCGCCAGGATAATGTTTCCGACCTGGACAGTCAGGTATTCATCTTCCTGGGTGAAGTCGATAGCGTTGGTGGGGCAGAACTTCTCGCACGCCTTGCAGGTGCCTTTCAGGAAGTACGTGCAGTTGGGGCGATCGATCACCGGGAACTTCGGCACTGCCTGGGGGAAGGGGGTGTAAACCGCCTTGCGGTAGCCCAGTCCGGCCTCGTAGATATCATCGATGATTTTCTTGGGGCATTTTTCCTGGCATATGCCGCATCCGGTACACAGCTCTTCGTTGATGTAGCGGGCTTTCTTACGGATGGTGACCGTAAAGTTGCCCACAAAGCCATCTACCTTGGCGACTTCGCTCCAGGTCAGCATCTTGATATTGGGGTGCATGCCGACCGAAACCATCCTGGGGGTCAGGATGCACGCAGCGCAGTCCAGGGTGGGGAAGGTTTTATCGAACTGCGCCATGTGACCGCCGATGGACGGTTCGCGTTCCACCAGGTACACCGGGTAGCCGGCGTCCGCCAGCTCCAGTGCAGCCTGGATGCCGGCGATACCACCGCCCACCACCAGCGTAGCTTCGTGGATCGGCACCACCAGCGGCTCAAGCGGTTCATGGTGGATGACGCGCTCTACGCCGCCGTTAACCACCGCTTTGGATTTTTCGGTGGCAGCTTTCTTGTCGGTGTGCACCCATGAAACCTGCTCGCGAATGGAAACCAATTCGGTCAGGTACGGGTTCAACCCGGCCCGGGCGCTGGCTTTGCGGAAAGTTTGTTCGTGCAGGTGGGGGGAGCAGGCTGCCACCAAAACGCGGGTCAGTCCAAGCTCTTTGATGTCGTTTTCGATCAGCTCCTGCCCCAGGCTTGAGCACATGAACTTGTAATCGCGGGAGACAACCACACCTCGATCCTTAAGTTCTTCTCCGGCCCATTGGGCAACGTGCTCGACGTCCACGATGCCGGCGATATTGGTGCCGCAGTGGCAGACGTATACCCCAATGCGCTCCTGTCCTTCTTTATGAGTGTGCGCCCCAGAGGGCGCGTCGTTCTCGGTGGTCATTCGGCTGCCTCCTGTTCACTGCCCGGCATCTGCGGCATGGGCAAGCCCGTCTTCTTGGCCTTTTTGGCTGGCTTTTTCGCGCCTTCCGGCTCGGGTACTTCCACACCGACGCGCGCCATTGCTTTGCGTGCATCCGTCAGCTCGCGACCAAAGCCCAGCTTGCGTGGATCCATGCCGAAAGCGATACCCATCAACTGGGTGAAGAAAACAATGGGCATGTGGTAATTGGTGCGGAAATGGCGGTTGGTCTCAGCCTGGTAGGCGTCCAGGTTCATTTGGCACATCGGGCAGACAGTCACCATGATATCGGTCTTGTACTGGTCAGCCGAGCTGATCAAACGGCGGATCAGCTCGAAAGCCGTGGAGGGGCTGATTTGGGTCATGTGACCCCCGCAGCAGTGGGTTTTCAACGGGAAGTCGATAACCTCTGCGCCCAGGGCTTTGAGCAGGCGATCCAGTTCGGTGGGGTGCTCGTGGTCCGACCAGCGCTTCTCGTAATCCGGGCGCGGTACCATGCAGCCCAGGTAGGGAGCCACACGCAAGCCTTTCAGCGGCTTGACCACCTTGCTCTTGACATAGTCCAGGCCGACGTCGTTGATGATGATGTCCAGCAGGTGGCGGATGTCCAGCGTGCCGGGGTCGTAATGCAGGTCGCCGGCTGCCAGGGCTGTATTGACCTTTTCGCCCAGGGAGGGCCGTTCTGCCATGTAGTGGTCGGCTTTTGCCAGGTTGAGATAGCAGGCTGAGCAGGGCGCCACCAGGGTGCGGGTTCCGTTGGCCTGCTGGGCTGCGAGCGCCAGGTTGCGGCTGATCAGCGCATAGGCCGGCGTCAGGCTGATGCCAATATATTCTGTCGCTCCGCAGCAGTTCCAGTCGTTGACTTCTTCCAGCTTGATGCCAAGCGTATCCTTGATTGCCATCAGCGATTCGTAGTACGCTTTGGCGCTGGTTTCCATCGAGCAGCCGGGATAAAACAGATACTCATTCATTGCACCGCCTCCAGTTCCTTGGCCCGGTCCAGGATCTTCTTAAGCTGGTCGATGCCCTTGATGCGGGTTGGAGAGATATCCATGCGCCGCTTACTCAACATGCCCAGGCCCATGGGCGCCATACCCGGCAGGCGCATCGGGAAGTGCTTCAAGTAGTGGCGCGTTGCCAGGCCAAACTCATAGCTGCGACCGTAGTTTTCCACCATGTCCACAAAGGTCTGGGAGAAATCGGGGGCGGTGGCATCCTTGAACAGCTTCTCGCGGATCGCCATGCCTTTCAAAGTGTACATCACATCGGCGATGTGCACATCCTGTGGACAGCGCACCACGCAGTGGTAGCAAGAGACACACATCCACGGTGTGTTGCTGCTGAGCGCCTGCTCGCGCATACCTGCCCGGATCAATGCAAACAACATGCGCGGGGTGTGATCCATATCGGCGGATGAGGGGCAGGAACCCCCGCACGTACCGCATTGGATGCACATCTCCAGGCGCGAGACACCGGCTGTTGCTGCGCTCACTTCCTCAAGAAAGCGAAGATTCGGGTCTTTTGCATAATAGGGAATTGGATTACCTGTGGTCAAGGGGCACCTCCTCCTGTGGGTGCGTACGGCTGATATGCCGTTCGGTGTCCTACGCTTGACTTACACGACGAGGGAAACAGAACTCAGAGGAGACAGAGTTGTTGGGTGGTGTTTTTTGAGAGCTACCTCCTCGTACATAGAGAGTTGGCGAAGAATAGTTGAAATGCCCACGATCAACGAATTTTGCTCACAATAACCTCTTACAGTATCCCGAAAAAACAGGTTGTCCCGTAAGTAACAAATGACATACGTCAAGAGTGACAATCGTAACTTGAGCAAGCTCCACCTGTTTGTGAAGTTTATCACGTAAAAAGTATACATGAATGTTGTGAAATCCGCAAATGAAAAACCGCCAGAGTGTGAATTTGTCAGCACTCTGGCGGTAATGGAACAACACGGTCGTATGAGGGCAGTTAATCCGGCGGGCTGCCAGGTCTATCAGATGCATCCGTCAGGAAGATCGACACCTCCCAGGCGCCGTCGACGTAGCGCCGCTGGTATGCCAGCCCGCTTTGCTGGATGAATTTCAGGATGCGCTCGTTGGTGGGGTAGATTGCGCCGATGAAGGTGTGGACGCCATGCCGGCGTGCGTATTCGGTTAGCAAGGCGAGCAGGTGAGAGCCTAAACCCAAACTCTGGTAAGCATCTTCAACCACCACGCCAACCTCGGCGCGGCCCAGGTCTTTTCCGGGCTGCACAGCGTAGCGCGCCACGCCAAGGATGTATTCCTCGCCATCTTCAGCCAGAACGGCTGCCAGTGCCATGCGCTGGTGGTAATCCAGGTCTGTGAATATGGCAGCCTGCGCCGGGCTGAGTTCCTTGACGTATTCCATGAAACGGAAAAAGCGGCTCTCCGGTGAGAGCCTTTGCACAAGCGCTTGCAGGAGCGGCCCATCGTCAGGCTGCACCGGGCGAATAGTGATTGTTCGTCCATCGCGCAAGATATATGGATCGAATGACGGCATGTTGTTCATGCCGCCATTCTACCAGTATATTTGGCGATCAAGAATACTGCCGGGCGCGGTCAGGCGGAGTTTTTGTTGTTCCTCACCCGTATCTTCAACCGGGGGAAAATATACTATCAGGTTAATCTGCCAGCGCTCACCCGGCTCCGGTGGGCGATGGTTTCACCGGCGCGAGGCTGATTGCTTTAGCCATACCTGTTTATGCCATACCATCAAATAAGGTACAATTACTTTTACCAAATTCAAGGAGTAAAGTAATGCCTGCCGACCATGAGCTGCAAACCCGTGCCATCAATGCCATCCGATTCTTGTCCGCCGATGCGGTGCAGAAAGCCAACAGCGGTCATCCCGGGCTGCCGATGGGTGCGGCTGCCATGGCGTACACCTGCTGGGCGCGCCACCTGCGCTTCAATCCCCAAAACCCGCGCTGGATCAACCGCGACCGTTTCATCCTTTCCGGCGGTCACGGCTCCATGCTGCTGTACAGCCTGCTGTACCTGACCGGATACGACCTTGAGCTGGATGAGCTGAAAAACTTCCGCCAGTGGGGCAGCCGCACACCGGGGCATCCCGAATACGGCCTGACGCCCGGCGTGGAAGTGACCACCGGCCCGCTGGGGCAGGGTTTTGGCAACGGCGTGGGCATGGCGATCGCTGCAGCCCACATGGCAGCGGAGTTCAACCGCCCGGGTTTCGAGCTGATCGATCATTACATCTATGCCATTGTCACCGATGGCGATTTGATGGAAGGTGTGGCATCTGAAGCCGCTTCCCTGGCAGGACACCTGCGCCTGGGACGCCTGGTCTACCTCTACGATGACAACCATATCTCCATCGACGGCAGCACCGATATCGCCTTCACCGAGGACCGCGCTGCCCGCTTCGAAGCCTACGGCTGGCACGTTCAGCGCCTGCCAGACGGCAACGACGTGCAGGCAGTGGATGCCGCCATCACCGCCGCCATGGCAGACCCGCGACCTTCGCTGATCGCCTGCCGCACGCATATCGGCTACGGTCTGCCCACCCGCCAGGATACTGCCAAGGCGCACGGTGAGCCGCCCGGTGCAGAAGAGCTGGCTAGCGCCAAGCGGGCGCTCGGCTGGCCCTTGGAACCGGATTTCTACGTGCCGGAAGATGTGCTGGCTTACTACCGCCAGCTCGGCTCACAGGGCGAGCGCCTGGAGAGCGAGTGGCGGCGCCAGATGCACGTTTACCGCAGCGCCTATCCCGATTTGGCGGCGGAATTAGAACGCCGTGTGCAGGGTGAGCTGCCCGCCGGCTGGGATGAGAACCTGCCGGTTTACCCTGCCGATCCCAAGGGGGTTGCCACCCGCAACGCTTCCGGCAAGGCGCTCAATACTTTAGCGGCGCGCCTGCCGGAGCTGATCGGCGGCTCAGCCGACCTGGAGCCATCCAACAAGACCTGGATCAGCGGCTCGCCGCCTTTCCAGGCGGATGCACCCCACGGGCGCAACTTCCATTTCGGCGTGCGCGAGCACGGCATGGGGGCAGCAGTCAATGGTATGGCGGTGTACGGCGGCATCCGACCTTACGGCGCCACTTTCCTGGTTTTTTCAGACTATATGCGCCCGGCGATCCGCCTCTCGGCGCTGTCGCACTACCCCAGCATCTGGGTATTTACACACGACAGCATCGGCGTGGGCGAAGACGGCCCCACCCACCAACCGGTGGAGCACCTGGCGGCGCTGCGCGCCATTCCCAACCTGGTCGTGATTCGACCTGGAGATGCCAACGAAGTCAACGAAGCCTGGAAATCAGCGCTTGCCCGTAGGGATGGACCTACCGCGCTGATCTTCACCCGCCAGAACGTGCCTACCCTGGATCGCAGCATCTACGCTTCTGCCGAAGGGTTATCGCGCGGCGCCTATGTGCTGGCAGACCTGGGCGATGGCCCGCCGGAACTGATCTTGATGGCTTCTGGCTCCGAGCTGGGTTTGGCGGCTCAGGCTGCGGTGACGCTGGCTGCAGAAGGAGAAAACGTGCGCCTGGTTTCTTTCCCGAGCTGGGAGCTGTTTGCGGCGCAGGAGACGGCTTACCGCCAATCGGTGCTGCCGAAGGTTGTGCGGGCGCGCGTTGCCATCGAGGCCGGCATCTCGCAAGGCTGGCATCGTTGGGTTGGCGACCACGGCGCCATCATCAGCGTAGACCGCTACGGCGCATCCGCCCCATACCAGGTGATTTACAAGGAATATGGGCTCACAGCCACCCGCCTGGTTGAACGCGCCTGCCTTACGTTGGCGGCTGTACGGACATTTTCTTGATACGCGCCGCAACCGCATCACTTACTCAAAGGAAGCAAGTATGTCTACTGAGAAAACGACACCGGCCCCCAAACGCCGCCCCGCCAGGCGCAGCCTGCAAGACAGCGACCTGAGCGCACAGCTTGCACAGCCGCCGCTGCTCGATTTCTCCGACAGCAGCTCTGGCTCCATCGAGCTCTTTCCCAAGATTTGGAGCGCTGCCGAAGCGTGGGTAAGCAGCGATGCAGCCGTGCGCCGGCGCGCTTTGGAGATGATTGAAGAGACGAAAGCTGCCCGTCTTTCGCCGGTGATCGCCTCCCTGCTGGCTTCCAGCACCGCGGAGCCGGACCTGAGCTTGCGCATGCGCGTGGTTTCGATCCTGGGAGCGGTTTTATCCCCGGACGAAAACGGGCTGCCGGCCCCCGAGCAGGTGCGTCAGACCCTGCGCCGCTACCTGAGCCAGATGCGCACCCGGCAGATTTATGCTGTCCTGCAGGTGGTGGTAAAAAACCCGGATTCCGTTCAGGCGGCCTCCCGGCTGTTGAATGCCTGTCCTCATGCCGGCAACCATCTGAGCGACATCCTGGTGGATCGCCAGGCGCCGATGGATCTGCGGCGTGCCGCCGTGCGCATGATTGCCCGGGTCGGCTACCTGGATACCATCCCGGCGCTGGAGCGTATCCAGGCCCGGCTGGAAGCGCGCAAGAACGGGCAGACCACGCTGCCCTTCGCGGCTACCTCCGCCGACGATGAGGCCTCGCTGCTGGTCGAGGTGGAGCAGGCGCTGTACATTTTACGCATGCCGTAATTCCGCATCGCCAATTGCGATACAGATTCTGATGAAGAACCGGCAGGCAGGGAAATAAATGGAAAATCAGTTCGCAAACAACGCCGCTGTAACCACCGCCGGTGCTGGCGCCGCCGGTGCTAACACCGCCGCTACAGCGTTTGTCATATTTGGCGTTACCGGCGATCTTACCAATCGCAAATTACTCCCTGCCTTATACCAGCTGATGCTGGATGACAGGCTGCCGGAAAGGCTGTACATCATTGGTTTCGCGCGCCGTGCGTGGGATGACGAGGCGATGCGCCAGCATCTAAAGGCAGGACTGCTGGAGTTCGCCCGTACTCAACCGGTACGCGAAGACATCACCAATAAGCTGCTGGCTTGTATGCGCTATGTGTGCGCCCCCTTCAATGATCTGGATGGCTACCGGCGCCTGGGAGCGCTGCTGGACGAGCTGGGCGCAGACAACCGCCTGCTGTACCTGGCTGCGCCGCCTGAATATTACCCGCTGATCATCAAGCATATCGGCGACGCGGGCATGGCAAACTGCCCCCATGGTTGGACGCGCATCGTGATCGAGAAGCCTTATGGCTCTGACTTGAAATCTGCGCGCGCCCTGGATGCCCAGGTGCACCAGGTGTTTACCGAAAACCAGGTCTACCGCATCGATCATTACCTGGGTAAAGAGACCGTACAGAATATCCTGGTGTTTCGTTTTGCAAACGGCATCTTTGAACCCTTATGGAACCGGCTCAACGTCGATCACGTGCAGATCACGGTTGCCGAAACCGTCGGTGTCGGCAGCCGCGCCGGGTATTATGAGAACGCCGGGGTTGTCCGGGATATGTTCCAGAATCATATCCTGCAGCTTCTGACGCTGACTGCCATGGAAGCGCCGGTGGCGTTCAATGCCGACGCTGTGCGGGATGAAAAGCTGAAGATCTTGCGCTCGCTGCGACCCCTCAAGGGCGAAGCTGCGCTGGCAAACACCTACCGTGCCCAGTATGTATCCGGCAGCATGAATGGAAAGCGCGTTCCCGGCTACAAGGATGAACCCGGCGTGCAGCCCGACTCCACTACCGAGACCTACCTGGCAGCCCGCCTGTACGTGGACAACTGGCGATGGGCCGGTGTGCCCTTTTTCGTGCGCTCGGGCAAGCGCCTGCCCAGCCGGGCTACGGAGATCGCCATTCATTTCAAACAGGTGCCCCTGGCTTTGTTCGGCTGGCGCAACATGGCAGGCGATGCGCCCAACCGGCTGATCATCAACGTGCAGCCGGACGAAGGCATCACGCTGACCTTCGGCGCCAAAGCGCCCGGACCGATCAACCAGATCGAACCGGTCAAGATGCACTTCGATTACGTAGAGACCTTCCAGGATGAACCGCCTGAAGCTTACGAGCGGCTGCTGCTGGACAGCCTGAGCGGAGACGCAACCTTGTTTACTCGCACCGATGAAGTCCAGGCTGCCTGGGCCTTCACCTCGGATATCATCGAGAGCTGGAAGATGCAGCCGGCGCGCAATCTGCCGGTTTACGAAGCCGGTACCTGGGGGCCGCAAGGCGTGGATGACTTCATCCAGCGGGCAGATGGGCGCGTCTGGCACAACCCGGCTGCCAGTTATCCCACATCGCCAATCAAGGCCGCGGTGTAACAAGCCTGCAGCATAACAGGATTACAAAGGTTTCTTGCAGTTCGGGCAGGCTCTCTCGGAGCCGCGCACCACGAACCCGCAAGATGTGCAGGTGCGTGGCTGCACCCTCCCCAGCGGCGCACCGCAGGCGATGCAGCTGCTGGCGCCCGTGGGGTTGCCCGTGTGGCAGTACTCGCAGATCATACGGCGCAGGCGCTCAGATAGCTCGAAAGACGCCCCGTGGGTCTCGGCAGCTTGGGTGATCGCCTGCCAGACCTGCTCGGACAGGCGCAGGTTTTCGATATCCTGGGCTAGATCGTCCAACCTGGAAAGCAAGCTCCAGGGATTACGCCAGGCAGACAGGGCTGTCATACCCAGGCTGGCAGCTACCCCCAGCCAGGCCTGCTGGCCCAATTGTACGGCAACACCATCGGCAACTTTCTGCAGTTGAACCGTCAGCGCGGTTTGCCCGCCGCGCTCAGGCTGCCGGCTGGTGGCGATTTGCACGGCGATCTTCTCGCCGCTGCCAAACTGCTGCACCCGCAGGCTGCTGCGGTTGAATTCGGCAAGCAGAGCGCGGGCAAAATCCCCTGGCTGGATGTCACCGTGGTAGATCCGCATTTCCGATGGGGGCATGGCCGTCCTTTCGATACGTATCGCTGCGAAGCACGCTCTCGAGACCGTGGCTGCAAATGCAGATTGTCACGCAGGCAGCTTATGAATCATTTACGAGAGGCGCAGAAATCGGTTGCAGTCTGAATTATAATCGGTTGGAGTTGCATCAATCAGGGGTAAATTGGGGGTGTTGGGGCGCAGGTATTCAGCCCCAATGCCCTGTTTTTGTGAGGTGTCATGAAGCGCATGTTGATTTTGCTGGTGCTGATCGCCGCTCTGCTGGTGGGGGCTGCCCTGGCGCTGCAAACGGGGGTGGGTCTGGCTCGAAACCCGGCGCAGCTTCCTACTGTGTCGATTGCCACGGTCACCGGAACCCCGCCGGGTGAAACCGCGCGCATCACCCGGGAGTATGAATCGGTCAATGTGCGCAGCGGGCCGGGATTGTACTATCCCGAAGTCGGGGTGGTGATCGCCGGGCAAGATGTGCCCGTACTGGGGCGTTCTGCCGGCGGGGATTGGCTGCAGATCGCCTATCCAGGTGTGCCGGGCGGCGTCGCCTGGATCTACCGCTACCTGGTGGATTTCGAGGGCAGCGTGCCCATCGTCATCCCGCCGCCGACGCCCACCCCGCGCACCACACCCACCGTAGACCCGACCCTGGCAGCTCAGTTCCTGGTGGATATCCCTGCCACGCGCCTGCCGACCTTCACTGCCCCGCCGCCGCTGGCGCTGCCCACTTTTGCAGAGGCTGCCCCGGTGGGTGGGGTGACGCCTGCTGCGCTGGTGGGGCGCATCCCTG